>JAYORG010000027.1:0-10469 GCA_038123275.1 Rickettsiales bacterium | reverse complement strand
ATGTAATAAAGATGATAAACCATAAGAAGATGCATCTAATTCACTTATACCGTAATATGTTAATGCTTGTTGCGTGACGCCATCTAGAACCATTTTTACAGGTATGATTCCAGGTTTAACACCATATGTATGCTGAAGTGCAGCAATGTCTTGCCATTGAAGACTGATATTTGGGTTAGTTCTTTCTATATAGTCTCCAGCATTATAGGACATAAGAGTTATATCAGTATTGCTATTATCTGGGCTTGGATGACTTAGCCCTAGTATATGTCCTATTTCATGAGCTATAATCCATTTTGCATATGATGTAGAAATCCAGTAGTCACTAAATGTTATCAGAGTATTTCCAAATGCCTGTCCGCCAATACCAGGAGAGAGAGCCTTCTGATTAATTGTAAATAGAGCCTCACTACTTGCTTCAACCTCTTGGAACTGTATATTGATATATTGTTGTATCTCGTCCATAACTTCTCTTACTAATGGACGATATTCTTCTTCAAGAGCATCGTCGACACTATAGAAATAATTCATTACAGTAGGGTTACCCATCTGAATTTCTTCAAAACCCAAGTTTTTTAACGTAAGAACGCCATCAGAAAATTCAGAATAAGAAACAGTACTTGGGTCTTGAAAAAAATCGCTATACCCAATTGTATCTAGTGCTTCTTGTGTAAGAGGATTTATTGAACCATCACTTGTTGTGTCTGACCTTTTATCTCTAGACCTAATAGCAATAGAATCCTTATCCTGAGTTTGACTATTTAAAGCCCTCGTCATATTTAATTGGCTATAACCAGATGCATTAGTAACTGGTCTACTATCACTGTGACCACTAACAATAGAGCCCTTATCGCCAGAAGAAACATTAGACATACCCAGCATATTACTCGCAGCACCATATAAATGCGCCAAAGCTTCCCACCTCTTTTGCTTACCAGTCTTTGGCAAAGAAATATCCTCACCATCTTTTAATTCTTCACCCTGCTTTCTTAATCTATCATAATCTTGATTATTTTGGTCCAATAAAGCTTGATGATCTTTATCTAAATCTCGCTCATTATTACTGTATCTATCTAACTCCCACATAAATGATGCCGCATTTACCAGGCTATCATTAAGCAAGGCATCTAATACCAATGTCAACTTCATATTTGCATCTATAAATAAAGCATCTAGTGACTTGGTAAAAACCCCTTCTGACGCTTTGCAATTTTTTTAGCTGCTATGTCTAAAGCTTTATGTTTTAAATGATAATTAACAAAATCTGCCTCTGACTCATATTCTTGAATTAAGTCATGTTTAGTTAAAAAATTGATATCACCGTCTTTTATATCATAAAAAGCTCTTAGAACCCTATATTGATAGTCAGTTGAAGATTCACCGTCTTTTAATTGAAAATTTAAAGGAAGATTTTGATTAGAAGGTAACTCAAATAATTCTTTTACTACAACATCCGTCATGGTAATATTTTTATTTGGCATTTGTGAAGTAAAAAATTATTTTGGATATGTTTATTTCTTAAATAATCAACTTTTTTAATATTAATTTCAACTTGAAATATTATAAATCACTCTTACATCTTCTTGAACATGAATCATTATCGTTGTTAGAATTAATAATTTAGGCATAACACTAATAGATCTATCATAGCTAATCAAATTTAGAAAAAGAAATTTGTGGGTATCATCTCAGCTAAAGTCATCTTCCCTTATCTAATTCTACTAATTTTTACCTTTTATCATCTTTTTAGCTTCAGATTTTTGATAAATTCTTAAAAAATCATCTATGAAAACAAAAATTGCAGTAATATAACTATACTCAATATCTTAATAAAATAGACAAAGGGACTCTTAAAAATGTACCAGCACCACAAATTGCCATTGATTATTGGGATTTATCAAAAAATGCTAAATTACGAGATGTAATTGAATATATTCGTGCAGATGAAGCAGAGCATAGAGATGTTAATCATGAGTTTGTTAATGTAATTGATAAAAAGTAGAATATGATACAAAAAAATTTTAAAGAAAAGTTGCAAGGAAAATACATTACCCTAAGAAAATTTAGAAAAGAAGATATCCCTAAAATAAAAAACATTGCAGCATTAGATGAAATCTGGACTTTTAATAAGCCAATAAATCAACCTATTGATGAATTTATTTCTGATTACATAAATAAACAAAATGAAGCAATAGGAAATAACACACAAATATCATATGTTGTTGTAGAAAATAGCAGCCAAGAAATTATTGGTAGTACCAGATTTTATGACATATCTTTTTTAGATAAAAAAATAGCTATTGGCTTTACTTGGTATCATCCATCTAAATGGGGTACAAAAGTTAATCCAGAAACAAAATTGCTATTACTTGAATTTGCCTTTGAAGAGTTAAAATTTAATCGGGTAGAATTTCATATTGATTCTAGAAATAAAAGATCCATCAATGCTGTGAAAAAACTAGGGGCTAAATCAGAGGGTATTCTTAGAAATCATAAAATAGTTCAAAATAACTTTGTTAGAGATACTGTACTTTGCAGTATTATTCCTTATGAATGGCCAAAAATAAAAAAGTCTTTGCTAAATAGAATAGCTAAATAAATTACAAGTTATATGCATAATATGCTACATATTTACCTTTTACCTTTAAATTAATTACATACTTATAAAAGTCATGAAAAATAAAAATAGCAACTCAGTGGAAAAAAAATCTGAAGATAAAAAAGATAGAAAACAATCTAAACTAGATCATAAAAAAGACAATAGCAGAGGTTAAAACTATTTTATTAAAATTATTCACGATTATGGGTCTGTACCGAATCAAAAATCGTTCAATTTTTTCTTAGTTTTGAGTGGAAATTAAGAAAAAAGTGAATGATTTTATTTTTCTAATTCTAAATTTTTTGATTTGGGACAGTCCCATTATTTATTTTTAAAGACCTAAAAATAACCACCAGCCCAATAATAATAAGTGGAATTGATAAGATTTGCCCCATTGTTAAATAATTAAAAATAAAACCTATTTGCTCATCTGGCTCTCTAAATTGCTCAACAAAAATTCTTGACGAAGCATAAAATATTAAAAATAAACCAGATAAAAAGCCTTTCTTATTTTGAATTTTAGTAAATTTTACTAATAATATTAAAATTATAAAAGATAAGAACCCTTCTAAAAAGGCTTCATAAAGTTGGCTTGGATGTCTTGGTAAAGGTCCAGCATTTGGAAAAATAATACCAAATTTTGAGTCAGTAACACGCCCATAAAGCTCCATATTAATAAAATTAGCAATACGACCAAAGAACAGACCAATTGGAGCTGAGATTGAAAGAATGTCTGTAAGTTTTAGAAAGTCTATTTTGTATTTTCTACAAAATAATACCATACCAACAATAGCTCCAAGCAAACCACCATGAAAAGACATACCACCTTGCCAAATTGCCAAAATATCAATTGGATTAGCAAGGTAATAACCAAAATTATAGAATAAAACATAACCTAACCTACCACCAATAATAATACCAAGAACCGCCCACATAATCCAATCGTCCAGAGCCTTATCACTCATGATTTTAGATTTAGAATTAAATTTTTTTAAGATTAAAAAGGTAAAAACTATCCCCAAAATGTAAGCCAAAGAATACCATCTAATAGCCAAAGGACCAATTGAAAATATTACTGGATCAAAATTTGGTAACGTCATGCCTATCCCCTACCCTTGTAGTTAGGAACATTTTGATTGGGCACATTAACCCCATCTGGTTTTTTGCCATGTTCAAAGAAAATATCTATTGGAATACCACCTCTTGGGTACCAATAACCACCTATCTTCAACCATTTAGGATTTAATAATTTTATTAAATCTTTAGCTATTTTTACGGTGCAATCTTCATGAAAAGCACCATGATTACGATAACTTGTTAAATAAAGCTTTAAAGATTTACTCTCAACAATATCTTTTTTTGGCAAATAATCAATTACCATATGAGCAAAATCTGGCTGGCCAGTAACCGGACAAATTGAAGTAAATTCTGGGCAAGTAAAACGAATTGCATAATCAACATCCTTATGAGGATTATCAACTTTTTCTAAAATTTCAATATCAGGATTATCGTAATTGTAAGAACTGCTATTTCCTAAATTTCCTAAATTATAATTTTTCTTCTTGTCCACCATCTTATCTAACTCCTAACTAATTGATGATAATCTTGCATCAAATTTGATGTCATTTCACTAATATTTGGATACAAATATTTATTATCCACTTCACCTATTCTGGTAATTTCAGCAGCACTTCCTGTTAAAAATGCATCATTGGCATCTGCTAATTCTTCTGGTTTAATATGTCTTTCAACAACTTTAATACCTCTTTTTTTAGCTAACTTAATAACAGTTTGACGGGTAATGCCATTTAAGAAACAATCTGGAGTTGGTGTGTGCAACTCACCATTTTTCATAACAAGGAATAAATTAGCACCTGTTGATTCAGCTAAAAAACCTCGATAATCAAGCATTAAGGCATCGTTGTATCCCTCACTTTCAGCTTCATGTTTAGAAATAGTGCAAATCATGTAAAGACCAGCAGCTTTGGCAGCTACTGGAGCTGTTTTTGGATCAGGTCTTTGATATTTAGCAAATTTTAATTTTAAACCCTTTCTTCTAGCTTCATCAGAGTAATAAGGCGGCCAAGGCCAACAAGCAATTGCTGTGTGAATAAAGTTATTTTGAGCTGAAATAGCCATCTTTTCTGAACCTCTCCAAGCAAAAGCGCGCATGTAGCCATCAACAATATTTTGCTTTTTAGCAATAGCTTTTTTAGCTTTGTCTAATTGATCTACTGAATATGGAACCTTAAATCCTAAATAGGCTGCAGATTCATGTAATCTTCTTGAATGCCATGTACATTCAAAAATTTTACCACCATAAAGTCTTTCACCCTCAAAAACACAAGAGGCATAATGTAAACCATGATTTAAAATATGAACTTTAGCATCTTTCCAATCTATAAACTCATCATTGTACCAAATAAAACCGTCTCTCTTATCAAAAGGTATTATGTCTGCCATTTTTAATTAAATTGATTTATTAATGAAGAAAGTTAGTTTAATTACACTTTACTTTTAGTCAACTCACTATTGTATCTGAATTATGTTTGGAAAAAATAAAATATTAAAACCAGTAAAAGGAGATGGTAGCAAATTAGAAGTACAAAAAATTTTTGCCACATTTCAAGGAGAAGGAATTTACACTGGATTTCCATCTATCTTTATTCGCCTTGGTGGATGTAATTTAGCTTGCAACTTTTGTGATACTCAATTTGATAATTTTAAACAATTAGAATTAAATAATATTTTAGAAAAAGTTGACAATTTAAATAGCCAAACTCCAGCACAATTAATTGTTATTACAGGCGGAGAACCATTTCGTCAGCCAATTACAAAGCTTTGTAAAGAATTAATAAAAAAAGGATTTCTTGTTCAAATTGAAACTAACGGCACTTTATTTCAAGAGCTTCCAAAAGAAGTGCAAATTATCTGCTCACCAAAAATTACTAATAATAGCTATCATCAAATACGTCCTGATCTTTTACCAAGAATTTCTGCTTTTAAATTTATCATCTCAGCTACAAATAGTAAATATGATCATATTCCACAAATTGGACAAAATCAATATTTAACACCAGTTTACTTACAACCAATGGATGAATATGATAAAAAGAAAAATGAAGAAAATCAAAAACTAACTCTTAAACTAGCCAAAGAAAATGGCACTAGAATTTCTCTACAAACTCACAAAATTTGGAAAATAGATTAGATGGAAGAAAATAAGGTGCTTAAAATCTTGAACAGATTCTTAGAACCTGTCATAAGTCTTTTTGAATGTCAGATTTTCTTCTGTTTGTAGCGTTTTTTTATTAAAAATTATGGCTAATATCAGGACATATTTGCCTTAATTTTTATGAAAAACAAGCACAAACATAAGTAAATATGGCGTTTAAAAAGATTTATGACAGGTTCTTAGGTTAACCTACTTTAAAACATTGTAGCCTCTACCTCTCAAACATCTTTTGATAATGTCTTTTCTATCCTCATTATGGCCCAAAACCTTTTTAACACCAGAAGCACCTAGACCAATAGCACCACCAACTAATGTTGAAGCAGTATTGCCGCCAAATAACTGACCAGCTCCAGCTCCAATTGCTGTTGCGCCACCCATTTTAACTCCACTATCATAACCAAAATCAACATACTCTTTGGCTAATTTTTGACAATCTTTTAAATCTTGCTCAAAATTAGGACTATTCGTATCCACAACTGGTTTGTACTTAGAGCCAGTTTTTGAACAAGAAATAGTAAGTAAAATAATAATTAAATATCTTAAAGAATTTTTCATTTTTTTTATTTAAATGAATTGTGCCCTCGAGGGCACAATTTAAATTATACCCGCCCTTAAACAATCATGAATATGCAAAATACCACATACATCAAGACCATTCTTGGAATTTTTATCCTTAACTACAAATAAATTAGTTATTGCTTTTTCATTCATTAAAGCAATCGCTTCTACTGCTAGCATATTTTCTTCAATTACTATTGGGTTTTTAGTCATTAATTTAATGGCATTTGATTTAATAAAATCAGAACTAATATTTCTTCTAATATCTCCGTCAGTAATAATACCTATTAACTTTTTATCATTATTTAAAACCCCAACACAACCTAAATGCTTTGATGTCATTTCAAATAAAATTTTTGGTAATAATTTATTTTCATTAATAAGTGGAACATCTTTAATTTGGCGCATTAAGCCTTTAACCTTAACAAATTGAGAACCTAACTTACCACCTGGATGAAAAATACCATATTCTTCATTACTAAAAGACTTAGCCTCCATTAAAGCAACACTAATTGCATCTCCAAGAGCAATCATCATAGTTGTCGACGTTGTAGGGGCATTAACATTATTAGCCTCAGCAATATTAGGCAAAGCAATAGGTACATCACTAGCATCCATTAATTCTGATTTAGGATTTCTAGCAATACCAATTAGAGGAATTTTAAATCTTTTACAATAATAAATAATATCTTGTAATTCTTTAGTTTCTCCAGAATTAGACAGTAAAATAACAACATCTTCCTTTGTGATCATACCCAAATCACCATGACTAGCTTCTCCAGGATGAATAGAAAATGAAGCAGTTCCTGTGGATGCCAAAGTTGCAGCAATTTTATTAGCAATATGACCGCTTTTACCCATACCACTAACAATGACTCTACCCTTAGTTTTAAGAATAAGTTCAATTGCATTAATAAAGTTATCTGACTTAAAAAAATCAAATAAAGATTCCAAACCTTTTATCTCAGTTTTAATTGTTCTTAGAGCGCTATTAATATATTCTTTTCTTTTATCTTGATTATTGACCATTTAATTCTTAAATTTTTGCGAGACTAAATAAAACTAACTAATTTTTAATTACAAAATGAATAAAACACTAGAAGAAGAATTATTGCAAGAATTTATTGATGCCAAAGCCATTTTAAAAGGACATTTTATTTTATCTTCTGGTCTTCATAGCGATACTTACATGCAATGTGCCCGCGTTTTGATGAATCCAAAAAGAGCTGAAAAATTATGCAAAAACTTAGCACATAACATCATCTCTAAATTAGGAAATGATTTTGCTGACATTATTGCTTCTCCTGCTATGGGAGGCATTGTTGTTGGCTATGAAATGGGTAGACAACTTGGTCTTGAAACTATCTTTTGTGAAAGAGTTGAAGGAAAATTTACTCTTAGAAGAGGTTTTGAAATTAAAGAAGGAGCCCGAGTTATGGTTGTTGAAGATGTAGTTACAACTGGTAAGTCATCTTTAGAAACCTACAAAGCCATTGAAGAACATGGTGGTAAAATTGTAGCTCAATGCTCTTTAATTGACAGAAGCAATGGCGAAGCTACCAAAATATTAGGAGTTCCGTTTATCCCCCTAATTCCAGTGAATGTTCAAGTTTTTGATCAAAATAATATTCCAAATAACCTGCAAAATATTCAAGCTGTTAAACCAGGAAGTAGGTTTTTAAAGAAATAATACTACTAACTAATAATAACAAGTACTACAACATAATAAAGACCTTTGCACAACTAAAATCGTTCAATTTTAGTTGTGCAAAGGTCTTTCATTATACTTGTCTTGGTAACAGGTAATAATTAACCACAAACCTTACATTTAGGATTTTTCTTTAAGGAAACTTTTCTGATATCATTCTTTAATAAATCAGAAATCATAATCTTGCCAACTAAAGACTCACCTATTTGAAGTATCTCCTTAATTGCAGTAGTTGCTTGTAAAGATCCAAAAGTTCCGGCAACGGATCCTAAAATTCCCTTCTGTGATAAAGGCAAAGAAAAACCTTCTCCAACTACGTTAGAATTAAAACAGCAATAACATGGATTATCCTTTTCAAAAGCCTTAAAAACACTAACTTGACCTAAAAAACCTTTAACAGCTGTAAAAATAAGGGGCTTTTTTTCTTTAAAACAAGCTTCATTAATTATAAAACGAGTTGGAAAATTATCACTACAATCCAAAATTAAATCTTGATCTTTAACTAAATCACTCAAATTTTCTTTATTAACTCTTATTTGATGAGTAGTTATTTTTACATCTTCATTTAAAGAAATAATTTTTTCTTTAGCGCTTATCACTTTTGCTTTATTTAAGTCTTTAAAGTTATGAATTATTTGCCTTTGTAAATTTGAAATTTCCACTACATCATCATCAATAATAGTAATATTACCTACTCCTGCTGCTCCTAAATAAAATATTACCGGCGAGCCCAAGCCACCAGCGCCAACTATTAATATCTTACTTTGTAATAATTTTTCTTGTCCTAAATTGCCAATTTCTGGCAAAACTAAATTTCTTAAATATCTTTCTTCTTGACTCTTTGTTAATGTCATAAATTAAGTTTTTTTATTGCAAACTATTGTAAACTAAATTAGTGTAGCGGATTAATTACACTAATCAAATTAACCATTAAAAACTAATAATAAATGACTAACTTTTTTAAGTTACAATCATTAATAATAATTTTTACATTATTTACCAATATTGCCCATGGCGCTGAACTTGACGTAACCATATCAGGTAAAAATCTAACTGACCTTGTAACAACTGGCGATACCATTAACTTTAGCGGTAATGGAACCCTAACAATTGACACTACTGATACCACCGGTGCAATTACCGCTGACACTAACGGAACAGGAACTATCGATTTTACTAGCGCTAACACCCTAACCTCTGGCAGTATTGGAACTTCTACTAGCAACACCATAAATAGCATAACATTTAGTGGTGTAGATGGAACCCTTGAAACTACTGGTGATATTTATATTAATAATGGCATTACCACAACTACTACAGGTGAAGGTAACTTAACATTATCAGGATCATCTTCTCAAATAATATCTTCTGCCCTTGGAGCATCTAACTTTAAACTCAATACATTACATATAAATCAAAGCGTTGGAGCAGAAATTAATGGAGATGTTTATGCTGCTAATCTTACAACTGGAACTAGTGGACCTTTAGTAATTGATGGTACTGGAAATCTAACTTTTGATAATTCTACTTTTAGTGGTGATACAACTTTTGATAGTAGTGGATCTGTAGATTTAGGTACAGCTGACATAGCTAATGATGTAACTTTAATTTTAGGTAACGATACCACTTTAAGCAGTTTAGTTATGGGAAATAGCTCATCTACCATGACTATTAATTCTAGTAAAACTGCTACTATTAGTGGAGATATTACCGGAACTGGTAAAATTACAGGAGATGCAGATGAAAGAGGAAATCTGGTCTTTTCTGGAACTTCAGCTCAAGATATTGCCTCCACTATTGAAATTGGAACATCAACAAGCGGTGAAAGATTAAATAAAATAAGCACTAGCAACACTAGTGGCATTACTTTTAATGGAGATGTTTATGCAACAACCTTAGATTTTACCAATAGCTCAGGAGACTCAAATATTTCAATTGTTACTTCAAAAACAATAGATATTACTAAAAATATTAGTGAAAGTGGTGGATCAAATGGCATTATTGACGGCGCTGGTACCCTTAAATTATCCGGAACAACAGCTCAAACAATAGCATCAGCACTTGGAACTGGAACTTCTGATAGATTAGGAGGATTAACCATCAACAATACTACTGGAGTAACCTTAAACGATAATGCCTACATAGACACCTTAACATCAAGTGTATCTGGCTCCTTAACAGCAAGTTCTATATTAAATGTTAGTACCACAATAATAAATGATGATTTAACAATTAGCGGTTCTAGCACTATTAGTCTTGGAGACACTACAATTGCCAGTGCTAAAACTTTAACCTTAAGCAACAATACCACCTTATCTAGTGTAGTGTCCTAAATTGATTATATATTATAATTCTTTCTTAATTTTATC
>JAYORG010000026.1:5257-11534 GCA_038123275.1 Rickettsiales bacterium | reverse complement strand
CATCTGGCTTTCCAAGAATTTTTAAAACCTTAGATTTATCATCTCCAAGCCTTAGACCATTAAATGATATTTTTTGAGGTTCTTTTCCTGTTAGTTGTATAGAGTATATCCATTGAGGTTTTTCTTTAAGAAACTCAAACACCATATAATTATTAGTGTTTGGAAGTATAAATGCTTTCCATGTAGAATGTTCCTTTTCTCCAGTTTTAAAAGGTTCTCCTAGGGTTTTGGAGATAGATTTTTCGTATTGATGTAAGAAAAAGCCATTTAATTCAAATTGATTTTTAGATGCATAGGCCGACTGAGCAGCGAATAGTATGAATAATAGGGAAATAGCCTTAATTGCTTGGTAGATAGAATTTAATAGTAACTTTTGCTTAAACATTCTCTATGATTAAAATTTTAACTTAAGTAGATTATATAAGAAATTTTTTAAAAATTAAGTCATTAGTTAATTTTGCTCAGTTAATAAATAAATATGAAGTAGTGTCCTATAATTTAAAAGCCTCAATAAGCAAGGTTGCAAAATCAAAAAAATAAGTTAAAAATGTAATCGTGGCAAACAGAAAAACTTGCCTATGGGTCAACCAACTCATCTCAATACGCGGTCTGTTTTGATAAGGACAGATCGAAAACAAAAAACCTTGTCTCTCAGTATATGGCTGGGAGGCGATGTTATGTTCAGGGCGTTGCCTAAAAGCATTGCACCTTCGTATTGAGGTCTTGGTTGCTCCCAGTCGCCAGTGGTTTGTTGCTGTCGACTTAAAAATATAAAATTACATTTAAGATCTAACAAAAAATAAATAAAATGAAGATAAAAAAATTGATATTGACAGCAACTGTAATAAGTGCTTTTAGTATAAATAACTCTCAAGCTGCTGGTTTTGCAGCAGATTTGCATTCAACATCAGGTTTGGCAAACTCTTATGCTGGAGCAGTAACTGGTAACCATGATATATCTGATTCTTTTACTAATCCTGCCATTTTATCAGATGTCAATAATAATGAATTGGTTTTATCGGTAAGTTATCTTGATATGGATATAGATGACGAAAATGCTAATGCAGTAAGAGGATCACTTTTTGGCTCAGGAGCGGTTACAGGATCAAGAAATAATGATGGAGGAGTGGATAATGCAATATTGCCAGCTTTCTATTATGCAAATAGGATAGACAATAAAATGGTTTTTGGTTTTAATGTTACATCTCCATTCGGCTTATCAACCAAATACGATGAAAATTGGATTGGAAGATATCATGCGATAGAAAGTGATATAAAAACAGTTAACATTAATCCATCAATATCATACCAAGTTAACGATAAGTTATCCATTGGTGCCGGATTGCAAGCTCAATATATCAAAGCAGTTTTAACAAAAGCTGTTCTTGATAGTTCTCTCAACGATAATCTAGGAAAGCTCAAGGGTGATGATTGGGGATACGGCTTCAATCTTGGTGCTAAATATCAAATTAACGATAAAACTAAAGTTGCTATTGGTTACAGATCGAAAATACAGCATAAGTTAGAAGGAAAATCACAAGTTCAAGGAATGGGTTTAATTTCTGAAGCCAGTGCCGGACTTTCAACTCCAGAAAGCTTAACATTTGGTGCTAGTTATGATTTAAATGATAAAGTAGAGTTATTATCTGATGTTAGCTGGACTAGGTGGTCAAGAATTCAAACCATTGATGTTGTTGCTCCACAAAGCACAACTCTTGATAATGATGATTTAACCTTTAATTTTAAGGATAGTTGGAGATATTCTCTTGGTTTGAATTATAAATTAAATAGTCAGTTCAAAATTAGAACAGGAACTGCTTATGAGGAAGGTGCTAACTCTAGTTCTACTTATCGCACCCCTAGAATTCCAACTGGAGATAGAATTTGGACAACTCTTGGATTTGAATATAAAATAGATCAGGATATGAAGATTGATGCTTCATATTCGCATCAATTCTACAAAAAAACCTCAACAAATATTGCAGCAACATCTCAAGTAGCTAGCTTAAATACAGAGTATAAAATGGATGTTGATGTATTTGCTATTGGCTTTGGTTGGAAATTTTAATCTAATTGATTGAGCAGATTTCTAATTTCATCATTCAGTTCCTGATGGATTTTTTCTAAATCCTGAAACCAGCCCTCGGGAGCCTGACCTTGTTTTATTAGTGGCTCTGTTTCTCTAATGTAATAGAATAATCTCATTGCGCCAATATTTATTGCAATGCCTTTCATAGAGTGAATATCAAGTAATAGATCTTTTATATTTTCTGTTCTGTCATTTTCTTTGGCTTTTGATATTATTTCTCCACTATCTTTTAAAAATAATTCAAGAAGTTTTCTTTTATTTTCTTGGTCAAAGGAATTGAATATATTAGGATTCAGGCTTTCTTCCATTAACTTGTTTTTGGCTGAGTCCATATTATAAGCTCTTGTATCATTTTTTGATGTGTAATTGGCTATAATTTTTAATAGCAACTCGGGATCGCCACCTTTAATAAAATAATCTGTCATTTGACAATCAAAGAAGTGGTGGATATCCTCCTTATCACCATCTCCACTTAGAGCAATTATAGGTATTTCATCATGATGACTGATATTGTTTATAGCCTCAATATTTCTTATTTCTTTTGCTGCTTTATCACCATCATGGGGAGGCATATGAATATCGGCTAAAATAATATCAAAACTTGATTTTCCTTTGTTGTTCAAACTATTATTATATATCTCTAGCAATTCTTTTCCATCTTTTGCCTCAGTAATACTTAAACCATGTATTTCTAGATTTCTTTTTGTCATCAGACGATTTATTTGTTGATCATCAGCTAACAGGATTTTTTTATTATTTAGTTTTTCTAAATAAGACTCTTTATCTCCAAGATAAGTAAATTCATCGTTGGATTCCATTATCCACTTAGTTAAACCTCTATACAAGATGTTGCTAGCAGTTGATTTGCTCAGGTAGCTGTTAAAGTCATTTTTATCAGATTTTTCATTAACCTTATTTAAAAATGAAAGTCTATCTAAAGACGTGAAAGCAATTATTGGTAATTCTTTGTCATAATTTCTAATTTTTTCCGCAACCTTAATTCCATCGGGTTCTGGCATTTCTATATCCATTAAAACTAAGTGATATTTTTTCCTTTTAACCATTTCTAGAGCTTCTTTACCATTTATAGCTATGTCACAACAAATATTAGGCAAAATCCTCTCTATTCTTGATTTAGTAGTAATTAGATTAATTTCTTGATCATCAACTAATAATATCTTTTTCTTTTGAGATTCCAGTTTGATTATTTCTATTTCATCTGCAGGAATGATTGGGAACAATAGGGAAAATCTAGTCCATTTTCCAAACTCCGATTCGCAAATAATATTGCCACCAAAAAGACGCATATTTCTTTTGCAAAATGCCAAACCGAGTCCAGTGCCATCTTTTTTGCCAGAGGTATAAAAATCACCGAATAATTTAGCAACTACATGATTGGGTATTCCTGGCCCTGTGTCATGAACGTAGATGACATTATATTCCTCCCCATCAATTTCTCTAAATTCATTACCAACTGTTATTATAGACTCTGGATATTCGTCTAAATAATAGAGTGCATTTTTTAGCAAATTATACATTATAAAGGTAAAACGATCGGGCACGGCCTTAAATAATAACTCATTCTGTTTTTCTTTTGGTAATAATAATTTTACCCTTTCTTTCTCATCTTTATTTCTGTAACCGTATCTTTCAATTATTTCTGGCAAAATCTCCGCTGGATTTAAATAAGAAAAGTCTTCTTCATCAATACTTCTTTCGCTTAAATCGCTTAGAATAACATTGATAATATTATTAGCTCCAGCAATTGCATCTGATATCCCATGAGTGAGATCAAGAAGCTCCCCTTTAGTATTTTGTTTTAATTCACCGTTATTTTCTCCAGATTCTTTTTTTAAAAGGGTATCATTAATCTGAGAGCCTATTAAATTAATTACATTGAGAGGATTTCTTATTTCATGCGCAATTGACCCGGCAAGAGATTTAAATATTTTTGCTTTAGTTTGATGAGCTACACCTTGGGCATTACTATAGCTGAATATCAATCCTGAGCATACAGCGAAAGCAAATGTTGATAAATATAAAAACAATTGCATTCCTGAATCAAGAGATAGTACTAAAGGATCAAATGTATTGCCACCATATATTATTCCATGAACCAACAAGGCAAATACAGTTCCTATAATCAAATCAATTAGAAATATTAGCCAATGAGGTACAAACATAATTAGAATATAGAGCATAATTATTTCCCACATAAACCACGTTTGAATAAAGTGATTATTTAGTGCCGTGAGCGTTATCAAAAAGGGGAGATTGTAAATTAGCATAAAATGCCAATAGAAAGGAAATAAGGGTTTAATTTTTTTAGGCCAGTAATCTTTTGTGGCTAATGATAAACATATTAACCCAGCCAATCCTTTAAGAACAAGACTGTCCCAAGGCATTTGAAATACATATAAATGCAAAACAGCAAATAAAGGATGTCCAAAACTTCCTACAATAACAAGAGCTTTTAAATTGTAGTTATTTATTGTAGTTCCTTTTGTAAAGGCGTTTTTTAGATAATGTTTTATATTAAAAGTCATTATTTCGTATTGTTAAATCAGTTGGTTGTACATATAATTATAACTCTTTAAGAGCTTACTATCAAGTAGAAAGGTGGTATTTGGACTTTTAAACGCAGAATAGAAGTGTCCACGAGTGTCTCATAATGAGACAGCTTTAGAAACAGTAAATAGCACATTTCATCAATACTTCCTAAAACATCGCAATAAAACTTTATACAATTTAAATGCAATCCCTCAATATATAATCATATTTTGTAATTTGATTTTATTTGGCATGAAGGAAAATAGGCTACAATTAAAAAGGAATCTTGCGCCAGAGTACATAAGATCAGTACTGCCAAAAGATGGAGGATTTGGATTTTTATTTCATGCAACTGATTGGAAAACTCTACACTTCATTTATCATAATGTTCAATTAAAAAGTCCATCATTTGAGAAAGCTCTTTGGGAAGATAAGCCATTTATCCCATCATTAATTTGCGTTGGAGATCAGCCTGTGGGAGTTAATATTGTGATGCCAGTTCCAATTGATTTATGGATAGGATCTTCTGGAGGAATGAGGGAGTTTAGGGCAAAACAATTTTTTCCAGCTTTGGAGCTGGCAAATCAATGCAATTTAAAAATGGTAGCTATGGGAGCTTCAACCCCTTATGTTTGTAATTATGGTAAGCTTCCGAGGCCATTGGCAAATCCTTATATTACAACTGGCCATGCTGCAACTGCTGCCACATTAAAAAAATGGGCAGTGTATGCTTGCGATAAAACAAACTGCGATTATGAGAAAATTAAATTAGCTATCTTCGGTGCTGCTGGAAGATTAGGAAAAGCCGTTAGTCAGTTTATCTCTTATTCTTCGCCGCCAAAAGAGATAATATTGATAGATTTATATGATAAAATGAGTCTGTTAAAAACACAGGCAGAAGAAATATTAAGAATAACTCCTAGAAAGGATTTAAAAGTTTCCATTTATTGTTTTGAAGCGTCAACATCAATGCCAAAATTTGATGGAGCTATCTTAGTAAGTAACAACAGTGTTCCTTATTTAACTGAAAATGATCTAAAGAAAGCTAAATTTTGGATTGATGATTCGCACCCAAGAGCCGCTAGTCTTGAGGCAGAATTGGCATCAAGAAATGATACTCTATATGTTGAGTGTTATGCTAGAGGGCCGGAAGGATTTAATACAGATTTCCCTTTTAGATTACCAACTTATCAAGATTGTTACACGTGTTGCGCTGAAGGTTATGTATCTTGGAAAGAGGGCATTAATCATGATTTTGTAACTGGTATTCCTGATGTAGAAAAGATTGACCTAGTGGATAAACTTTTAGATAAATATAAATTTAGCCTTGGGCCATTTTCAGGAAAGAATGGTGATCCAATAACAAATATTCCTCAGAATAATATTTCAAACCTACATTCTGTTGAGGTTGAGTCCGAAGCTTTCCGCAATATGATCAACTAGTTTTTCGTTAACTTGACCACCAACAGCTTTTAGAGCCTCTTCTCTTGTCATTAATCCTTCCCTCACATCACGGGCTAAAGGAATGACATAAGGATGAAGGTTGTATTTTTTTTGATGAATTGCAATACCAAGAGAGTTAAGTTGGCAATTTGTAGAACATGAATCAGTGCTTTTGGTTTTGCGCCAGCCTAGTTC
>JAYORG010000026.1:0-5247 GCA_038123275.1 Rickettsiales bacterium | reverse complement strand
TAAACGTGATGCTCGTTGTACTTATTATATTCAAAAAATGGTACAAGGTTCATTCTGGCGATTTTTAGCTTAATCCATAAAGAGGCATCCAAAGCTTCAATTGCATCTTTTTTGCCAAGTCTTTTAAGGAGGTTTATCATCGGCGCAATCATGTTTTTGTGAGCATCGGCTAGGCCATCAAATTTTGATTTCAAGTCGTATTTCTTTTGCCTTAACTGTCCTGGGGTTGTTCCAACAATAACATTGGGAATGCCTTTTTCAGCAGCTAGTTTAAAGGAATGTAAAGCAATTTGAGTAAAACAAGGCCAGCAAGCATGACCTATCATAAATGCCAATTCTTTTGATCTATCTTGCAATGCAGAGTTTTGAAAACTGGCGTTAAAGATAGTTTTATTTAGATTCCAAGATGGTTTGTAAATAATATGATCAACATTAATTTTTTTTAGAACCTTGTCAATATTAGCGTAAGTTTCTGGCGGAATAAAGTGATTATCAAATGTAAAAGCTAGAACTCTTAGTTTATAATGGTGAGCTAATCTATATAGCATATATGTGCTATCTTTCCCTCCACTATAAAGAACCATGCAGTCATAAGGATGCTTTTTACTGACACGTAACTTAGAAAGCATCTGCTTTTCTAGCTTTTCATAATCTCTATCTAGGTATTGTTTTTCTATTTCGTAATCGTTGCAGAAATTGCAAATACCTTTTGCATCAAAAGTTATGTTTGGAATTTGTGAAGTCAAAATACATTTTTTACATATTTTGATTTTTGGAGAATTTTTAACCATAAATCGCATTAATTGTTTTAAGTACCCGATAATTTAAAATAAGAAATTAATGACTTATTTACAAGAATATTAAACTATGCTTGTCAAATATGGTGTTTTTTGTAAAAAATTTAGTATAGAATCATAAATTTTATTCATTTAAGGTTCTAAACCTATTTATTTTTTAAAATTTTAGCATCACAATCTTTTTTGGAAAACTTCACAAAATCCAGATCATCGCCAAATTTATTCTTAAATAATATTTTTATTTCAATACCATTGTTTAGAAAGTATTTAGTATCCTCTCCGCCGCAACTGATCTCAGTATAACCTTCTTTAAACTCCTGATTAATTTCTTTTATATCCAGCAATATTGTAATTGTTTGATTTAAGGATTTTCCTTCTATATCGATATAATCCAGCCTCGTCATGTCATCTATCATTAAGGGTAGCAGTTTTTTTGTTGATTCAATTCTTTTTCTTAAAATTGTAGCAACATCTTTCGCTGTATCTTTGCAATTTGATTGAATGTATGTTTTAGAAAAAATCTCAATAATTTTATAAGGTGAATTTTCCTTATTTTCTTTGTCTATAATCGCATAAAAATCAGTGTCATTGTAGCACTTGTAGCTAGAATATCTATTTGCTTTAATTTTTATTTTATTGTTACTAAGACGATGATATTTTACATTACTATATCTAGTTGTGTCATTATTTTGTTTAGCCATATCCATGAGCTTATTTGCTATGGGCTTAAGATTCTTTGCCAAAAGCTCAACTTTGCTAGATTCCCCAGTTTCTTTGTTGGTTCTTATGCTGATAATTTTCGCATCGTCTGAATATAAAGAAAATAGAGATGGGTCAAAGTTATTGCCCATTATTTCAGTTTCTTTGAAAAATTTTTCTGCCTCTTCCTTTGTTTTGGAATCAAGCTTTTTATTCGCTATCAAAATAGAAACTAAGCCAAAGAATAAGGTAACTAGTATCATGGAAACTTTTATAATCAAATTACCTCGAGTTTTGTAATAGCTAGAAAGAGTATATAGCAACAAGGTTAAGGATATGAAAAATAGTAAATTAGTGATAAGCAGTGAGGCAAATTCCCTTAGGTAAATAATAGAGGTGATAATTGATATTAGAAGAAAGGGTAAAAAAAGAAACACAGTTACCTTTAAAAGATTTTGTTTGCCCTGTGTTAATTCAGAAAAAAATATAGCAAATACCTTCATGTTGTTGAATATTTTTTGTATCATAATTTAGTATTTTTGAGAATTTCTTTTATGTTCTTATTTAATATCAAATACAGTGCCTTTAAATAAATTTGCACAAGCAACAGCTCCTTTTGATAAGTCATCTTTTAATATTGCAGCATTTTTATCTAAAAGCCCTTTCCTTGAGTGTTTATTGCTAGGGGTATAAGTGCAAGACCCTTGTGCAACCACTTTTTCATTTGCAACATCAATCAATTTAACCTGAGCAGAGTAGGTTGTCACATAGTTAGATATATCAAACCTGATATAACTAAGCCCATAACCCAAAGTCCTAGAGCTTAGAACATAATCCGCAATTCCTTTATATGAATTTGATATTTTCTTCACATTATAGCTATCAATTTCATCTTTGGAATTTGTTTTTATTTTTACTTTGTAGTTTTTCCTCAAGATATCAGATAATTTCTTTCCTACAATTCTAGCAGGGTCTTCAATATTATTATTTTTTACTATTTTACTTCCGCTAGTCATCATAAGCCAACCGCTGGTGATTAATTTTACCGGAGTTTTATCCATAAAAACTGGACTTGATGCAGTGTGAACAGAGATAGATTTACCTTTAATGGACTCTATATCTTGATGGTTTATTTTTATTTCTCTTGTTGCAGAGCAGTTTGTCAAAGTAATAAGGGATATTGCTAAAAGTAAAATTCTTTTCATAATCATTAAATTTTAATTAAAATATTATTTTCAAGCAGAATAAGAAATTCACATGATTATTGCAACTATCCATTATTTATCTATTTCTTGAAAATCTTAAGAGTAACATAGTTTTGATCTAGCAGGCTAGATGTAAATTCTAAAAGTCCGAAATACTTATCCGTCTCTTTGATATCAATAGAACGCCTATAGATGATTTGTTTTTTCTTATTGATATCATAAGTTTCTCCATAATAGTGATCAATAATTTTTCCAGAAACATTTCTTTGAATGTTGTAGTGTACAAAATCATCATATATGTCAATTTTATCGTCTAGCAAAACCGAATGCTTTGACATTCCCGTTAATAAAGTGATCTTATCGTTATTTAAGTCATATATATAAACAACATCATTTACTGTTGCTAATCCCATTTTTTTACCAGGGTGTATTTTGGCATATAGCGATAATGAGTTGTTGTTTTTGCTATATGATCCAGAAAAGTGTAGAATTGATCCTTCAATGGCTGTGATTTCCTTAATGGTTTTATGCTTCTTGATGTCATATATTTTTATTATATTGGGCTTTTTGCTTTGATATTCATTATAAAATATTTTGCCATCTTTTAGCTCTAGGAACGTTACTGTAGGGAAGCTTGAATTTACAAAAGGTATTTTCTTGATAATTTTTTTATTCTTCTTTTTGATATCAAACAGCACTATAGAAGAAGTTTCTTTTTTTACATTATGCTCAATCCATGCCACATAACCATTATCTAATTTTAAGCTAAGAGGATAGCCAGGTTTGCTATTTGGTATTTTGGATAATACGGAAGTCTTTCCATTGTGGATATTGTAAGAATATACAATTACTTTACCCTTATGATGCACATACCAAGAAATATGGTTATTATCATAGGCGTGATCAACGATATGACTTGGCATATTAATCTGATATCTACCACCTTTTTTGGAGTTGATTTTTCTATGAATTGCGATTTTTTTAACTATGGATTTAGTCTTTATATTATATTCAATTAACTGAGAATTGTTTTTTGTTCCATAGTCTTGGGAGATCAGGAATATACTGCCATTTTTCTTAAGATAGTCGTCAATTATTATTAACTTGGCGGGAGTAGTGATATTTTTGGAATTATCAAAATAAATGGTATGAATTGCATTCTTTCCAGAAGCTCGATAAGACCCGTTGTTGTCTTTATCTATGGCACTAAAGCTACAAGATGTGATTAGGGATAAAAAGCTTATAAAAATTATTCTCAGTAACATTATTTTAATTTTTGTATTATTAAAATTTTATCTTTCAAAAGATATTTTAAAAATCACTGGATCTTATCATGGCAGAATGATCCATTTTCATGCCATCCTTGCTTCCAGTCTATTTTGGATAATTTTATTTGTTTAGGGTTTTTTTCTTGCGTGATGTCTTTCATATTCCATGTGCAATTATTGGCAATATATGCCGTTTTAAACAGATAATTATGATTATTTTTTGGAGAGAATCTTAGATTTGTTTTGCAATATTTTCCATTTGCAAGCATAATATATTCAAATGTGAGTTCTTTATTAGCATAGGTTTTATGGCTTGCATCGGAATTTCTTTTAATTAATGACGTATATCTTTTTCGTTCACATTGGGAAGATTTTTCATAAAAAGAAATCAAAAGCTGTCCAGGTGAATCATTCTTAAAATTAATAGTTGCTGTAGGTCCTTTTGAGGGAGGGGTGTATTTTATCATACACCCAGAACAGATAAAGAGTAAAATTGTTGTTAATATAGCTTTCATTTAATAATTTAGTTTGCTAGCTTTTTATCCAAATCCTTCAATATATGATTTTCCCAATTTTTAGCAGTAAAATTGGTGGCTAAGGCTCTCTTAGAAATAACTTCTACTCGTGTTTTAATTTTATTTCCAATTCTTTCAATAAAGATAGCAACTTTTTCACCCCAGCTAAAACCACTTATTGCGCCTTCAGCTAATATCTTACCTTCTTCTTTGTTGGCTACAATAAGATCAAGAGATGAGGCGTTGACTGTTTTTATTGTTGTATTCCATACTGTGTCATAGGATTTATTATAGATTCTATATTTACCAGATCCTTTTGAATTTGCTGCATCTAATAAAGTATTACAGCCACTAACTGAGAGAGATAAAATAATTAAAATTAATGCCTTTGAAAATAATCTCATAATTCTTAATGGTAATTTGTTGTTAAATAATATGTGTTTTAGTGTAAAAAAGAAAGATAACAAATCAAGAGATTTACAGGTTTCAGTTAATGATTCTGAATGCAGAACTTTAAAAATAAGATTATTGATTGCAAAAAAATGATGTATAACTAAGATAATTTCTTTAGTTAGCGGCAGAGGAGGGTAAAACGCTCCACCAAGATCCTCACTACGAACTTTGGGGTCATCTTGTGAAGTGACTTGGGGCCATATAAATAAAGGCTTCATAAAACAGAGTGACGGTTCGTAAAGTTACCCCTTCGCTGCACCAGATTTTTCTTACTTTAGTTCCTAATTAAAACTATCTTCAACCCTTTATT
>JAYORG010000025.1:0-14010 GCA_038123275.1 Rickettsiales bacterium | reverse complement strand
GCTTTGACCCCCTATTGAAGGGGCGAAGCCAGAATCCAGCAAAAATGGTGTTAATTATGATGGGAGTATATCAAGGATAAAAGTAAATGTGGTAATTAATGTTTAATCTCCTTCTTTTGTTCTTGAGATGTTTAGAAATAAAATCGATGTATCAGGAAATACCTTGATTTTATTTATGAGCATATCAATGACAAAAGAAGGAGATTAAACATTAATTATGGTGCCGAATGTCGGATTCGAACTGACGACCTACTGATTACAAATCAGTTGCTCTACCAACTGAGCTAATTCGGCAAAATTAGGAGCTAAGCAATCTATACTAACTTCTTTAAAAATCAATAAATTATTTTAAACAAAATTTTATTAAAAACCATATTTACCCAGTTGCAATTTATTTTAATTAGTTTTAAATTACGCTTTCTTTCTTATTTTAAGAATCATGAATTTACACTAGATTTAATGTCTGATACTGCAATAATAATTGATAAATACGCCAAGGCTGCTTTTAACATAGCCAAAAAGGCCAAATTAAGCAAAGTTTTTGTTAAAGATATTGATGTATTTTACCAAAATATACTTCCCTTCTTAAAAGAGCTTTCTAATCCAACTATTTCGAAAATACAGTTAGAAAACATTGTAAGTGATCTAGTGAAAAAACTTAAAATAAATTCAACCGTTAGTCACTTTTTAATCTCTTTAACCAGATCCAGAAGATTAAACTTAACAAAAGAAATACATAATAAGTTAGAAGATTTGGTAAAAAAAGATAATAAAATATTAAAAGTTGAATTAATTAGTGCGCAAAAGTTAAAAAAAGCAGAGCTAGATGAAACAAAAAAATTGCTACAAAAACAACATCCAAAAAATGAAATAGAAATTCATGAAATAATAAAAAAAGATATACTGGGTGGTGTTGTAATAAAAATTGGCTCTCACGTTATTGATAATAGCATTAAGAATCAACTATCAACTATTTATGCCGATTGTAGATCGGCAATATAATTATTAACAATTAAATTAAAAACAAATGCAGTTAAATGTAGGTGAATTTTCTGATATCATTCAAAAAAGAATCGAGGGTTTTAAAACTTCAGCACAGCTAAAAGAAGTTGGAGAAGTTATTAGTGTTGGTGATGGTATCGCTAAAATTTATGGCCTTGATAATGTGCAAACTAGTGAATTAGTTGAATTTGAATCAGGGGTAAAAGGCATGACCCTAAACCTTGAATCTGACAATGTTGGTGTAGTAATTTTTGGTGACAGTGAAAAAATTAAAGAAGGTTCTTCTGTTAAAAGAACTGGTAAAATTGTTGAAGTTCCAGTTGGAATGGGCTTACTTGGAAGAGTAGTAGATGCCCTTGGAAATCCAATTGATGGTAAAGGCCCTTTAAAAGATGTCGAATATAGAAGAGTTGAAGTAAAAGCTCCTGGAATCATAGCCAGACAATCAGTATCAGAACCTATGCAAACTGGTATTAAAGCCATTGACAGCTTAATTCCTGTTGGTAGAGGTCAAAGAGAATTAATTATTGGTGACAGACAAACTGGTAAAACTGCTATTGCTATCGACACCATGATCAACCAAGCACCTGCTCATGAATCTGGAGATAAAAAAGAAAAACTTTACTGCATCTATGTAGCAATTGGACAAAAAAGATCAACAGTTGCTGGAATTGTTAAAACTTTAGAGGAAGCTGGTGCAATGAAGTATTGTACTGTTGTTAGTGCCACTGCTAGTGAGGCTGCATCTTTGCAATTTTTCGCTCCTTATACTGGATGTTCAATTGGTGAATATTTTAGAGATAATGGTATGCATGCCTTAATTACTTATGATGACCTAAGCAAACATGCTGTAGCATATAGAGAAATGTCACTTCTACTTAGAAGACCTCCCGGGCGTGAAGCTTATCCTGGAGATGTATTTTTTATTCACTCTCGTTTACTTGAAAGAGCTGCTAAAATGTCAGATGAGCAAGGTGGAGGTTCTTTAACTGCATTGCCAATTATTGAAACTCAAGCTGGAGATGTGTCAGCATATATTCCAACAAATGTAATTTCAATTACTGATGGTCAAATTTTCCTTGAAACTGAACTATTCTATAAAGGTATCAAACCAGCAGTAAATGTAGGTTTATCAGTTTCTCGTGTGGGATCAGCTGCTCAAACAAAAGGAATGAAACAAGTTGCTGGGACAATCAAATTAGATCTAGCCCAATTTAGAGAATTAGAAGCCTTCTCTCAATTTGGATCAGATTTAGACAAAGCTACTCAAAAATTGCTTGATAAAGGTAAAAAGCTAACTGAGCTATTAAAACAAAAACAATACTCTCCACTAACAATGGAAGAGCAAGTTGTTTCAATTTATGTTGGCGTAAAAGGCTACCTTGATGAAATAAAAGCTAGTGACGTAACTAAGTTTGAAGACGAATTCTTGATAAGAGTCAAATCAAAACATCAAGACATTTTAGATTCAATTAAAAAGGAACGCAAAATTGTCGATAAAACTGAAGAAAAGCTTAAAAAAGCTATTACAGATTTTATGAATATCTTTAAAAAATAGGTAAAATTTAGCATTTATGTCTAACTTACAAATTTTAAAAACCAGAATTAAATCGGTTAAATCAACGCAGAAAATGACAAAAGCCATGAAAATGGTTGCTGCTAGTAAGTTGCGTCGTGCTAAAACAGCTGTTGAAGCCTCTAGACCTTACGCTGATAAAATTGCAGAATTAGTTTGCGATGTAGCATCTAATGTCTGTGTTCAAAGCTCTAATGACCCCAGGTTTTCTTTACTAAAAAACTACAGAAATAAAGATAAAACTCATTTAGTTATTATTTTTTCATCTGATCGTGGATTATGTGGTGGCCTTAATACATCAACAGCTAAATATGCCAGAAATCATATAAACTCCTTAGTTAAAGATGGCAAAGAAGTTAAAATATTTGCTGTTGGTAAAAAAGCTTATGATCAATTAAAGTCAGATTTTGGAGATAAAGTAATAGAAAAGAAATTTGGCATCTTTAAAAACAACATTGAATATGATACAGCATTAGAAATTGCCAATGAGATTATTGCTTTATTTGATGATAATAAATTTGATACTTGTGATGTAATTTATAGCAAGTTTAAATCTGCAATTGCTCAAGATGTTATTAAAAAGCAACTTATTCCAATTGATATTAAAGAAAGAGATGGAGAAGAACATATAGTTGAAGCACCAATAAATTACGAAGAAAACAAAGAAAAACTCCTTTATGACCTATTGCCAAAAAATCTAGCCATACAAATCTACAATGAACTACTAGAAAATAGTGCTAGTGAACAAGGTGCTAGAATGGCAGCAATGGAAGCTGCAACTACTAATGCTGGTAATATGATAAAAGATCTTACTCTAATTTACAACAGAACTAGACAAGCTAATATTACCAAAGAATTAATTGATATAGTTTCCGGTGCTAATGCCGTCTAAACTTGGCGCGTTAAAAACCCCTTGCCTACACTGCTTTACATCTTATATGGAGTAAATATCCACTAGACACTGTTAACATATTTATTTATATTCTTACTTTTAGTATGTTTTTAGCGCTTTTTTATTAAAATTTTTTCTAATATCAGGATATATTTGACAAAATTTTCATGAAAAATAAGCAAAAATAGGGTAAAATAAGAATATAAATAAATATGTTAACAGTGTCTAACTAAAAGTTAATGAATAATTTCCTTACAAAAAGTAATTACTGGATAAATATTGACAAACCTTACGGTTATTCCTCAGCTAAAGTTGTAGCAATTGTTAAAAGAATAACAAACGCTAAAAGAGTTGGCCATGCTGGTACTTTAGACCCTTTGGCTACTGGAGTATTGCCAATTGCAGTTAATAAAGCCACAAAAACTTGTGATTATATTATGAAAACTGATAAAAAATATTATTTTGAAATCACTTGGGGTGAATTTCGTGATAGTGATGATTTTGAAGGAAAAATAGTAGAAACTAGCACAAAAATACCTAAAACTAGTGAAATTATTAATATAATACCTAATTTTATAGGAACAATATACCAAACTCCCTCAAAATTTTCAGCAATTAAAATAAATGGCAAGAAAGCCTATGAGTTAGCTAGAAAAAACCAAAAGTTTGAACTAAAACCACGTCAAATTAACATAAAACAAATTAGCCTAATTTTTAATAATAAAGAAAAAGCTGGATTTATACTAAATTGTTCAAAAGGAACATATGTTAGAACACTTTGCCGAGAATTAGCGCTCAAATTAGAAACATGTGGTTATGTATCAACCTTAAAAAGACTAGAAGTTGGTAAATTTAATATTAAAAATACGATTTCTCTTGATAAGTTAAAAAATATGGTTAACTTTACCGCCATTGATGATTCTATTTTTAAATTACGTGATGTTCTAGATTTTATGTCTGAAGTAGACATAAATGATAATCTTGCTTTCAAAGTAAAAAATGGTCAAACTATCCAAATTGAAGATAGCTTGCTTAATAATCAGGATAATTTAATTAAAATCATTAATAATGATGAAGTTATTGGTCTTGGCAAAATTTATGAAAATAAATTAAAACCAACCAATATTTTTAATAATTTATAAATTATAAAGTTGTAGATATGTCAATTACTGCTAAAAATAAGAAAGATTTAATTAAAAAACACTCTCAGAGTGAAAAAGATAGTGGCTCTGTTGAAGTTCAATGCGCAATTCTAACTAAAAGAATTGAGAATTTAACCAGTCATTTTAAAACACATAAAAAAGATTTTTCTTCTAGAAGAGGCCTTTTAGTGTTGGTAAGCAGAAGAAGAAGTTTGTTGGATTATTTAAAATCTAAATCACAAGATCGCTACGAAGCAATTATTAAAGAATTAAAACTAAGAAAATAATATCCCTTTAAGCCAATGAATGGCTTGATTTAACCTTAAAAATAAAAGATGTAATGTTTAACGAAATTAAAAAAGAAATCGACTGGAAGGGTAAAACCCTAACACTGGAAACTGGTAAAATTGCCAGACAAGCTAGTTCAGTCGTTGCCAAAATGGGCAATACTACTGTTTTATGTGCAGTAACAGTCTCTAAAAAAGCTGCTGAAGGAGCTGACTTCTTTCCTTTAACTATTAACTACCTAGAAAAATTTTATGCTGCTGGAAAAATTCCTGGCGGATTCTTTAAAAGAGAAGCAAAACCTTCTGATAATGCTACATTAATAGCAAGATTAATTGACAGGCCACTAAGACCACTATTCCCAAACAACTATTACAATGAAGTTAATGTTGTTTGTACTGTTCTTTCTTACGACGAGCATGTTAATCCAGATGTTATTGCTTTAATTGGTTCTGCTGCTGCTTTATCAATTTCTGAGGCTCCTTTTGAAGGTCCTGCAGCTGCTGCTAGAGTTGGTTATATTAATGGCGAATATGTTTTAAACCCATCACGCGAAGAATTAGAAAATAGTGACCTAGAACTACTTGTCGCTGGTAATGATACTTCAGTATTAATGGTAGAATCTGAAGCTAAAGAACTTAGTGAAGAAATCATGCTTGGCGCCGTTAACTTTGGTCACGAACAATTTCAACCAGTTATCAAATTAATCAATGATTTAAAAGATGAAGCTGGAAAAGAAAAAGTTGAAGCTCCAAAAGTTGACAATTCTGCTTTAAAAGAAGAAATCTCTAAATTTGCAACTAGCAACATTACTGCCGCTTATAAAAAACAAGATAAACAAGAAAGAAGTAATGAATTAACTGCAATTAGAGATGAAATAGTAGAAAAATTTGTTGATGAAGAAAATGAAATTGGCAAAAACAAAGTTACTTCTATTATTAAATCTCTAGAAAAAGAAATAGTTAGAGGTGATATCATTAAAAGCTCTACTCGTATTGATGGAAGAAAATCTGATGAAGTTAGAGATATCAAAGCAGAAGTTGGCATATTACCACAAGTTCATGGTTCAGCTTTATTTACTCGTGGAGAAACTCAAGCTTTAGTTATATCTACAATCGGATCTTCTAGATATGAGCAAATGATTGATGGTTTAGATGACAACATCACTAAAGAAACTTTCATGCTACATTACAACTTCCCTCCATACTCTGTTGGTGAAACTGGATTCTTAAAGCCACCAGGAAGAAGGGAGATTGGACATGGTAAATTGGCTTGGAGAGCAATTAACCCATTATTTCCAAACCAAGAAGCATTCCCTTATGTAACTAGAGTTGTATCAGAAATTACTGAATCAAATGGCTCATCTTCTATGGCTACAGTTTGCGGTACATCATTAGCATTAATGGATGCTGGTGTTCCATTGCCAAAACCAGTTTCTGGTATTGCTATGGGCCTTATTAAAGAAGGTGACAAACATGTAGTTTTGTCTGACATCATGGGCGATGAAGATCATCTTGGTGATATGGACTTTAAAGTTGCCGGAACTAAAGATGGTATTACTGCCCTGCAAATGGATATCAAAATTAATGGCATCGATTCTGCTATCATGAAAACAGCTTTAGATCAAGCTAATACTGGAAGATTGCATATTTTAGATAAAATGTCTGAAGCTTTAGACTCTGCCAGAACACAATTAAATGGTAACGTTCCTAAGTTAGAAACCATCAAAATATCTCCTAATAAAATTAAAGACGTAATAGGATCTCGTGGTAAGGTTATTAAAAGCTTATCAGAAGAACATAGCGTTAATATTGATATTGACGATAATGGAACTGTTAAAATTACTGGCAATAAAGCTGAAAACATTAAAAATGCTATCACAGCTATTAATGACATAGTAGTTGAACCAGAAGTTGGAACCATTTATGAAGGAACAGTTGTTAAAGTAATTGATGCTGGTGCATTTATTAACTTCATAAATAACAAAGATGGCTTCGTTCATATTTCTGAATTAGCAGATTATAGAGTTGAATTTGTTGAAGATGTTATTAATGAAGGAGACATCATTAAAGTAAAAGTTATTGGCTTTGACAAGAAAGGTCGTCCTAAACTTAGCTATCGTGCTGTTAACCAGGAAACTGGCGAAGATATCTCTACGGATGATAATGACGATAACAACAATAAGAATAATAAATCAGAAGATACTCCTCCCACAAAGAAAAAGAGAAGATTCTTCTAATATTTAAACTACCAACTAACAAAAAAACCTCGTAAGGAAAAACCTTACGGGGTTTTTTTATGGGTATTTTTTAGTGATATCTCCAAAAGATTTTTTACATTTCTTGACATAAACCTCATTTTACGCTATAATCGTAGGGAATATAAGGAAAATAGTAAAAAAGATGGAGAATTTATAATGAAATGGATCTTTAATAAAATAACAACAATATTGCTATTACTTGGACTTAGTTCATGTTACAACTATAGCACTCAGCTAAATGAAATGGAAAGTTTAAATATGGCTGAAATGGAAAGCGTAAAAAAAGGTAAAGCTTGTAGCAAAAACCTATTTGGAGCGTTTAGACTACCATATTTTGGAGATACTGCCATTAAGCTATCAGGTGATGAATCAGTTATAATGGCACTAAAGAATGGTAACATTCAAAATGTTTATGCTATTGATAAAACAAAACATAATTGGATCGTTTATTCTAAAAGGTGTACCATAGTGTTTGGACACTAAGCCATTAACCTAAAGTTTTAAAACTTACGCAAAGGCTAAAAACAATTTTTAATTGTTTTTTTTACGCCTTAAAAAAAACCCAGCGATAAATCATAGATTTATGCGCGCAAAGGCTAAAAACAATTTTTAATTGTTTTTTTTACGCCTTTGCCCAAAGATAGATTGGCCTACTCTGATATAATTGGAATTAAGGGCTATGGCAGTACCATAATCACTACTCATCCCCATTGATAAATTTGCAATATTATGTTTTTTAGCAATCTTATTAAGTAATGCAAAATAAAGACTTGGTTCTTTATTCGCTGGAGGAATACACATTAAACCAAAAATTGGTAACTTAACCTCATTTTGAACTTTATCAATAAACTCATCAACATCTTCTAACTTAATACCAGTTTTAGCATCTTCATTAGCTAAATTAACCTGAATAAATATCTTTAGAAACTTTTTTTGCTTTTCCATCTCAAACTTTAAGGCATAAGCTAATTTTAAACTATCTAAACTATGAATAAAATCAAATAACTTAACAGCATTCTTAACCTTCTTACTTTGCAAATGACCAATCATATGTAATATAGCTTTAGGATATTCTTCTTTTAACTTAGGCCACTTTTCCATAGCTTCCTCTACCCTATTTTCTCCAAAATCTACAATACCCCATTTTATTGCATCTTCTATTTTATCAGATAAAATAGTTTTACTAACAGCTATCAAATTAATATCCTTATAATTTTTCTGATATTTTTTACAAACTTTAACAATATCAGCACTAATATTATTAAGATTCTCAGATATATTTATCATTATGCTAAAAATTTTAAGTAAAATTAATAAATTTACACAAAATCATAATAATAATAAATATAAGAATTTTCCAACTTTATTTTTTTTTACTGATAGAAATAAATTTGACAATATATTTGAAGTTATTAAAAATCTACCAAAGAACAGTGCCGTTATTATTAGAGAGTATGATTTAAGCTATAATGATAGATTAATTTTTACCAAAAAAATAGTCCAAATTGCTCACGCCAATAATCTACTAATATTTGCTGGAAAGAATATTAAACTAGCTCTAGAAGCTAAAACTAATGGAGTTCATTTTTCTGATAATGATAAATCTTGGCAAGAATATCTACTTCATAAAAAATCTAATCCAAACTTTTTACTCAGCTGCTCTTGTCACAATGAAGCATCACTTATCAAAACTAAAAAATTTGATATTGAATTTACTTTTTTATCACCAATTTTTAAAACTAAATCCCATCCAAGCATAAAGCCAATTGGCCACAGACAATTAGCAAGAATTATTTTAAAAAATAAAATAAAAACTTATGCCCTTGGAGGAGTTAATGAAAAGAATATTGCATTATTAAACAATATCAAAATATTAGGAATTGGCTCTATTTCTTTATTAAAAAAGCTTTAGTAAAAAATTATTTTGACTTTAAAGTATCTATTTGTAGCTGCAATGCATCTACTTTTGCTTGCATACGCTCCATACCTTCTATATCTCCTTCCTTCTCATATTTAGCAAGTTTTGTCTTGCTTGATGCTAATTCAGTTTGTAAACCAGAAATTTTTGTCTTCCTACTCCTATCAGCAGCATCTTTCTTTTGCTCTTCTTTAATCTTTTCTTTTTCCTTCTCTTCTCTTTCCCTTAAATCTTCATCTGCTTCATCTTTACTATCTTTATCTTTCTTCTCTTTATCTAATCTTTCTTTTTCTGCCTTTATTCTATCAGCCTTATCTTTTTCATTTATCTCATGTAAATCAACAGCGTCAAGTTCAAGATCTCCTGATAAATCTTCTTCTAAATCCACTTCTTCTTTTAATTTAGATTTTTCTAAATCTACATCAAGGCCATCCTTCTTATCATAAGTGCCCTCTTTATCTCTAGATACTTTTTCTTTTGACTTCTCATCATCAGAATCATCATCTACTTCCAATTCATCATCATCTTTATCCAATTTAGACTTCTTAACACCTTTAGATTCTTCATTATCATTTTCATACATCCAATCAGGAACTATCTTCTCTACCTCATCATCATCAAATTCTGGCGCCTCATAAGCACCATCTCTATCTCTGGCTACCTTATTATCTTTTAACTCTTTATCTTCATCTAACTCTGCACCTTCTCTTAAACCCTTTTTAACTTTACCATCATCATTTTGATCCTTAGATTTTAATAAGTTATCTATAGATTTCTTTATAACCCCATCTTGACTAATTTCTCTTTTGGCAGTCTCAAAGTGAGATCGCATTGCATCTAACTCTGTTGATGTAACAGCAATATCCAACTTTTGCTGATCTCGTACAGCCTGATTGTCAGCATCTTTTATTTTTTTATTTAGAGAATTATTTTCTTTTTCTAATTTATTCATCTTCTTCACTTTATTCTTAGATTTTATTGGATTTGTTGATTTTTCTAATGATTTTTTTAATTTTGCTAACCTCTTATTATTTGCATCAATTTTCTTTTGAGCCTCATTCTTAATTTTATCTGATGTCTTATTTATATTTAAAGAATATGCCATACCATCAGTATTGCTAGGAGTTTTAACCAATGCCATCCTTTTAGCTAAAGCATCTAACTGATCCCTTGCTTCTTTTTGAAGTTGAGCCTTACTTGGAGCCCCAGGAATATAATGTCCTGCTTTAGCATCTTTGTCATAACCATATTTCTTTAACTGTGCTTGATGATTATCGCTAATATCCTTCATCCTATCGGCGATATTCTTACCTAAACTTTCTTGTCCAGCCTCTCTTCTTAAACTATTTCTTTCCTTTTGACCATCTAATTTAGTTTGTTTTAACTTATCCTTATCAAACCTTTCAAATCTTTGACTCATTGACTTACTAGTATTAAACCCCATTTTATTAGCCAATTTTGTACCAAAGTCTTTTGACCATGTTTTATCAGCAATATTAGAAGCTTCTTGCTTCTTGTAATGATCTCTTCTTCTTTGTTTTGCCAACTCTTCTAAAAACTTACTTTTAGCCATATCTGGAGTATAATTATCTCTCATACCAAGCTTTGATTTAATCCTACCAACAGTATTACTCTTAATATATGAACCCAACCTACTAGCTTTATTGCCAACTCCAAAATATCCAGAACTACTAGCTTTTTGTGCTCTTTGAGCAACATTACTATTCAAATGATTAAGATATTGATTTTGAGCCTCAGCATTTCCAGCAAATTTCTTAGTAGCATCTTTTGCAGACAATTGCGACTGGCTATTTAATAAACCTTTCATATTTGATAAATGTCTTTGTATGCCATCCTTACCAACATGCAAATTATTATCTGCCCATTCTTCAGCTCTTGCTTTTAAAGTATCTCTCATTTCCTTACCATATTGGTTGGTATTTTTCCTTAAGTTTTGTGCTTCTTTTTTAAGGAATTTTTTCAATGGATCCCTAACCAAAGTTTTATCTAGCCTATTTGTTATAGCATCTGAATCTATACCAAGAAAAGCAGCTGAATTTTTATCAGACCCAGCTGCCTGTTTTGCTAATGTACTAGCAGTTTCACTTCTAATGTGTCTAGCCAGCTCGGCACCTTTCATGTTTCTTGCTTTACCACTTGCAGTAGCAGATTTAATAGCTGCATCAATTTTTCTATCACGCATTATTGAAATAGGATTTCTAATAGGAGATTTATTTTTTAAATTAGTATAGCTATCAGAAAGACCTGAAACCCTTGCCACCTCTCCTCCAGCTTCTTTCATACCTCTTAAAATACTAGGAACAGTATTAGTTGCTGCTGACTTCATGGCTCCAAATAACCCTTTCATAGCATCATTTGCAAGGCCTGTGGCATCACCTGCCCTAGATCCAGTGCCACTAATGCTAATTAAATCATTAACCATTGCAGGAATTTTAGCCATTACTGTTTTAAGCAAAAATATTAATGCAGCAACACCAAGAATAAGAGTCATCCAATCTACAAACCCTCTATTTGAATCCTTTAGTTCAAGCACATCAAGAGTAAATAATCCTAGATAAAATGATTTCTTACAAACCTTAAACCATAACAAGTCCGTAAATGCCACATCAATTAAGACCAAAAACGTATAAAGTATTAAAAATAAAACTACTATCTCTAAAGACCTGGCAGCTAAAAATGATATCCATTTTTTAAAATAGGCTTCTGTCCTATTAAATAAAGAGGCAATAATAAATAAAGGGCCTAACCCAAGTACTAAAACCATTTTTAATAATGCCGTAACATATATTAATGCCGCCGTTAGAGCTGTATAAAGAAAAAATATAATTAAAGCATAAATACAAGGAATATAGATAAATCCAAAAGCAGTACCAAAGAGTAAACCCCATATTTTTCTATGTGTTGGAGGTGCTAGCATTTTAGCAGCAACATAATCAATATAAGAAAATCTGGTTGCCTGACTCACAGCCGCACTCTCAGACCTATCTCCTTGTGCAGCAATAATTAAAGAAGTATCATCTATATTCTCATCAACAATGTCCATAAACATTGCCACCAAAGCATCCATTCCATCTTTAAAAAAGCCAACTACCAATTCATTATACCAGTACCAACTGGTAGGCATTGTAAAAAATATAATAAGAGCAATTTTTATAACTCTAGATGAAACCTCTTTTCGTGAAATATCAACAGTGCCCATCAAAACTCCTATTCCAAAGAAAGTGACATATAAAATTAAACTCATCTGGACAACAACTATAAATGTTGAATCTTGAACTAATGTATTGTACAAAAACTCTAAAGCACCACCTTCTCGTTTATATTCCGCAGTGCCATCTGAACCTGTTACTATAGTCATTTTTCCAATAACAAAGTCCTCAACTGTACCAACAATATACTCAAATATCCCTTCTCCTTCTTCTTTTAATACACCTCCTACAAAATTTATCTTATATCTACCATAATTATCTGAATAATATCGATCATTAATAATTAATTTTATTACCTCTCCAGCAACATGGTACTCATCATCATCAGGATTTATATCACTACCATTATTACCAGATTTGTCATCTTTTATGAAAGTCTTACCATTAGGACTTTTATATATATATTGAGTAATATCTTCACCTTCATCATCAACACAATTACCATCTGAATCCCTTGCTACATCACAAACTTCATCCGTAGTAAAAAGATGATATTGCCTCAATGGAAATGTAACTCCATCACCTCCAAATAGACCTATATAAGCCCCTGCTCCAGCAGTAAACTTACAAAGTTCTTGTAAATCAGGGTTTAAAGCGGATTCATCTTTCTTATGAGGATTAAGAGCTATAAAATAAGTATCTAGATCAGAAACAGTTCCATATTGTTGTGTACAGGTACATAAATTAGGATCATTTTGATTAGCAGTATCTGTGCAATCTGGATTATTAGTTGGAACACCATCCATATCAAATTCTTCAGCTGCTGGACTCTCTCCATCTTTACATATACAGTTCTGGGAAACATCTTTTTTAAAACAAATATCACATGCTTGGGTTGCATCTAATTCTGCATCACTATCAATTTCTTCCCAAGGTGACCAAGCCCCTGTTATTTTTAATACAATTTCTTTACCATTTATTCTCAAGCCAGAATTAGTATGGTTAGCTATTTGACCTCCAACCTCATGATTATAGTCACCATATACACCATCATCCTGAGGAAAAGATTCAAGAGTAACATTCTCAGATTCAAACTCATAAGCTTCTGTACAACCTTCTTCACAAGAAGACAGTACTAGAGAGATTAGGACTAAGGATAATAACTTAATAAATGATTTACAACCACGTCCAATCATTAAGAAAGGTTAAAAATTAAAGAAATGGTACCTGCGGCCGGACTTGAACCGGCAAGGGTCTAGGACCCCACGGATTTTAAGTCCGTTATGTCTACCAATTCCATCACGCAGGCAAAAAAATTTAAACGAACACAAGCATGTGAGTGTAATTTTGATAACTAGAAATGCAAGTATAAAAATTAGAAAAACACAAGGATGATCACAAAAATAAAACTGTGCAAAACTAGGGGTTTAAAGGAAATAGAAAAATATGAGCTATATGAAAATTAAAATAAAGATAGGTAAAATATTAGATCATTTATCAAATGCAAAACAAAGACGATAGTGCCATAGTTTTTGAAATATTCATCGAAATGAATATTTACTTATTTAAGGAGGTAATCCAGCCGCAGGTTCCCCTACGGCTACCTTGTTACGACTTAACCCCAGTTACTATTCCTACCGTGTATGGCTACCTCCGCAAGCGGTTAGCTCACCATATTCGGGTAGAAACAACTTCCATGGCTTGACGGGCAGTGTGTACAAGACCCGAGAACGTATTCACCGCGGCGTGCTGATCCGCGATTACT
>JAYORG010000024.1:0-17804 GCA_038123275.1 Rickettsiales bacterium | reverse complement strand
GGCGTCTAAGATATTTTCGCTGACTCCTATTGTTGTCCATTTATTTCCATCTTCATCTTGTGATTCTATTTGTACTCTAGTAGTAGCTTTGGTGGCTTTAGATGGGGTTAAAATTCTTACTTTATAATCTGTTAGGCGAATATCACTAAGTTTAGGGTAATATTTTGATAGAGCTTTTCTTAAGGCGCTATCTAGTGCATTAACAGGGCCATTTCCCTCTGATACAGTTAAAACTTCTTCATCTTTAACTTTTATTTTTACCGTAGCTTCGGCGATATTGGTTAGATCTCCTTTGGCATTAAACCTTCTTTCTATTAAAACTTTAAAATTTATTAATTTAAAATAGTTTGGTATTATGCTTAGTTGTTTTTTTACTAAAATTTCAAAGCTAGCATCAGCTTCATCGTAAGCATATCCTTTAGCCTCTAATTCTTTTACTTTGTTGACTAAGTCTGATATTTGGTGATATTTTATATTATCACCTTCTTTTAGACCAATTGATTTAAGGCGATCTATTATATTTGATCGACCTGCTTGATTAGATATTAAGATCTTTCTTTGATTTCCTATTGTTTCTGGTTGTATATGTTCGTAAGATTGTGGATTTTTGGCAATTGCTGAAACATGCACACCACCTTTATGGGCAAAGGCAAATTCACCAACGTAAGGGGCAAAACGATTTGGATCTTTTGTAATTAAGTTATCCAAGAAATTTGATACTTTAACTAGATTTTTAAGTTGTTTATTGTCTATGCCAACATCATAACCCATTTTTAACATTAATGTCGGTATTAGTGATATTAAATTGGCATTGCCGCATCTTTCTCCAAGGCCATTAATTGTGCCTTGAATTTGACGTACACCAGCTTCAACGGCTGCTATTGAGTTGGCTACGGCATTGCCGGTATCATTGTGGCAATGAATTCCTAAATTTTGTCCTGGTATGTGTTTTTTAACTTCTAAGACAATTTTATGAATTTCGCTTGGCAATGTACCACCATTGGTGTCGCATAGAATTATCCACTTAGCACCATTTTCATAAGCAGTTTTAGCACATTTTAAAGCAAATTCAGGGTTATCTTTATAGCCATCAAAAAAATGTTCGGCGTCAAACATGGCTTCTTTACCTTTGCTGGTGATATGTTTTATTGAGTCGGCTATTATTTTGTAGTTTTCCTCTTTGGAAATGTTTAGAGCGTGCTTTAGGTGAAACTCCCAGCTTTTACCAAAGATACAAATACAAGGTGCAGCACTATTAATTAAAGCATTGAGTCCAGGGTCATTTTCAGCTGAATTATTAGCGCGACTTGTCATGCCAAAGGCAGTAAATTTTGACTTATTTAATTTTGGTAAATTATCAAAGAATTCATTATCTGTTGGGTTGGCTCCAGGCCATCCACCTTCGATATAATCAATACCAAGGTCATTAAGCATTTTAGATATATCTTGCTTATCTTTGCCATTAAAGCTTATTGTGCTGGTTTGAGCTCCATCTCTTAATGTCGAATCGTAGAGATATATTCTTTCTTTTTGTGTCATACGATAAATCCTAGTAAACCAATTACGGCAAATATTAATGAAACTGTCCAAAATGTTTTTACAACTTTTGTTTCTTTCCAGCCCAATTTTTCAAAGTGATGATGAATTGGAGCCATTAGAAAAATTCGTTTTTTTCTAATTTTAAAAGAAGCAACTTGTAATATTACTGATACAGCTTCAATTACAAATAATAAGGCAATTATAAAAAATACTAATTCAATTTTTAAAATGATAGCAATAATTCCAAGCATTGCACCAATTCCAAGGCTACCAACATCTCCCATGAATATTTTTGCTGGTTTTAAGTTAAATTTTAGAAAGGCCAAAATAGAACCAATTAAAGCAGAGCATAAAAATGCTATATTATCACTATGTCTTATAAAGTTTGTATTAAATTTTTGAGATAATTGCTCATTATTAATTATAGATGTGATAATTATTAAAGAAATTAAGGTGATTATAGCAGGAATACTAACTAATCCATCAAGGCCATCGGTTAAATTAACAGAGTTAGAAGAGCCAACTACCACAATAATAGCAAATAAAATATATGATTGACCAATATTTATTGACATATTGCTAAATGGAATTGCTATTTCATTATTTAAATAAATGGGATTAGTATGCTCTAAAAATATTAGGGTTATGCTAACTATTAAAATTTGAATTATTAGCTTGATGCTGCCTTTAAAGCCTTTGGAGTTTTTGCCATTAACCTTCATAAGATCGTCTATAAACCCTATAAAAGAGAATGATAAAAAGATAAATAGGGTTGATGCAATGTAGTTGTTGGTAACGTCAATCCATAATATTGCGGTTATTATGGTTGATAAAATTATTACCAAACCACCCATTGTGGGTGTGTTTTGTTTTTCTTTTAAGTGAGTTTGTGGACCATCTTTACGAATTGGTTGACGACAAATATTTTTAGCATTAATAAATTTTAGGAAATATTTCATGCTAAAGAAGCAAATTAGTAGTGAGGTAGCTCCAATAAGGCTATTTTTTAGGGCAAAATATTGCCAATAGTGCCAAATTGTGGTTGGTTCAATTAGTAAATTTTCAAGCATGTTTTAGATTGTCTATTATTACTTCCATTTTAGTGCCACGAGATCCCTTGATTAAAAGGATGTCATTATTTTTTACTATATTATTAATATTATTAGCTAAATTTGAAGAATTTTCAAAATGGCTAATAAATTTCTCTTTTTTAAGTTGTGGAATAATATTCTTAGTTAGCTTACCCACTAGCAATACTTTATCAATATTAAATTGATCAATATATTTGGCAATGGATTTATGCTCAATGATTGCTTTATCACCAAGTTCTAGCATGTCGCCAATAATTGCAATTGTACGTGAATTTGGATTTTGCTCTTTTAAGTTTGATAAAAATTTTAGACCAGCAATAACAGATGTAAGATTGGCATTGTAACTGTCATCAATTATTGTGAGTGATATATTATTGTGAGTGGTTTTAATGATATTTCCTCTACCCTTTGGAGTTGTTAATTTATTAAATGATGGTAGGTAGTTATCAATATTTTCCTTAAGAGCTGTCAGAACTCCAATAGATACTAAAGAATTGATTATTGTTGCTTCATTTATATTATTAATAGTATAGCCAATCTTTTTTTGATTTATAGAAATGTTTACTTGAGAGGCTGTAGGACTAATAGCGTTAAAAGACTCTAATAAAATGTTGCTATCTTTATTTTTGCCAAAACTAATAATATTAGATTGTTTAATATTATTTTTTAGAGCTTGAGATATCAAGAAGTCGTAATGTTTATTGTCTTTATTTAAAATAATATGGCCATTATTAGTTAGCCCATTAAATATTTCCGATTTAGCTAAGGCAATTTCTTGTTCATTTTTGAAATTACCAATATGAGCTGCAACTACGCTAGAAATTATAGCAATGTTGGGCTTGGCAATTTTTGAGAGAAAGTTGATTTCACCTAAGTTATTCATGCCCATTTCTAATATGCCATAATCGTAATTTTCTGGCAGATTGCATAGGCTTAAAGGCAAGCCAAAATGATTATTTAAGTTACCATAATTGGCAAATACTTTATTTTTGCTAGATAGTATAGATTTAAGCATTTCTTTGATGCTGGTTTTACCAACGCTGCCAGTTACACCTATTATTGTTCCTTTAAATATTGATCTAGAATAGTTAGCAAGATCTATAAGGGATTTATTAGTATCTTTAACTAATATTAAACGAGAGTCTTTTTTGAATTGTTCAGGTATTTTTTGTACGATAGCACCAATAGCGCCATTATTAAAAGCTTGTTTTAGATAATTATGGCCATCATTATTTTCTCCAATTAATGCAATAAATAAGCCGTTATTAGTTTTTTGACGACTATCTATTATTACCTCTTTGGCTGCACAGCTTATATTAATCTTGGATTCTAGGAAATTATCTTTAAGTGCCTTTTTTAATTTTACTGCGTCCCACATTATGCACTAGAAGGTAGTATTTTTAATTGTTCTTTAATTTTTGATATTTCTTCTTCATCAAATCTTCCGCCAACTTTTTGAATGATATTAGAAGCAAATAAATGACCAACTCTGGCAGCTTCTTCTAAAGGTAGTTTTTTATCTAAGCCGTAGAATAAACCTGCTACAAAAGCATCTCCAGCGCCAGTGGCATCTACTACATTTTGTGTTTTAATGGCAGGGACGTTATGAAATTCTTTAGTTCTACCATTAAATATTATTACTCCTTTTTCAGACCTAGTAACAATAATCATTAGGTCTTCATTGTGGCTTGTTAATGCTTTAATTTTATTTTGATCTATTGAATCAGATGAAACTAATGAATTTATTTCTGCTTCATTACAAACTAAGATATCAATTTTTCTAGTTAATTTTAAGAAGTCTGATCTATGTTTTGCTATGCAAGATACATCAGAAAGTGAAAAAGCAATTTTTGTTTTATTTTCTTTGGCAATGAGCATGGCTCTTTTTAGAGCTTTTATAGTTTGTTCTTGATCCCATAGATAGCCTTCTACAAATAATATGTCGGAATTGGCAATGACAGTACCGTCAATTTCATTGGTAATATTTGAAGCTTCCCCTAAAAAGGTACACATTGTTCTGTCTTTATCAGGAGTGATTAATATAAAAGAACGAGCAGTTGTACCAAATCTAGTTTTATGTTTACAGTAAAAGTCAACACCATGCTCGGTTAGATTTTCATGGAACATGTCTCCATAATGACCAGAGCCAATATTACCAATAAAGGCATTTTTGATGCCAAAGGCAGACATGGCAACCACTGTATTAGCAGCAGAGCCACCAGAGGATATTTTATCAAATTTTAAATTTGCAAAATTAACTACATTCTCTTGTTGGACTAGTGTCATTGAACCTTTTTTGAGAAAGTTTTGTTCTAGGAAATCGTCTTCAACAAATGCTAATACATCTATTATGGCGTTTCCTATTGCTGTTACGAAATATTTTGATGGCATGATATTTTAAAGAATTTCTTTTTACCTAAGCTAAGCTTAAAATAGCTTTGTTCATTATTAAACTTAACTAAATAAGATTCATCATTTATTTTGTCATTGTTTATTTTTACTCCACCGCCTTTTATTAATCTTCTGGCTTCGCCATTGGATTGACATAAATTATTGTCTTTTAATATTGAGACTAAATTTTTACCATTTTCTAATTCTTCTTTAGTGAAATTGATAGTTATTTCAGGAAGATCATCAATGTTGTCTGCTTTGTTATTAAATATTTTTTCGGCTTTTTCTAGGGTGTTTTGGGCTGATTCTTCACCATGGCATATTTTGGTAACCTCAAAAGCTAGAATTTTCTTTTGTTCGTTGATGTTTTGTTGTTCTATTTCTTTGATTTGATTTGAGTTTAATTCAGTGAATAATTTTAAGAATCTTAAAACATCTTTGTCGTCTATATTTCTAAAATATTGGAAATATTGAAATGGGTCTAGCATTTCGGCGGAAAGCCAAATGGCGCCATTTGCGGTTTTACCCATTTTTTTGCCGTCTGAAGTGGTTAGAAGTGGGGTTGTTAAGCCAAAAAGACCTGTTTTGCTATTTTTATGAGTTATTCTTCTGGCTAATTCTACTCCATTTACAATATTGCCCCATTGATCTGAGCCACCAATTTGTAAAATGCAATCTAGTTTTGCACTTAATTGTAGAAAATCATAAGCTTGGAGTATCATGTAATTAAATTCTAAAAAACTAAGAGAATGTTCTCGATCTAATCTGGTTTTAACAGAGTCAAAAGTCAACATGCGGTTAATTGAGAAGTGAGGGCCAATATTTCTTAAAAAGTCGATATATTTTAGGTCTCCTAACCACTCATCATTATTAACAAATTTAAAAGGTTTTAATGTGGAATCTTGTTTGGAAAGGTCAAATTTTTCTAGGGTTTTTCTAATGCCAGAAATATTGTCTTTGATTTGATTATCATTTAATAATTGTCTGGATTCATCTTTGCCTGAAGGGTCTCCAACTTTGGTAGTTCCTCCACCTAAAAGAACTATTGGAGTGTGACCGTTTTTTTGTAAGTGACGTAAAACCATAATTTGAATTAGGCTGCCGATGTGTAGGGATTTGGCTGTACAATCAAAACCGATATAGGCAGTTATCTTATTTTTTGATAGTAGGTTGTCTAATTCTTCTTCGTGAGTTGTTTGGTTAAAATATCCTCTTTCTTGAATTATTTTTAGGAAATTTGATTTGAATTTCATAAATTTAGTTGCGTTATGTTGCGTGAGATCCTTCATATAAGAATTTCTAAATTCAGGATGACAATCAAAATTACTCTTGAATAAATGTCTTAAGAGATCTTGATCTCTTAGGATGTTGTAATTTTCTTAAAGCTTTGGCTTCAATTTGTCTAATTCTTTCTCTGGTTACAGAGAATTGTTTACCAACTTCTTCTAAAGTGTGATCTGTGGCCATGCCAATACCAAAGCGCATTCTTAAAACCCTTTCTTCTCTTGGAGTTAGGGAAGATAACATTTGTGTTGTTACTTCTTTTAATTCAGAGTAAAGTGTAGCATTGGTTGGTGAAACGGCAGTTTTATCTTCGATAAAATCACCTAAGATGCTATCTTCATCATCGCCTGAAACAGGGGATTCTAAACTCACTGGGTCTTTTGAAGTTCTTAAGACTTTCCTGACCTTTTCAACTGGCATTAGCAATTTATCGGCAATTTCTTGAGCATCTGGTGATCTGCCTAATTCTTGAGTTAGTTGTCTTGAAGTTTTGACAATTTTATTAATGGTTTCAACCATATGAATTGGAATTCTAATAGTTCTTGATTGGTCAGCAATAGCACGAGTGATTGCTTGTCTAATCCACCAAGTGGCATAGGTTGAAAATTTATATCCTCTTCTATATTCAAATTTATCAACAGCGCGCATTAGGCCGATATTTCCTTCTTGAATTAGATCTAAGAATTGCAGACCACGATTAGTATATTTTTTAGCTATTGAAACAACTAGCCTTAAATTGGCTTCGATCATTTCTTTTTTGGCTTTGGACTCTTCTTCCTGGCTTTTTTTAACAAAGTTAACTAGGGATTTGAATTCTGGTAGAGTTAAGCCGGTTATTTTGGCTAATTTTAAAATTTGACCTTGCAAAAGAGATATTTCGTCTTTTTTCTCTGAGACAAATTTTTTCCATTCAGCTGCTTTAAGTTTAGAAATTTTATTTAGCCATTTATCATCTTCTTCAATGCCAACATAGTTTTCTAAGAAATCTTTTTTGTTGATATCGTATTCTCTGGATAATTTTAATAGTTCAATTTCAGCGGTAACTAAATTATGGTGAGCTTCGTAAAGTTGATCTACCAAGCCTTTAATTAAAGTATCATTGAAGCTAACTTCTTTGGCTAATTCTTCAAATTCTTCTTTTAATGCGATATGTTTTTTATCACTTTCAAGCTGTTTAGTAGTTTTTTTGCTTAGGTTTTCAAGAATTTTTTGACATATAACAGAAATTTTTTGGAAAGCTTCTAGCATTTTTGGCATTAAGATTCTTTCCATTGAGACAAATGATACTACAGTATCGTCAAATTCTTCAACTTCTGATTCATCAAAGTTGCTATCCTCACTGTCTTCTAAAGAACTTAATTCTTCATCTAGTGAGGCAATTTCTTCTTCTGTTTGTTGTTCGTTTTTTAATATTTCTTCTAATTCTGAATTATAAGTCTCATCAATTCTGATAAGATCGCGCAGTAATATTGTGCCATTAGCTAGACCATTGTACCAATCGATAAAGTAGCGCATAACCATAGGGCTTTGATATAATGCTTTAATGGTTTTATTACGGCCTTTTTCAATTCTTATGGCTATTTCTACCTCATTTTCTCTGGTAAGCAATTGTACATTACTCATTGATTTAAGGTAGGTTTTAACAGAGTCCTCACTTCTTTTTTGACTTTTTTCTTCTTCGATACCAGCTTTTTCTAGTAGCCTTTCGATGTCTTCTTGCGTTTCAACAATTTTAATTTTAAATTCTGCAAAGATATCGAATATTTTTTCTAATTTTTTGGTATCTATGGCATCAGAATCAATATATTGATTAATTTGGTCATAAGTTAGGTAATCTTGTGACTTACCTAAGGCTAGTAATTTTTTTAAGTTGGCAGCAACTTCATCTGACCCAAGATCTTTGGTGAGTTCATCTTTAGAATCTTGAATATCAATAGCGCCATCTTCTGACATTTTATCAATATACTTTGCTAGAGATTTTTTAGATTCTTTTTTATTATCACTAGTTTTGACTTTAGGTTTTTTTAGATCTGTTTCTTTGGAGACTTTTTTCTTTATTGTAGTCTTTTTTGGATCTTTGATTTCTTTAGAGGATTTTTTTGTTACTTTTTTGCTTTTTGTCATATACTTTTAAATCATGGTTTTTTTAAGCTAGATCACTTTCTAGCTCTAATATCTTTTTTTCTATTGTAGTTTTGTGATCAAATAATTCTTTTTGCTTACCGTTTTTAATTGAAGAATTACATGTTTTTAAATCATCAGTTTGTCTTAAATTATCTTGATATTGTTTTAAGACACAAGAGTGATGATATTTTAACGCTAAAATTCTTAATTTTAATTCGTTATTAGCAGGATTTTTGCTTTTATGTAAAGCTTTGTCCTTTATTTTTTGATCAAGTGAAAAATTATTGAGGTGTTCTAATATATCATGAGAGTTACAATCATTTTTTTTATGATAAAAATCAATTAATGATTCCTTAATATTAGATAATGTTTCATCCTCAAAATCAAGCTCTGTAATGTTACAGTAATCATCTTGATAGTCAATAAGTTTTGGGTTTTGAATTAATAATATTAAGATATTTTGTGCTAAAAGTAATTCGTTATTAACTTTTGGAGATAAAATTGGCTGTGATTTTATGATATTTATCTTAGAAAGAGCTTTTTTTCTGCCAATTTCAAATAATAGATTTTTATAATATTGTGAGAAGTATTTTTTGCTGTTTTGGTCAGTTATTAAATCAACTTTTTGCATTAATATGTTTTCTAGGGCTGCTTTTTTTTCAGGAAATATTTTATCGTTAAAATCTGTTATGCCAATTTTTTTACTTTCAAATTTAAATAAGGTTTCTGATAGGGTGGGAGCACTATTTAGTAAGTTTTGACAGGCTGTTTTACCATTTTGTTTAATAAAGTCATCTGGATCAAGACCTAAAGGCAAAAGAGCAAAACGTAGCATTTTATTGGAATTTATTAGTGGTAAAGCTGTATCAATTACCCTTGCCATAGCATTAAGGCCAGCTTTGTCGCCATCTAAACAAACAACAATGTCATTGGTGATTTTAAATAGTTCTTGTAATTGTTCTTTTGTAACGGCAGTTCCAAGGGGTGCAACAGAGTTGCCTATACCATTAATATCAAGAGCCAAAACGTCCATATATCCTTCAACGATAACAGCAAATTTTTGTTCATAAATTGACTTTCTGGCAATAGAATAATTGTAAAGAGTGGATCCTTTTTTAAATAGTGAAGTTTCGCTGGAATTTAAATATTTTGGTTGTCCATCATCTAATATTCTACCGCCATAGGCTATTACTTTATTATTTTTAGCAAAAATGGGGAATATTACCCTATTTCTGAATTTGTCGAATAATCTACCATTTTGATTTTTGCTAACGGCTCCAGATTCAAGAATCTCTTGTTCACTAAAGCCTAGTTTTGTTAGGTATGGATGAAGTTCATTGTAGCTATCGGGAGCAAATCCAAGGTTAAATTTTTTAATATTATTAGCATCCAAACCTCTTTTTTGTAGATAATTTAGAGCATTTTGTCCTTTATATTCAGATAAGTTTTTTTCAAAGAATTGGGATATTGTACTTAGAATTGAATATTGTTTTTCTAGCTTCTTTTGCCTTGCATCTTCTTTACTTTGATTTTCTGGCTTGATAATTGGAACAGGAATATTGTAGTCATTTGCTAATTTTAATACTGATTCTTTAAAGTCTAGACCTTCAATATTTTTAATAAATGTGATAATGTCACCATGAGCTCCACAGCCAAAACAGTGATAAAAACCTTTTTGGTCATTAACTGTAAAGGATGGAGTTTTTTCATTATGAAAAGGGCATAAACCACTATGCTCCTTGCCTTTTTGTTTTAGAGCAACTTTTTTGGATACTACGTCTGAAGTTGGAATTTGTAATCTTAGCTCATCGGGGAAGTCTTTAGCAAATCTTGTCATTGGATGTATTAATTGTAAATCCAAATAGTGTTAAAGATAACTACTATTAGGCTAAAACTTAGTGGAATAGTTAAGTTGTCATCAAAATCTAATAATCTTGGTCGAGCCTCGATAATTGTTGCAACAAAAATAGCAATTAATGAGAATAGATAATAGAGTATTTTTTCGTTAAAAATTAAACCTGTAATTGTTGTAATTAATAAGGCACTAATAAAAAATGCTGCTGAACCTGCTATTGACTTGTCAAAGAATGGACGGCTATTAATTTTTTTGCCAATAATTGCCGCTAAACTATCAGAAATTGCTAAAATTAAAAAAGCATTAATTGCGATAACGTCTGGGAAAAAGGGGAAAATAATTAAAGCTGCAATACTAAAGTAAGTTGCGCCACATAATTTATTTTCTTCGTGTTTGCGTAGTATTTTGCCAAAAACTTTGTTAAAAACCCTTCCTATTGCTTGAAATTCAAGGCGACAAAAATCGGTTAAAATAATTAATAAGGCAATTGGTGCTAAGAAGGTTAGTAATGATAATTTTGTAACAAAAAAATAAGATATTGGCAATATTGCTATTAGTAAATGGTGCAATTTTCTGCTAACTTCTTGTTTTAAAGAGATTTCGTTATTTACAGAATAATCTTTAACTTTTGCTAATTCTTTTCTAATTTTTTTTATCTTTGTTTTCATCTTGATAAATAATAATTTCATTATTTTTAGCATATCCTAAATTTTTTCTTACTTGTTCGTCAAGTAAATCAATATCTAGAGATTCATTTTTCATACCATCAACTAAGTTTTGTTTATCTTGTATTTTAATAAATAGTTTGTCTTTTGCCAAGTTTTTTTCTTGTAAATTGGTACGTAGATTAAAGTAATCTATGATACCACGATTTCCAAAAATAGTGTAAAGAATAAAATAGCAAAAAATAGAAGAACAAACACAGAAAATAACGAATGATTTTTTGCTAACGTTAAATTTTCTTAGGATGTCTTGTAACATACAAAAATTTTAATTATTAATTAGGACTTATGCAAGGGCAACTACTAATTTTGCATAAGTTAAATATTAAATGATATTTTTGTAACAAACTTCTAAAGCGGCTTTTACAATGTCATTACTTTTTGGTAAGGCTAGTTTTTCTAAGTTTTCAGCGTAAGGTAAAGGTGTATCTACGCTGGCTAATTTTTTAACCGGAGCATCTAAATAATCAAAAGCTTCTTCCATCAAAATGCTGGAAATTTCACTGCCAATACTAGCAAATGGAAAGCCTTCCTCGGCTGTAATGCAGCGATTAGTTTTTTTGACAGAATTTATTATTGTGGCTTTATCTAGTGGGCGGATTGTTCTTAAATCTATTACTTCAGCTTCAATACCTTCTTTTGCTAATTCTTCGGCAGCTTCTAAAGCATATTTAACCATGAGTGAGAAAGTTACAATTGTAACATCACTACCTGATCTAACAATTTTTGCTTTACCAATTTCCACCAAGTGATCATCGTCATATTCTTCATCAAAATCAAAACCGTAAGTAATTTCATTTTCTAGGAATATGGTTGGATTTGGGTCTCTAATTGCGCTTTTAAGTAGGCCTTTGGCATCAGATGCGCTGTAAGGTGAGATAACTTTTAAACCTGGGACGCTTGAGTACCAGGCAGCATAACATTGTGAATGTTGAGCTCCAACTCTAGCAGCAGCACCATTGGGGCCACGAAATACGATTGGGCATTTAACTTGGCCACCAGACATGTAGTTTGTTTTGGCGGCACTATTAATTATTTGGTCAATAGCTTGCATGGCAAAGTTGAATGTCATAAATTCTACAACTGGTTTTAAACCGGATATTGCAGCACCAACGGCAATACCAGTGAAGCCATGTTCTGTAATTGGAGTATCTATTACTCTTTTTGGGCCAAATTCATCAAGTAGACCTTGGGTAACTTTGTAGGCACCATTATATTCTGCAACTTCTTCACCCATTACAAATACTTCTTTGTTGGCTCTCATTTCTTCAGCCATTGCTTCTCCTAGTGCTTGTCTTACGGTCTTATTTGTCATATTAATAATTGTAAATATCTGTTGTTAACTCACTTTCACAAGGCTCTTGGCTATTTTTAGCAAACTCAACAATTTCATTAATTTGAGATTTAATCTTGGTATCTATTGTTTTAATTTCAGCCTCACTAACTTTTTTATTATCTAAAATTGTAGTTTTAAAAGTGTTAATAGGGTCTTCATTTTCTTTAACATTATTAACTTCTTCTTTGCTTCTGTATGTAGCTGGATCTGACATTGAGTGGCCACGATAACGGTAGGTGTCCATTTCAATGAGCATTGGACCTTTGCCACTTCTGACGTAGTCGATAGCTTTTTTACTTTGAGAAATTACTTCAAAAATATCCATGCCATTTATTTTAACGCCAGGTATGTTGAAGCCTTCTCCTCTTCTAAATAACTCGTCAGTTGATGATGAGCGATTTTGAGACGTGCCCATAGCGTAATGGTTGTTTTCAATAATAAATAGAACGGGAAGATTCCATAATTTGGCCATATTGAATGTTTCATAAACTTGACCTTGATGGGCAGCGCCGTCACCAAAGTAGCAAAATGTAACATTTTTATTTTTATTGCCGCGATAATTATCAGCAAAAGCAAGGCCAGCACCAATTGGAACTGAGGCTCCAACAATACCATGGCCACCGTAGAAATGTTTTTCTAAATCGAATAAATGCATTGAGCCACCTTTGCCTTTAGAACAGCCATCGCGTCTGCCCATTAATTCGGCCATAATTTTTTTGGGATCTGAATCAACAGCAATCATGTGGCCGTGATCGCGGTAGGTTGTGATGACTTTGTCATCTTTGATCATGTTGTGCTTGACACCAACAGCAATTGCTTCTTGTCCAATGTAAAGATGGCAAAAACCACCAATTAAACCCATGCCATAAAGTTGCCCAGATTTTTCTTCAAAACGACGAATTAGGAGCATTTTTTCGTAGAATCCTAATAGCTCTTTTTTGTTGAATTTATCTATTGTCATCTAGTTTTTATTGTAAAATTTTTTTAAGTTGATCGTTGAAAATAACAATATTAATTTCAAATGTCAATTTAACCACAAACTTATCTTGCAATTAATAAATTATTAATAATATATCATTTGTGGATTTAATTAACTCATGCAAAAATATGAAAAACTTTGAATATTTACCCCAAGAAGACGGATTTTTAGGAATTAAAGATAAATATTTTAATCAAGGAGAAGAGAAAGTGGTATTTGTACCATTTGGTCTTGAATCTTCCGTTACATATGGTCATGGAACTAGAGTTGGACCTCGGGCGATATTAAAAGCATCTCATCAAATTGAGTTATTTGATGAAGAGCATTGGAAGGAGGTTTATGAAGATATTGGTATTACAACTTTAAAAGAGCCAATGGTTTTACCTTCGATTAAAGAAGCTTTAGATCAAATTGAAAATGTGGTTGAGAAGATATTAGATGAAGGTAAATTTCCCTTTTTATTAGGTGGGGAACATTCAGTTACTGCTGGAGCTATTAAGCCATTTATTAAGAAATATTCTAATTTAGCAATTTTACATTTTGATGCTCATGCTGGTTTAAGAGAAATTGGTGAAGGTGAATATTTATCACAAGCAAGTGTTTTAAGAAGAATATTACAATATCCAATTTCTAAATTAGTTTCTTGTGGTGTTAGGAATATTTCTAAAGAGGAAGTTGATTTTTATGAGGCTAATAAAGATACAATAAATATTAATTTTGCTAAAGATAAAGATAGCTGGAATATTAAAAAAATTTTAGAGCCATTAAAAGGTAAAAATATTTATCTTACCTTTGATGTAGATGGCTTTGATTCGAGCATAATGCAAGCAACAGGAACCCCAGAGCCAGGTGGATTATTGTGGAGTGATGCAGTTAATATTATTAAAGAAGCATCTAAAGTAGGCAATATTGTTGGTGCTGATATTATGGAATTAGCTCCGATTAAAACTATGCATTCTTGTGATTTTCTTGTGGCTAAGTTAGCTTACAAGATTTTGGGGTATGTGTTTAATAAAAATAAGAAATAGATAATATTTGTTAAGGATTATTTTTCTTCAATTTTTAATGGTTGATGGAAAAAGCCTGACACCTTTTTTGTTTGTATTTGGAGCAAGAGACCTGACCTTTATCTTTCTTTAATTTAGTAAATTCTGTAATTCTGTTAATTGGCTAACTGCGTCTAAAAGATAAAGATACAGAAGAAAGAAGTTTTAGGTTCTAGGTCTTTTAGGACATGACTTAATTTTATTTAACTTCCTAAACTTAAATCTTTTTTCTTTACCGCGCTAATATTTTCTGGATTTGGACTAGAAGAGGGGGTTTTGTTATCTAATTGATGTTTATTAAGCGCAATGTTAATAAGATCAAGATTATGCTGATTATTAAAAAAAGTCAAAAATGTGCAACTTTCTCCTTTTGTATACTCTTCTATTGTAATATCTGGGATACTTTCTTGTAATAATTCACATTGTTTTGTATTTATTGTTTTAATAGCAACTCTAGCAAGCCCTAACCTTGCTAGTAAGTCTCTGTTATTAAGAAATTCAACTGGCAATGTAACTTTACAGGTTAAGCTCCAATCACTTTGACGCTGATATTGTGGATTAATTTTGTAACCCAAATATTGTTCTAACTCCTTAAGAGCTTGTTTTTTTTCAGGATTCATGAATGGTATTGTGTATTGTGTACTATGATCAAAGGCTGCAGAAGTAATCGCAAGCTCTTTTTTCATGCCTTCAAGTTGTTCTCTAGCTCTAGGAAAAGAAACGGCTGCAGGTAGCTCAAGTAGTTTAATTGCTTTTTTTAAATCCCTCTCTACGCCTTGACCATTACGATAACATAATGCCAGAACACTGCAAGACTGTGGATCCTTAAGATTGACGCCATATTGAAGATATTTAATCGCTTTTACGTAGTCTTGACTAAAGCCTGCTGTTCCATGAATAAAATTTTGAGACAGCATTTGACATGCAGTTAAAAAATCTTTTTGGCCTTTAACATAACCTTGCTCTGCTGATAATTTAAAATATTTAACTGCCTTTTCTACCTCTTTTCTTTGCCAGTAATATGTTCCTAAACCATGTAAAGCCTCTGGCTCTTCCTGAGATGCTGCTAATTTTAAGTATGCCACTCCTTTTTTTGTATTTTGGGTTATTGAATGAGTTCCTTGAATGTAACGAAGACCCATTAAAGTTTGAGATAAATCATGCCCAAGATTTGCTGCTTTTTCTAAAGATTGTAATGATTTCTTCTTATTAATTTCAACAACTTTGAGGTTAGTTCCACCTTTGCCAGTGGCATAATAATAAGCTAAATTATACATTGCTTGTGCAACCCCAGATTTAGCAGCGTTTTTGGTGTATTCAAAAGCTTTCTTTGGATTATTTTCAGATAAATAAAGAAAAATATTAGCATAAAGAGAATTTTTAATATTTTCTTGTAAAGATAAATCATCTGATCTGTCTGTTGGTCTATCTTTATTGTCTTCATATCCCATTTTGGCAGCTTTTTCATACAAGGTAAATGCCATATTTTTATTGCCATCAATATCAGCAATTAAAGCATCAATAAATATGTCTTTTACTGATTTGGGTTTTTGTACTTTTGTCTTAGATAGCTTATTTGTTACTAATGATAATTCTTCATCTGCTACTGGAAATGATTTATTATCATATTGATCTGGCACATCATCAGGTATCATTTGTAGCTCTTGATATGGATTGCTTTGTGATGATTTAGCATCATCAGTAGTTGATTTATTTGTTGATTTTGTAGTTATCTTTAAGCCAAGTTTTTCACGAATTAGTAATATTAAGGGATTTTTATTAACATAGTTTCTAATCTGAAATTCATCCTTAATGCTCTTTAAAGGATCATGCCACCTACTCAACCAATTTGCTAATTTGGTAGTATTGCCTTTATTTTGATCAAAAAGAATAAAGCTTATAAAATCTTTTAGTGATTGATAATATTTTGGTGGTAACTTTGAGATATGATGCCCTCCAGCAAATGGATTTGAGATACCTTTTGTGGTAAAAGTCTTATCCTGCCCCAAAACCACTGCAGCAAATAATTGATAGATTTGCGATCTTAGAGTTTGTTGTGTTGATCTAGAAAAGAAATTAGCTTCCCATAAAACATCAAGTTTATTATGAAGATCTCTTTTGCTATCTCTAATTAATCTCCTTTGCATGTTATTTTGTTTTCTACGCATTTTTTATTATTTTACTTTAGACAATCTGTGATAAACCTATTTTTGGCTGCAGAATTTTTCTAAATATTCTATCGGTCCACTAATAAAAATAACAACCAAATATTAATAAATACTCCCCAGTTAAAGATTTTTTGGTGAATTACTCTCTAATAATTTCTTGAATCTATTATTTTTGGAGGTTATTTTATTACTGCCCTGTCGGCAGTAATAATTAAATTAAACTAATTAACATGAAAATTACGCTTAATAATTACCAGGATGTTCTTTCAAAAATTCAAAATAGAATAAAGGATGCGCAAGATGTTGTGCTTAGAGAAAGGGTGGTGATGTCTTGGAATGTGGGTAAGATAATTAATGAATATTTGCTGGAAAATGATGATGTGGTTTTGTTAAAAGAATTGGTTAAGAAATTGTCCTTAGATTTATCTATTAATGAAACTGTTCTTTACAAAATGCACAGTTTTTTTAAAAGCTATCCTGTTTTGCCGGATGATAATTTAAACTGGAGTCATTACCGAGTTTTGTCAGGAATAAAAGATCAAGATAGGCGTAAATATTTACAAGAAATGACGATTAAAAATAGTTGGGCAAGTAATATTTTGGAATTGGAGGTTAAGAAATTAAAAGATGCTGATAAGATAAAAGATGTAAAAACTAATAAAAGATTAGTTCCAGTTAGAGGAAGATTATTTACTTATCCGTTAATTAATAATCCAACGAATAAGGAGCAAAAATTTATTGATTGTGGGTTTAATGTTTTTAAGGATGTGAAGACGGATATTGAAGTTGGAACAACAATTAAGAGTGTGAAAGATGCAGATGTTTATTCTTTTAAGGAATTTACAACTAGTAAGAGAAAGCTCAATATTTACAAAGCGCATCTTGAGAGGGTTGTTGATGGTGATACGATAAGGGTTATTTTGGATTTGGGTTTTAAAACTTATCATCGTGAGATTTTGAGATTGAAAGGTATTAATGCGCCGGAGAAGAAAACTAGTGAGGGTAAGAGGAGTACAAAAATATTAGAGGCTATTTTAAAGGATACACCATTTTTGGTAATTAAGACTATTAAGATTGATATTTTTGGTAGGTATGTTGCTGATGTTTATTTTGATGAGGGGAAGAGAAAGGGAGTAAGTGCGCAGGAGGTTGCTGATGAAGGGGTTTATTTGAATCAGCTTTTGTTGGATGAAGGGAGTGTGGAGTTGATTTGATGTGAGATAGTGTCAGTCATATTTTATGTTGTATTCTGGCTTCGCCACTACAATA
>JAYORG010000023.1:17534-22795 GCA_038123275.1 Rickettsiales bacterium | reverse complement strand
ATAGATCCAGTAATATCTCCACCAATACTTGGAACATCATTAGTACCAGTAATATCTATTGTAATATTTTGTTGTGTACCATCAGTAGCAGTTAAAGTAAATATATCATTTACAACCGTACCATCAGGTAAATCTTCTACCGAAGCATTATCTAATGTATAAGTCCAAACACCAGCCACTAAATCTAAACTACCATACGTACCAATGATATTCGTATCATCAAAGTTTGGAGTATCATCATCGTCATCATCACTAATAGATATATTGCCAGTAGCAGTTAATGTTGCATCCTCTACTACACTTTCTGCAAATGTACCAGTAACTACCGGAGCATTATCATCTATACGATTAATGTTAACATTAACTGTACTTTCAAATGAATTATTTACTCCATCATTAGCAGTAACTCCTATTGGAAGAGTAGTTAAATCTACTCCAATATCACTATTAATAGCATTAACACCATCAGTAGTTAAAGTAACAACCCCAGTATCAGGATCTATAATAAAATAGTCATTTTCATTACCTGAGGTAATAGAAAAAGTAATATCATCACCTACATCCAAATCTGAAGCTGTAAATGTAGCAACCACAGTTGAAGTAGAAAGCTCTGAATCTTCTTCTGTTACATCAAATCCTGTTGCTATATCTATTGTAGGAGCATTATCACTTACTCTAGTAATATCAATTACTACCACGGCCTCTGGGGATATACTAACACCATCTGTTGCTACTACAGCTATTTCTAACTGAGTTAAATCTAATGTATCATCATCAATTGCTTCAACACCTACCTCAGTCAAAGTTACATCACCTGTACTACTATTAATTGAAAAATATTCATTCTCATTTCCCCTTGATATTTGATAGCTAATAGCATCACCATCTGAATCTGAGGCTCTAAATCTCGCAATAATATCTGAAGTAGTTGTAAATCCTTCTATTATTAATGAACTAGAAAATTCTCCTATTATTGGCACTATATTTGCAACTGCATCACCATCATCCTCTTCAAACTCTTCACTATCATCAATAAGCTCTACATTATCATTAGTGGTAAAACTACCTTCTATTCTTTCATAATCAAAAGTTAGTAAATTTTGATAATTTTGACTACCATCATCTGTTGCTACCGTAACTATCTCCTCTACTTCTTTACTTTCCGTTTTATTAATGGTAGAAGCTGTTTCTGATATAGCTTGATTTGTTGTTTTTAAACCACTTTCAAATACTATCTGTTGTTCTTGAGCTGTCATTTGAAGATTTTCATCAACAACTTCAATATCTCGTGTATCACTAAAATCTGTTGTATTCTCTGCTTGCATTACCACAAACTCTGAAGCTTCTACTCCAGAATCATCTGCATTATCTTGACTACTCTCTTTCACTTCTTGAGTTTCTACTTTTTGTTCTTTAGACTCGACTTCTTCACTTTCTATTCCTTCTGTTTCTCCTTCACCTTCTACTCCCTCATCACCCTCATCATCTTCACCATCATCTTCACCATCATCTTCACCATCATCTTCATCTTTGGATTCATTAATGTCTTGATTTTCTACACCTTCTTGAGATTCTTGAATTCCTTGAAATTCCTGATTTCCTTGAGATTCTTGAGTTCCTTGATCATTATCTAGAAATAATTCACTAGATCTTTCCGGAGAATTCTGACTGACTTGCAGCACTTCCAAAGCCTCTAGTGAAGATAACTTATTAGCCATAAGACTATTAACATTCATAATTCACCTCATATAATTGGTTCGTTAATAATGTCCAATAAAGAACGTGATACTAATATATAGTATACAATATTTTAAAGACTTGGTCAAATAATTTAATATAACCTGACCTATAATGAGAGGATCAACCTATCCAATTTTTGATAATTACAAATAAATAATGAATTTGATTATTTATTGTTCTTGAAAAGCATTTAATTTGGTCTTAATCAAAGGCTTTAGAATATATTGTAAAACTGTTCTTTCGCCAGTAATAATATTAACACTAGCCTGCATTCCAGGAATTATAGGCAATGATCTGCCTTTATATTCAATATGAGTATTATTTGATTTTACAACCACCTTATAAAAAGACTGACTTTGACCAAATTCATCAGTTTCAACAATAGTATCTGCACTAATATGCTTTATAGTACCTTGCAACGTCCCATAAACCGAAGGATCATAAGCTGTAATAGATATATTCACTGACTGTCCTGGATCAACAAAAGCAATTTTATTAGGCAATATTTTACCCTCTACAAATAATTCATCATCCAAAGGTACAATTTCAATTATTGTTTCTCCAGATTTTATAATTGCACCAACTGTATTTATGTTAACCTTTTTAACAACACCATAAACTGGTGAATCTAATAAAGTCCTATCTAGCCTATCCTTATAACCAGATAAAACCTCTTTTAAAGACTCAAATTCAGTTTTTACACTCGTAATCTCATTTTTAATCTTGGAATAATAAGAATTTTTTTCAAATGATAACTTTCCTAATAAATCATTAAGCTCCTTTTTAACTTTTATTAATTCTAGCTTAGGAATAACCTTCTCTGCCTCTAACCTAATAAAATTCTCATATTGGTCCTGTACAATTTCAATATTATCGTCCAAAGCTTTAATTTTAGATTTAAACTCCCTTCTATTTGCATAGAATGCATTTGTTTCACTTTGAACTAAATTTGGATAGCTATTATTTAAAGAAACTGGAAATTTTATTAACTCTTCGTCAGACTCTTCAGCGGTAAGACGGATTAATTTGGCCTGCAAAGAATAATATTTCACTTGATTTTCTTCATATGAAGCAGAGTATCTAATATCATTTAACTTTACTAATGCCTGACCTTTATTTACAACATCACCCTCTTTAACAAATGTTCTTTTAATTATACCCCCATCTAAACTTTGAATCTCTTGTGTTTTAGAAGAAGGTATAACCTGTCCTGAAGCAACAACACTTTCATCTATTCTAGCAAATCCAGCCCAAATTAAAAAAATCATTACAAAAAGCAAAATAGCGTAAAGCAATAAATTATTTGATGAATTTCGATATGCCATTATTAACTAATTACTCCCTTATTTAAATAACCTGCTAAGTATAACATCTTTTCTGTTATCCGCAACTATTTTACCTTCATCAATAACTATAATTCTATCAACTAACTCTAAAAGGGCTCTTTTGTGAGTTGATACTAATAAAGTTTTTCCTTCAGAAAAATTTTTCAATTTCATAATAAAATTATTTTCCAATCTAGTATCCATAAAACTAGTTGGCTCATCAAGAAGAATAATCTGTGGATTGGATAGTAAGGATCTGGCTAAAGCAATTGATTGAATTTGCCCGCCGGACAGACTTACTCCAGCCTCATCTATTCTCATGTTATAACCATCAGGATGTTTTTTGGCAAAAGTATCAACTCCGGATAGTTCTATTGCACTAACAATATCTCCTTCCTTGGCTTTTGGATTTTTAACAATAAGATTACTCCACAATGTACCTTTAAACAAACGGCTACTTTGTTCAACATATCCAATGCTTGACCTTAATATATAAGGATCAATCTGCATCATATTCACTCCTGAGATTGAAATTGAACCCTTATCTGGAGCATAAAGAGATGACATTAATTTAAATAATGTACTCTTACCAGAGCCACTATTTCCTAAAATTGCCACCTTTTCTCCCTCTTTGATAGAAAAAGATAAATCTTCAAAAAACTCACTATCCTGACCTGGATATGCGAATGATACATTATGAAATTCAATATCTTTACCAAGTTTGTTTAAAGAATAAAATTCTTGGATTCCCTTTCTTTCATCCTCTAATAACATCATTTTATTTAAACCCTCCAGAGAGCATCTAACCTGCTGATACCTAGTTATTATAGTAGTCATTTGAGTTACTGGAGCCAAACACCTACCAGATAATATAGAACAAGCAATTAATCCACCAATGGTTAAATCACTAGACCAGATTAAATGAGTTCCAACCACAACTATAACAACACTTGAGAGAAAACCTAAAGAAGAGGTTGAATTAACAATAAATGTTGAAAAAAACCTTACCCTAGAAATTGCTTTAGAAACACCTTTAGTATCTTCCTCCCACCTATTCATCATAGAAGGTTGCATGCAGAAATTTTTTATGGTTTCAATGTTAAAAAGTGTTTCAAATAATAAAGAATTTTTTGCAGCTGAACCTTCAACTGATCTTTGTGTATATTTATTTAACGGCTTATTAACTATAAATGTTATTATCATAGCAATTGTTATAGCACCAATTGGCACTAAAACTACTGCTCCACCAATATAATAAATAACTGACAAAGTAATAAGTAAAAAAGGAAAATCAATAATACCAACCAGGGTTACTGAGCTTAAAAAATCTCGGACTGAATCAAAATCCTTCAATTTACTGGCTCTAACCCCAACAGGATCTGTTTGATCCTTCATAAATACATGTAAAGCTTTGCCAAATAGTATTTTGGATAATGTTAAGTCAATTTTTTTACTAGTATTTTCAACAAAAAATGACCTAAGCATTTTTAGTATAAAATCAAAAACAATTATTATTAAAACACCAGTTGATAAGGCCCACAATGTTTCTAGCGAGTAGTTTGGTATAACTCTATCATAAACATTCATAGCAAATAAAGGAATAATAAGGCCAAATAAGTTAATAACAAAAGCTGCAACCAAAACATTGGTATAAAAACCACGATAATTTTTAATAACATCCCAGAACCAGGTATAGCTAGACTTCTTCTTATCCTTCTCTGGATCAGAACCTTTAACATTTTTTATTAATAAAGTTTTTCCTAAATAAACTTTATTAAAATCCTTTAACTTTACTTTTTTTATAACTTGATCTTTGGTAGAAACAATCTCAACAAAACCATCTTTTATTTGCTTTACAATACAATATTTATCACCGTCTAGTAAAGCTATAACGTCATGTTTTGCTGACTTTGCCTTAGAAATATTAGCATTATTCTTTTGCTTAAAACTAAGACCAATAAGCTGCAGAGTTTTTGTTATTGAATCAGCATCAGAAGTGGCATATTTTTCTAACTGCTCCTGGGCATACTTATATAATTGAGGATTTTCTTCTCTAATAATTTCTACTATACATCTATCTAAAGTTTCTCCAAAAGCAGTATTGCTTTTTGCCTTTGCTTGACTAGATGAACCAACTGTTTCATCACTTTTGGCAGCATCACTTTTGGCAGCATCACTTTTGGCAGCATCACTTTT
>JAYORG010000023.1:0-17434 GCA_038123275.1 Rickettsiales bacterium | reverse complement strand
CATCACTTTTGGCAGCATCACTTTTGGCAGCATCACTTTTGGCAGCATCACTTTTAACGGCATTCTTGTTCTTTTTTAACTCTGTCTTTTTTTCATCACTCTTCTTTATATCTTTTGCCGCTACTTTTGGGTCACTTTTAGCATCTTTTACATCCTCTTTATTATTAGATTTTGCTGTCATTTTACTTATCAAAATATGTTAATAACCTACCAGTATTAGCAAGTATAGTATATCCTAAAATCCTTCCATCATAAACAGCGTTAATATACTGTATATCAGCATTAAAAAATTCACTCTTAGTATTTAATAAATCAAACAAACCTCTAAATCCAGCATCAAACTCTTTCTTATGTTTTTCAACTACACTTTCTAAAAAATCTCTATTACCTTTTAAGAAGGCTATTCTCTCATTAATTTCTTTGTAATCACTATAAAGACTGCTAAGATTTTGATAAATATCACTCTTAGATTTTTGGTATTCAGCCCTTCTTAATTGTACCCTTGACTTAGCCGCTGCATCTTTATAAAACTTTCTACCAAAGTTAAATTCATATTTCATGTTGACCATTGCTGATAAATCTTGCTCTACACCCTGAGCACCAGCAGTATCAAACGTTTTTCCAGCTGATAAATCAACACTTACAGAAGGATAAAGGGCTAACAACTCTTTCTTTCTAGAGTATTTACTAGTCTTAACTTCATGATATTTAGCTCCTATAATTGGATTATACCTCATAACATCCTTCCAAGCTTCCTCAAAAGTTTTTGGTATATATTGCGGGAATGCAACATCACTTAACTTGCCATTAGGCTTTATTTTACTATATCTGTAAAGAGTATGACGTGCCCTTTTTAACTGTGAATTAGTTGTAGTTAAATTTGATTTAGCACTTACAGTTCTAGCTTCTGTTAAAAATAAATCAGAAGCCCTCATTAGACCTGCTTTTAACCTAATTTTAGTCTTTGCTAAAATATCATTGTGAGAATCTATACTTTGCTTTTGAATATCAGCTATTAAATCAAATCTTACAACATTTAAATAGGCTTCTATTGTTGAGAGAGTAATTAAATTATGAATCTGCTCTAACTCTTTTATTTTAGAACGAAGTACTGACTTATTAATTTGAACTTCTGTAATGTTTCCTTCACCAAAAATATTTTGATGCACATCCAATGATAATTCCTCAGCCTGGTACCTTCTATTCTCTACTGCTGGAGAAGCACTATATTGAGAACCAAGTCCAGCTTTTGCTACAATATTAGGAAATATCCCTGCGTAAGATTCTTTTACCAAATACTTACTCTCAATTAAACTAGCATTTCTCTCATGAATATCAGGACTATTTTTAATAGATGAGGTAATATATTTATCAAGCTCAGGATTAATTTTAGACTTCAATTTAAGATCTACTTCTATAGCATTAGAAGAAATGATCAAAAAATTTGATAGGAGATAAATTGTTAATAAACTTCTTATTTTCATAATTATCTAAAAAGGTCAAAAATTCAGATTAATTAAAATTAAAGCCGTGGTTTACTTCAAAAAGTATATCATTCAATAAAGTAAGTTTCAACCTAAATATTTATAAACAATACTATTTGAAAAAATATTAGTTCTTTTTAAAAAAAACTAATCAAATTGAAACAATTTGAGATAAAAAAATAAGAAAATTTATTAATTATTTGAAGGCCTGATTTTACTGAAGTTAGAAAATATTATAGTCTTAATAAGTAAGTAAAACCCTTGATTTTATTGGTCTTATGCCATTTATAACACTCTAACACCTAAGTTAATTGGGTCCAAAATATGTCAAGCAATTTATTTATAAAAAATATAAATAAATTGCTTTACAAAAGGAAAGAATTTTCTTAAAAATTTAATCAATCAATTATGGATTTTACTAAAAAATTATTGTTAAAAATTTAATATTTTAACTACATTTTTAACTTAATTTTGTAAGGGAGCATTTTTTAAATTTTTTTTATAAAAAATGAGATCTGTTTTGTAGCGATAAACTTAAAATTAAACTACTAAAATACTTACTTTGAAGTAGCTGCTCAGGCTCAGTAGTAATTATTTTATAATTTTCATTTCGCTTTACTATTACTTTTAATTTAAGTAATAGAGCCAACAACTTTTTGAAAGATTACTAAATAGAGGCTTATTGATTAATATGCTTAACATATATTTTTGCTTAATTTTTAAATGAATGTAAAAGAAATTAAACCATTAGAAAGCTGGAACTTATTGAAGGAACAAAAACATAGCGTTTTGGTTGATGTCAGAACAAATGCTGAATTTAACTCTTCTGGAATTACTGATTTAAGTACAATAGGCCAACAACCAATATTATTACCCTGGAGAAATAATCCAAATATGGATATAGATGGGGAATTTAACAATAAATTACAAGATATTTTGCAAGATAAATTTCCAAAACAAAATAATAATGAAATTAACTTACTATTTATTTGCCGTTCTGGAATTAGATCTTTAGAAGCAGCAAATTCAATGTCAAAATTAAACTATCAGTGTTACAATATTACCAATGGGTTTGAAGGTAAAACAGATAATAACAGTAATGAAGGGGAAATAAATGGCTGGAAAACTGCCCAATTACCATGGAGGAAGGGTTGACTCTAACACAAAGCTCTACTCAAATTAATAATACTAAAGCAATATGGCACTCTGTATCCTGCGCCATTAGAACCTCTTTTGGTGAAGAAATTTATAATAAGTGGTTAAATAAAATAGAACTTCACTCATACTCTAATCATGAAGTTATTATGTCGGTTCCTTCAAAATTCTTGCGAGACTGGATTAGAAGGGAATATCTAAATAAGAATTTATCAAAACAAAGTAATTTGAGTGATATATGGTTAAAATACAACCCTGACCTAAAGAAAATATCCATTATCTACATTGAGCCAAAAACTACAAAAACAGAAGACAAAGTCCAAATTTTACAAAATAAACCTCAAGATAATGTGATTAGTATTTCTAAGCACGATAATGTTTTTTCTTTTGGTATTGAATTAAACCCTAAATTTACTTTTAATAATTTTATTGTTGGATCCTGTAACAAATTAGCAAATTCAATTGCTAAGGTTATTGCTAAGGTTGAAGAATCCTTATTCTCTAGTCAAGAAATAAACCCTTTATTTTTATATGGAGGAGTTGGCCTTGGCAAAACTCACCTAGCCCAAGCAATTGCATGGCACGTTAAAGAACATGATAAATCAAGCAAAGTAGTTTATATTTCTGCTGAAAGATTTATGCATCAATTCGTTAAATCTTTAAGAAGCCAAGATATACTTAATTTTAAAGAGCAATTTAGATCTATTGATATTTTAATAATTGATGACCTGCAATTTATCTCTGGCAAAGATGGTACTCAGGAGGAGTTATTGAATACTTTGAGTAATTTAATTGAGAATAATAAAAAAATTGTCCTAGTTTGTGATAAGTCACCGGGAGATTTAAACGACATTAGTACTAAATTAAAATCAAAAATTGCTAGTGGATTTATTGCTGATTTTAAATGTCCAAATTACGAGACCAGATTAGAAATCTTAAAATCTAAAGCTAAAAGCTTTAATTTTGAAATAAAAATAGAAATATTAGAATTATTAGCCAATAAAATTAATTCGAATATCAGAGATTTAGAAGGGGCTCTAAGAAAAATCACCGCTAATTACATATTTACCGGAGAAGAAATAAGCCTTAAAAGCACCAAAGAATTGCTAAAAGACTTATTTAGAACTAACCACAATGAAACTACTATTGAAAAAATCCAAAAAATAACTGCCAACCATTTTGACATCAAAATATCAGACTTAAAATCAAATAGCAGATTAAGAGAATTTGCTCGCCCTAGACAAATTGCCATGTATCTAGCTAAAAACCTTACTGATAAGAATCTTCCTGAAGTAGGAAGAGAGTTTGGCGGTAAAAATCATGCTACAGTTATTCATGCTATCAAAAAAACTGAAGAATTAATTGAAAATAATCCGAAATTTGCTGCTAGCCTAAAAAGTTTGGAAGAAAAAATAAAAAATTAGAAAGCTAACTTTTTAACCGTATCTACAAAATTCTTTATTAATTTCTTTGACTTCACTCCCCTTATTTCTTCAATTGCTGAAGATAAATCAACTATTTTAGCATTAGTTATATGTAATGCTGAATTTAAATTACCTCCATTAATTCCACCAGATAAAAACCACTCTTTATCACTTTTGAAACCATGTAGCAAAAACCAATCAAACTTTTGTCCAGTGCCACCTTTTTGACTATCGGCTTTTGCATCAAACAAGAAATAATCCGCTACATCGTTAAAATCTTCTATTTGTTCTAAATCTTTTTTATTAAAAACTCTGAAAGCTTTAATAATTGGTATTTGAAATAGATTTTTAATTTCCTTAACTCTATCAACAGATTCATCACCGTGAAGCTGCAAATAATCAGGCTTTAATTCTTTTACTATTTCACTAATTCTATCATTACTAGCATCAACAATAACTGCCACTTTATTAATATGACTTGGAATATCCACAACAATTTTAGCAATATTATTAATATCAACATTGCGAGGTGATGAATCGTGAAAAACAAAACCAATAAAATTAATGTCAAATTTACAGGCAAAGTCAACTGTCTCCTTGTCTTTAAACCCACATAATTTTATTTTTAATGATTTATTTTTATCCATATTATTACTATGAGATGACCATAGATAAAAATCTAGATTTTTTATTGAAAATTCTAAAGAAATACTCCGCGCACCTTTTAAGAAAGGCAAGGATAAGGTAGTTTAAAAAAAATAATATTTACTAAAATTTCATGCCAGGAGGAAGGGGCATGCCACCAGTAGCACTTTTCATTGAATTAGCACTTTCTTCATCTGCCTTCTTTTTGGCATTATTAAAAGCCGCCACTAACAAATCTTCTAGTATCTCTTTTTCATCAGACACTAATAAAGATGGGTCAATTTCAAATTTTTTAGCAACACCATCACCTGCAACAACAGCCTTCACCATACCACCTCCGGCCTCACCTTCATAAGAGGTGTTGGCTAACTCTTCTTGAGCCTTTTGCATTTTCTTTTGCATCTCTTGCGCTTGACGCATTAAACCTTGAATATCCATTTTTTATAAATAATTAATTACCCAACAATAGTAGTGAAAAACTCCTGTAAACCAATATCTTTAATTTAAAGTAATTTACAAGAGCTTTTATGGTTAAAAATTAAGCAGCTGTAACTACTTCTTCTGCCTCATCTTCATTAACAACAACTTCTTCTTGTTTTTCATTATCTTGAATTACATCCAATTTGCTAGCTTGAGCTTTAAAATCACCCATAACCAAACCAGTACCAGCTGGTATTAATCTACCAACAATGATATTTTCTTTTAATCCATGTAATGAATCTTCTTTTCCTTGAATTGAAGCTTCAGTTAATACTTTTGTTGTTTCTTGGAAAGAAGCAGCTGATATAAAGGACTTGGTTTGCAATGACGCCTTGGTAATACCAAGAAGTACTGGATTTGCTGTAGCAAGTTTTAGTTTTTTATCAGCAACATCTTTATTAATCTTATCAAATACGTCTCTATCAACATATTCTCCTGATAAAAGAGTAGTATCACCAGTATTTTTAATCTCTACCCTTCTTAACATCATGCTAAGAATCACTTCAATGTGCTTATTATCAATTCTTACACCCTGCATTCTATAAACTTTTTGCACTTCATTGACCATATAATCAGCAAAAGCTTTAATACCTAAAACACGAAGTATGTCATGAGGAACAAGACTACCATCAACAATAGTGTCACCTCTTTTAACATAATCTCCTTCGGCAACAAATAAATGTTTCCCTTTAGAAATCATATACTCAACTGGTTCTATGCTGGCATCGTCAGACCTAATAATAACTCTTCTTTTAATTTTATAGTCTTTACCAAATTCAATTCTACCATCAATTTCACTAATAATAGCAGCATTTTTTGGTTTACGAGCTTCAAATAACTCAGCAACTCTAGGTAAACCACCTGTAATATCACGAGTTTTAGAAGATTCTTTTGGAATTTTAGCAATAATATCACCAGCTTTTATTATATCTGTGCTAGAAACGCTAACAATAGTATTAATTAATAAAGGATATTCTTTTTGTTCTTTTCCTTTATCATCAACAATTATAACTCTTGGCTTTAATTCCTGTTTACTATATTGTTTCCAGTCAATTACAATTTTGGTAGATACACCTGTTGATTCATCGACTCTTTCTCTTAGAGAAACACTTTCTAATAAATCACCATATTTAACCACACCGTCAAATTCAGCAACAATTGGTATATTATATGGATCCCATTCTGCTAAATGATCGCCTTTTTTAACCTTCTCACCATCTTTATGACCCATAATTGACCCATAAGGAAGTCTATAACTGTGAATTTCAGCACCAGTTTTTTCATCTAAAATAGTAATTTCTGAATTTCTACTAATAGAAACCAATTTACCATCTCTATTGGTAATAGTTCCTGCATCAGAAATACGAAGTACACCATCAGAAATTGCTGAAATTGAAGATTGCTCTGAATTTCTTTGAGCTGCACCACCAATATGGAAAGTTCTCATTGTTAACTGAGTACCTGGCTCACCAATAGATTGAGCAGCAACAACACCAACTGCCTCTCCTGCACCTACTAAGTTACCAGTAGATAGATCACGGCCATAACATTTAGCACAAACACCTTGAACAGTATTACAAGTAAGAACTGATCTAACTCTAACTTTTTTAATTTCAGATACCTCAATTTCCTCAGCGATAGATTCATCAACCATTCTGCCGGCCTCAATAATAATTGAAGACTTGCTTGTAGAAGTCTTAACATCTTCTAAAACTACTCTACCAAGAATTTGTTCGCCAAGAGATGAAATAACCCTACCATCATCAATAACTGGCTCAACATCAATACCATCCGTAGATCCACAATCACTCTGCGTAACTATACAATCTTGAGAAACATCCACTAATCTTCTGGTTAAATAACCAGAATTAGCAGTTTTTAATGCTGTATCTGCCAAACCTTTTCTAGCACCATGAGCCGAAATAAAGTATTCCAATACGCTTAAACCTTCTTTAAAGTTTGAAATAATTGGAGTCTCGATAATTTCTCCAGATGGTTTAGCCATCAAGCCCCTCATACCAGCAACCTGTTTAATTTGATTTTCAGAACCTCTCGCCCCAGAATCAGCCATCATATAAATTGAATTTGCTTCCCTGGCAGCATCATAGCTAGAAATTTCTGCCATCATAGATTTAGAAATTTTATCTGTACATTCTGTCCACTCATCAACAATTTTATTATATCTTTCACCAGCAGTTATTAGTCCTTCACGGTACTGTTTCTCTAATTTGCCAACATTACTTAATGAACCATCAATGTTATTTTGCTTGGTTTTTGGTATAACCATATCATCTTTACCAATAGAAATACCAGATTTACATGCTGATTGAAACCCTAAAGCCATTATTCTATCACAAAACATTACTGTTTCTTTTTGACCAGAATTTCGATAAACTGAATCGATTAGATTAGTTACTGCTTTCTTAGTCATAGGCTGATTAATAATATCAAAGCTACCTTTCATATATTCTGGCAAAACATTATATAATGTTACTCTACCAGGAGTTGTATCAACCACCTTGTAAGACCTCTCGCCATTATCACCTTTAATCTGATATCTATATTTAATATTATCATGAAGTGATATTACCTTATTATCTAATGCATGTTCTAACTCTGCAAAATCAGCTATTAGAGAAGGTTTAGAGTTTTTCCCTTTATTTTCCATGGTAATATAATATAAACCTAGAATTATATCCTGAGATGGCACAATAATTGGCTTACCATTAGCTGGGCTCAGTATATTGTTAGTTGACATCATAAGAACTCTTGATTCAACCTGAGCTTCAATTGATAAAGGAACATGAACCGCCATTTGATCACCATCAAAGTCAGCGTTAAAAGCAGCACAAACTAATGGATGTAATTGAATTGCTTTACCTTCAGTTAAAATTGGCTCAAAAGCTTGTATACCAAGTCTATGAAGAGTTGGAGCACGGTTTAATAATACTGGATGCTCTTTAATAACTTCGTCTAATATATCCCACACTTCTGGTCTTTCAGCTTCAATCATTTTCTTTGAGGCTTTAATAGAAGGAGATTTACCATATAATTCTAACTTAGAATAAATAAATGGCTTAAATAATTCCAAGGCCATTTTCTTTGGCAAACCACATTGATGTAATTTTAATTCTGGACCAACAACGATTACACTTCTTCCAGAGTAATCAACCCTTTTTCCAAGTAAGTTTTGACGGAATCTACCTTGCTTACCTTTAAGCATATCACTCAAAGATTTAAAAGGTTTTTTATTGGCATTTTTAACAACACTTCCACTTCTACCATTATCTAAAAGAGCATCAACTGACTCTTGTAGCATTCTTTTCTCATTTTTAATAATGATATAAGGAGCACCAAGTTCTAATAATCTTTTTAAACGATTATTACGATTAATTACACGACGATATAATTCATTAAGATCAGAAGTAGCAAAACGACCTCCATCAAGCATAACTAAAGGCCTAATGTCAGGTGGAATAATTGGTAAAACAGTCATAATCATCCACTCAGGTTTATTTCCTGACTCAATGAAATTTTCTACTAATTTTAATCTTTTTACTACTTTCTCTCTTTTTAATTCAGAGGTTAGGCTGATTAATTCTTCTCTTAATTTTTTCTGTAATTTATCTAAATCTAAATTTTGCAATAGTTTTTGGACTGATTCCGCTCCCATTCCAACTTCAAAACTACCATAACCATATTCTTCTTGATATTTTTCATATTCATCCTCTGTTAAAACAGTGGCTTCTTCTAAAGGAGACATCAAAGAATCAGTTACAATATAAGATTCAAAATATATTACTTTTTCTATCGATTTAAGAGTTAAATCAAGTAAAGTACTTAAACGAGATGGTAATGACTTTAAAAACCAAATATGAGAAACAGGGGCTGCCAATTCAACATGACCCATTCTTACTCTTCTAACTTTAGAAGAAGTAACTTCAACACCACATTTTTCACAAACTATACCTTTATATTTAATTCTCTTATATTTTCCACAAAGACATTCATAATCCTTAATTGGACCAAAAATTCTTGCACAAAATAAGCCATCCCTTTCAGGCTTAAAAGTTCTGTAGTTTATGGTTTCTGGTTTTGTTACTTCACCATAAGACCATGAACGAATTTTATCTGGACTAGCTATAGAGATTCTAATTGCATCAAAATCAGAAACGTCAATTACTTGATTTGATAAACTTAATAATCCATGAGAAGATGTTCCACCTAATGACATATTTTAATAAAATTTGATTATATTAACTTTCTAAATACCTATTTTTCTATTAATTCAATATTTAAACCAAGAGATCTAACCTCTTTGATCATAACATTGAAAGATTCAGGTATACCGCAATTAAAGTTTTGGTTACCTTGAATAATTGACTCATAAATCTTGATTCTACCTATAACGTCATCAGATTTTACAGTCAGCATTTCTTGTAAAGTATAAGATGCACCATAAGCTTGAAGAGCCCAACATTCCATTTCTCCAAATCTTTGACCACCAAAATGAGATTTACCACCAAGAGGTTGTTGAGTAATTAGACTATATGGCCCAATTGAACGAGCGTGAATCTTATTATCAACCAAATGATGTAGTTTCAATATATAAATATATCCCACTGTTACTCTTCGGTCAAATTTTTCTCCAGTTCTACCATCAATCAAAGTAATTTGACCTGAAGAATCAAAACCCGCCTCATTTAATAGTCTATCTACATCCTTTTCTTGAATTCCTTCAAATACACCGGTAGAAAAAGGAACTCCTTCTTTTAATTTTGATGCAAATTCAATTAATTGATCATCATCTAAATTGGCAATCTCTTTTTTCTCAGATGACAAAAAGTAAATAGATTCCAACTTAGATCTTAAATCTTTTGCCAGTTCTCTTTTGCCTCTGGCAATGTTTTCCAAAATATCAGATACTTGTTTACCTAAGTTAACTGAAGCCCACCCTAAATGAGTTTCAAGAATTTGACCAACGTTCATTCTTGAAGGTACGCCAAGTGGATTTAATACTATATCTACTGGTTCACCATTTTCATCATAAGGCATATCTTCAACTGAAGCTATTTTAGATACGACACCTTTATTACCATGACGTCCAGCCATTTTATCTCCAGGTTGTAACCTATATTTTGTAGCAACATAAACTTTTACTACTTTTAAAACACCTTGAGGTAACTCGTCTCCAATCTTAATTTTAGCAACCTTATCATCAAATTGCTTTTGGAAAGATCCTACTTGCTCTGTATATGATTTAGAGAATATTTCAATTTGATCCATAATTTTATTATCAGATACAACTAATCCAAATAAGCCATCCATGGATAAACCGTCCATAATTTCAGCTGTTAGTTTTTTACCAGATTTAATTTTGCCAGTATCTTTAGCTAATTTCTGACCGTCTAATAATTGATAGATTTCCTCTCTAATTGCTTTACTTAGGAAATTAATCTTTAAATCTTTATTGCGAGAAATCTCTTCAATTTCTTGCATTTCAATAAATGTTGATCTCTCATCTTTTTCAATACCACGACGCGAAAATACTTTTACATCTATTACAGTACCAGTACTTCCAGTTGAAGCATATAAGGAAGAATCTTTAACATCAGAAGCTTTTTCACCAAAAATTACTTTTAATAATTTTTCCTCTGGAGTAACTGGGGATTCACTTTTTGGTGTAGTTTTACCAACTAAAAGATCTCCGGCTCTAATTTCAGCGCCAATATGAACAATGCCTTCCTCATCAAGTTTACTCAAAGCTTCTTCACTTACATTGGGAATATCACGAGTTACTTCTTCTGGCCCTAACCTTGTATCTCTAGCAACAACTTCTAATTCTTCAATATGAATTGAAGTAAAAGCATCTTTCGCCAATAATCTTTCAGAAACTATTATTGAATCCTCAAAATTATACCCATTCCAAGGCATAAAAGCCACTTTAACATTTTTGCCAAGAGCTATTTCACCATTTTTAATACAATGACCATCGGAAATAATTTGACCAGCAACAAGCTTGTCACCCAAATTAACAATTGGTTTTTGATTGACACAAGTATTCTGGTTGCTTCTATTATATTTTGATAATAGATACGACTCCAAATGTGGAACATTATTTTTATCAACAGATTCAACAATAATTTTTAATGAATCCACAAATTTAACAACACCATCATATTTATTTTTAATAGCAGAACCGGAATCAGCAGCAATAACACTTTCCATACCGGTACCAACTACTGGAATATCAGGGTTAACTAGTGGGACAGCTTGTCTTTGCATATTTGATCCCATTAAAGCACGATTGGCATCATCATTTTCCAAGAAAGGAATTAATGTAGTTGCAACTGAAACAATTTGCTTGGTTGATACATCAATAAAATCAATATTTTCTGGTGGCAACATCATAAATTCACCATTTTTACGACAGCTTACCAAGTTAGAAGTAATTTTACCAGATTTATCAATATCAATTTTAGCTTGAGCAATAGCATAATCAGTTTCCTCTAGGGCTGATAAATAAACTATTTCATCACTTACCTTGCAATCATTAACTTTACGATATGGTGTCTCAATAAAACCATAATTATTAACTCTAGCATAAGTTGCCATACTATTAATTAAGCCAATATTTGGACCTTCTGGTGTTTCAATTGGACAAATTCTACCATAATGAGTTGGATGAACGTCACGAACTTCAAACCCAGCTCTTTCACGAGTTAGACCACCTGGCCCTAATGCTGATAACCTTCTTTTATGAGTAATCTCTGATAATGGATTAGTTTGATCCATAAATTGAGATAATTGTGAAGTAGCAAAGAAATCTTTAATTACTGTGATTAAAGGCTTAGCATTAATCAAGTTTTGCGGCATAATAGTATCAACATCCACAGAATTCATTTTTTCAACAATTGATTTTTCAATTCTAGAAATACCAATTCTAAGTTGATTTTCAATTAACTCACCAACGGCACGAACCCTTCTATTAGTTAAGTTGTCAATATCATCCGTCTTTAGATCACTATGCTTAGTTAAACTTAAAATTCTAATAGTTTGTTCAATATCATCTTTGGTTAAATACAAAGTATCTTTATCAATATCAACAGATAGTCTGTGATTCATCTTCATTCTACCAACATCTGAAAGATTATATCTTCCTGATGAAAATAATAAATTATTAAAGAAATTTTTAGCAACTTCAATTGAAGCCGGAACTTCTCCTAACCTAGCTCCTTTATATATATCAAAAAGAGCATCTTTTTCTGTAGGATTTTTATCCACTAAAATTGTGTTATAAATATAAGGCCCAATATTTGATTTGCTAGGATTAACTACAAAAATTGATTTAAATTGTAGTTTTTCTAAAATTTTTAAACCTTCAGTAGTAATTAAACTACCAGCTTCTAATAAAACCTCTCCAGTATCATTGTCAGATAGATCTTGAGCCATCACATAACCCAAAAGAACTTCTTCACTTAAAATATGATTTTCAAAACCTTCATCTTCAAGCTTTTGAACTAATTTTCTAGTTACCTTAGTGCCTTCTTTTAACTTTACTTCATTGGTTTTGGCATCAACCAAATTATGAGTAAGTTTTTTACCTAAATAATCTTCAGCAATAAATTTAGTAGCCCAACCGTTTTTAGTATTAAAAATATTAACTTTGCCATAAAAAACAGTTATAATATCCTCAATTGTCATACCCATGGCTTTTAATAGGGTTGAAACTGGAATTTTTCTCTTTTTATCTATTCTAAAATATAGGATATCCTTACTGTCAAACTCAAAATCTAACCAAGAACCAATATATGGTATTATTTTAGCTGTATATGTTTTACTACCAGTGATTTTAACATTTTCACTATCAAAGAAAACACCTGGAGCTCTACGCATTTGTGAAACAATTACTCTCTCAGCACCATTGATAATAAAACTTCCAGTCTCTGTCATTAAAGGAATATCACATAAATAAACCTCTTGTTCTTTAATAGCTGAGATTTCCTTTTCCTCACCTTCTTCTTGATCCCACAATATTAATCTTAATTGTGTTCTAAGTGGAGCTGAAAAGGTTCTACCAGCAGATAAACATTCTTTAGCTGTATATTTCGGCTCAGCCAATGTGTATTTAACAAATTCTAATGTAACTTTTCCAGTTGAGTCAGAGAGCGGGAAAAAAGATTTGAATACCGCTTCTATACCAACAACATCCCTATCTTGGGATTTGGCTTCACTTTGTAAGAACCTTTTATAAGATTCTTGCTGCAAAGATATTAGATGAGGTATAGCTTCTTCATAGCTACTATTATCGGTAAATTTCTTTCTAAAAAGAGACTGATTTAAACAACGAAGTGAACTCACTTTGGATTGGCTTTCAAGTTTATAACAAAATATAAAAATAGGCAGACGCTAAGATCTGCCTAGTATTAAACTGATGTAACGTAAAACTTAAACAAGTTCTACAGTTGCACCAGCTGCTTCAAGTTTTTTCTTGATTTCTTCGGCTTCGTCTTTAGCAACCCCTTCTTTAAGAGTTTTTGGAGCAGCTTCAACTAATTCCTTAGCTTCTTTTAAGCCTAAGCCAGTTATAGTTCTAACTTCCTTGATAACATTAATTTTATTATCACCAAAAGACTTTAGAGTAATATTGAAATCGTCTTTAGCTTCGGCTTCACCAGCAGCAGCAGCGGCAGCGCCAGCAGCCGGAGCAGCAACAGCAACAGCTGCACTAACACCCCATTTATCTTCCAACATTTTACCTAATTCTGATAATTCTAGGACTGTCAATCCAGATAAAGTTTCAGCGATATTTTCTAAATTATTAGACATACTTTATTTATTTAAATTTATTATTAATTAAAAACTATTCACAACTTACTAAAATAAGGTGAATATTACCCTTACAGTAAACTCTACTACTCTTTAGAAGCAGCATAATTATTAAGCAAAGATACCACCTTTGAAGGAGCGGCACCAAGTACCCCAACAAAATTAGACTGAGCACCTTTTATTATGCCAACAAAAGAAGATCTTACTTCTTCTAAAGAACCTAATTTTGATAAACTACCAATTGCATTTTTTGGCAGAATCTCTTTATTCAAATAACCTATTTGAATTTTTAAATTTTCATTTGCTTTAGATGTATCTATTACAACTTTTGCTAAACCAACTGGATCTTTTGTATAAGCAATTGCTGTAGGGCCACTTAAATGAGACTCCAATACATCTAAATCTGTACCTTTAATAGCAACTTTTACTAAAGTATTTTTTGCTATTCTAAGATTTGCATTTTGTTCTTTTAAACTTCTACGAAATTCATAAAGATCTTTATCAGATAAACCTCTATAATGCAACAAAACCACCAATTCACTATCGAGTAAATCTTCTTTTATTGTTGATGTTAATTGTACTTTTTGATCTCTATTCATTATTTTGTACAGTATTTGATAGTTAAATTTTTATAAAGAATCTACAGCAACTTCTACAGATTGACCCATAGTAGTATTAAGGTAGAAATTTTTAATATATTTTCCTTTTGCTCCTTCTGGTTTTGCATCTTTTATTGATTTAGCAATAGCCTTAATGTTTAATAATAAGTCTTCTTTCTTAAAATCAACTTTACCAACTAAGCAGTGAATAATACCAGCTTTATCATTACGATAATCAACTCTACCTTTTAAAGCATCAGCAATTGCTTTTTTAATATCTTTAGTAACCGTACCATTTTTTGGGCTTGGCATTAAACCTCTTGGACCTAATTTCCTAGCAATTTTACTAACTTTTTGCATAACATCAGGAGTAGCTATACAGCAATCAAAATCTAAAAAACCTTTTTCAATTTTAGCTATTAAATCTTCTAAACCAGCTTCAACAGCACCAGCACTGATAGCTTCCTTTTGTGAGGCCTCATCACCAGCAAAAACTATAACTCTTACTTTCTTGCCACTTCCAGCAGGAAGAACAAAAGAACCTTTTACCATTTGACTAGATTGCTTTGCATCAATTGATAAATTTACCGCCACATCAACAGATTCAACAAATTTTCTCGCTTTTTTACTGCTATCGCTAATCAGCTTATCAACTGCTAGATCTAATGTTAATATATTATTATCCAAGACTTTATTTTTTGTCATTTTTAAATATAGTTAATTGACGAAATATATTTTAAGATTCTATATCATGTTCAAGACCCATAGATACTGCTGTTCCAGCAACCATCTTGACACAAGCCTCTAAATCATCGCCATTCATATCAGTCATTTTCTTCTGTGCAACAGCTTCTATCTGAGCTCTAGTAATTTTACCAGCAGAATCTTTTCCAGGAGCACCAGAACCTTTCTTAAGTTTAATTTCCTTCATTATTAAATAGGAAGTTGGAGGACTTTTAACAGTAAAATCAAAACTTCTATCCTTGTAAGCACTAATAGTAACCGGTATTGGAGTGCCTGGATCAAAATCGAACTTCATTGCATTGAACTCTTTACAAAAATCCATTATGTTTAGACCTTTTTGACCAAGAGCTGGACCTATTGGTGGAGCTGGATTAGCTTTTCCTACGGGAACTTGTAATTTTATAACACCTACAACTTCTTTTTTCTTACTTTTTGACATTTTCTAAAATTAAACATTATTAACATTGATTTACTCAATATTATGTAGGCTTTATTGGATTATTCTTAAAACTAAAATATTACTACTAACCAAAAAGCAGGCATGTTAATATAATTAATTAGATTTTAACATGCAAGAAAAAAATTTCTATTTCTAAAATTTAATATAATTTACTTAATAAAAATTAGGATTTTATGACTTATCATAAAGCAAATTCTAGGATGTCTTCTCAACTTGTCCAACATCAAGATCAACTGAGGTTGCTCTACCAAAAATTAAAATAGAAATTTTAACTCTTTGTTTTTCAGCATCAAACTCTTCAACTACACCAGAGAAAGAATCGAATGGTCCTTCAATAACATTAAGAACTTCTCCAATTTCAAATGTTTGATTTTTACCGATTTCACTTTCATCACTACTAACTAATGAAAAGATTTCTTCCATCTTTTTATCTGATACAGGATCTGGTTTATTCTTTGGCCCTAAAAAACCCATAGCTTTAGGAATAGTGCCAGCAATGTTAGAAACATCACTTTGAATATCTGCTTTAATAAATACATACCCTGGAAATAACTTTTGATCTTCCAAGACCTTTTGACCTTTTTTTATTTTAACAATTTTTTTACAAGGCACCAAAACATCACTAATATGTTTTGATAATTCAGCCTTTGCCATTGAGCTAATATTGTCAGCAATTTTGTTTTCCTGACCAGCCATTACATTTAAAATATACCATTTATGTTCCATTATACACCTAAACTAAATAAAATTTTTACTATTTTTGAAATTAAAAAATCAGCAAACATAATAACCAAAGCAGCAATAGTAATAGAAATTAATATTGTTACCACAGTAATGTATGTTTCCTTCTTTGTTGGCGTTTGAAGCTTTTTTAATTCATCAAATGCACTTCTTAAAAAATCTAACATCTAAATAAAACCTAAAAAATTAATAAATCATAATCTACACAATAAATTTGTTTATGAGGGGGTTAAATTTGAGTGATTACGTCATTGTTGAAAAATCTTTCAATGCCTAGTACTCACTCAAATTTAACCCCCTCATAAACAAATTTTGGCAGGAGTGAGAGGAGTCGAACCCCCAACCAACGGTTTTGGAGACCGCTACTCTACCAATTGAGCTACACTCCTAAATATATTTTAAGCTAATCTTATAATTAACTTAACCAAATAAAACTAAAGAATAAAAAACCTGATACAACTTCCAGAAAAATATCCAGAAAATCACATCAGGTTTTGATTTTTAATTTGCTAACTATCTCTTATAATTAACAAATTTAGGTTTAAAGCAAACTGGACTTGCTGAACCATCTTCTTTAACATTAGCTCTACAATAAACAAGACCTTTATCAGCTTCTTCTTCTCTATCAATTGCTGGATAAGCTGGCTTACCACCTGGAGCAAAGCCATCAAACCAAGCATCTTTATGATCAGTAATAAACTTACCATGAGTACTAATTGAGTGACAAGCTTGTAAAAACATAAATAAAGATAAAATAATTCCAATTTTAAACATAATTTTCATGATATTACTCCTTAAAAAATTATTAAAAATAAATTACTATTTTAAAACCTTACTAACAACACCAGCACCAACAGTTCTACCACCTTCACG
>JAYORG010000022.1:0-23253 GCA_038123275.1 Rickettsiales bacterium | reverse complement strand
CGTCAGGCTCATAACCTGAAGGCCGCAGGTTCAAATCCTGCCCCCGCAACCAATCTTACATCTATTACAATTTAATAAAGTCCGACAAGACCTTTAAAATAAAGGCTTCTTATACAAGATCTATCCAAACACATCCAATAAAATACATTAAAATCTAGATTTTTATCATGTACAAAGTAATGTACAAAACAATAATGTACATGATAATTTTATGCCAAAGGTAAATAAAAAACTTACAGAAACTGCAATTAGAAATGCCAAGCCAATAGATAAGAAATCTTATCTATTTGATGATGGTGGCTTACGTTTACTCATTCGCCCTACTGGAACAAAGGTTTGGCAATATCCTTACCGCCTAGGGGGAAAGAATAATATTTACACAATAGGTAAATATGGACAAGAGGCAGGATTAGTAAACACCGCTGAAGCTAGAAAAATTAGGGATGAAATTAAAGACTTAATTAAACAAGGTCTTGATCCAAATAAAAATAAGAGATCCAAAAAAACAGGAAGCATTAACAAAAGCAAAGGATACTTTTGAAAGTATAGCTGAAGAGTGGAGGCAAAAACAGTCGTGGACTGAAAAGCATTCTAAAAATATTAAAAGCAGATTGGAAAAAGATGTTTACCCAATAATTGGTTGGAAATCTATCAAAGAAGTTACAATTCAAGATATTCTACAAATTCTACGCAATATTGAAAACAGGGGAGCCATTACCGTTGCCCAAAGAATTAATGGATATTGCACAGAAATATTTGATTACGGATTAGTAATGGGTATTTGTGATTCAAACCCTGCTCTTGGTAGGGCAAAATTTTTAAAAAGTCACACTATAAAAAACAGAGAACATATATCTGATAATGAATTGCCGGAATTTATAAACAACTTAAACGCTTCTAGTGACACAAATCTTGTATCTCTTGCAATTAAGTTACAGATTATGACATTACAAAGACCAGGAGAAGTCAGGGGTGCTAGATGGGAGGAGTTTGACGAAGAAAAGGCCAATTGGAATATTCCAGCCATTAGAATGAAGATGCAAAGAGAACATGTGGTTCCATTACCAAAACAAGCATTGGATTTGCTAAAAAAGATTCGTGCCATTAGTGGTAATACACCTCTTTTATTTCCCGGTAGATATGGTTTTAAAAATCCAATCTCAGATGTTGCAATGATTAAGATAGTGAAGAAATTTAGTGATAAAAAGATGACACCTCATGGAATAAGACACACCGGCTCAACGATATTAAATGAAAATAACTTTAATTCAGATTGGATTGAAAAACAATTATCACATATAGACAAAAACAAAGTTCGTGGAACCTACAACAAAGCTGAATATCTTGAGCAGAGACGAGATATGATGCAATGGTGGGTCGATTATTTGGATAAATTAATAATTAAATAAATAAAAAATGAATAAGAATGTAGAGCTAGTAAATGACTATATTGAGTATAAATTAGGGCAGCAACCTAAAAGTAAAAGGACGATAAGATTAGAGCTGATAGATTTTGCCGTTGGTAGGAACTATGCTTTATATGGATTGGATAGCTTTGAAGAAGTTGTTTATAACTCAGGTCTTGTAAGAGGAGTAAGAGAAGCAGAAGAATGCATTGAGAATATTTTAGAAATGCTAAAAGAAGAAAGCATAATAACATTCTTTGCAAAGAATAAAAAAAACACCTCTGATGAGATGACAAGCTATTCTGTTACAATATCTGAAACTTTTAACAACGCCAAAACAGATAACGTATTAGATTATAATACCTGGATGGTGATGGGAACGTGGACTATAAAAGAAGCTATATTACTAACCCTAGAAAAAGACCCAAATAGTGCAAATATTAGTGATTATGCTTATGGTAGTTCTATTTTAGCAAAAGAATACCAAAGAATCTTGGATTTGGTAAGAAGGTCAATTGATGCAAAAGAAATAAATTATAAATGGGTTGGAGGAGGAAAGAAAAGTGCTGATAAGAAAATCATTACACCTAAAAATTATATACAATGGGCAATTAGTAAAAAAATTAAATTACCAAAAGAAATGTTAGATTATGAAGGTGAATCAAATTTAAAAGATGAAGTAGAGGCATTAAGAAAATTTACACAAGTTTCTAATGAATATAAAAACGAGATGGAAGACAAATTATTGGAGTTTGAAAAACAAATCAAAGAAAAAGATAATAAAATTGTTGAATTAGAAAAAATCTTAGAAGATTCAGAAAATATCAAAAAATATAGTGTAAGAAAGGGAAAAGAAAGATTTGAATTAATTTTAGAAGAATTAATCAAAATTAAAGAATCTTTTAATATAAATTCAAGAGTTGAAGCTATGGATCTATTTTGCAAAGATACTTTACATAAATTTTCATTATTAAGATTTGGAGAGCCAAAAAATATTAGCAAGAATCTTCTTAAACAATACGAAGCTTCTTTTGAAGTATACCCTGATTTAAAAAACAAAGACCCATTTAAAAAAATCTAATAAAATATTCTACTCTGGGTTAGAGTTAAAATTACCTTATAATAAAAAAGCCGTAAAACCATACAAACCAATATTCTAAGACTCTGGGTTAAACTCTGGGTTGATTCTGATTTATTCTGATAGCGATTGCTATTAATACCCCTCTTTATTTTTAATAGTCCTCATAAGTTGCTTAACAGCCACTTATATTCATTAAAACTATTAATAATAAATTAAAAACAATATGACAAAAAAAATCATAAGACTACCAAAAGTAAAAGATAAAACCGGTCTTTCTCGTTCTTCAATTTATGAAAAGATGAATCAAGGCTTATTTCCTAGTTCTGTAAGCCTTGGAAGTAGAGCGGTTGGTTGGTTAGAAAATTCAATTGATGATTGGATTGACAGTAGAACCCAAATTGAGGAGGTTAAAAATGTTAAATAACCAGCTTAATCCAAATAAAAAGCTTACAAATGCTAACACTTTCGACGGTAAAGCAATTGTAAGCCTGAACCCCTTTAATAAAAATCAAAGAGACAAAAATATGATAAATATCAATTCATCTAATGGCAATAAAAAATTATGTGCCACATTCAAACTAATTAAAAATGACCAAGAAATTATGTTTAGACTTTGTGGTCAGAAGTGTAGAAGCTTAATAGCTTTAATTAAATCTAACAATGAGGGAATCACATCTCTTGAGGTGAGCTGCTGGGCATTTAGACTTGCTGCATATATTTGTGAGTTAAGACACAAATTTGACCTAAATATTGTTACCAAAGATGAGCCACATGACGGCGGTTATCACGCTCGTTACCACCTTTTGGATAAAGTTGAAATTTTGGAGGATGAAAATGACTAAACCAAGAAAAAAACCAAACAACTTTGATGAATCTTTACAAGATATTGAGGCGGCTCAAAATCTAGGAATTACAAACATGAATGACTTTTATAATCCTAAAGTTATTTCAATTGGAGTTAGTGACTTTTTATCAAAAAAACTTCCCAAAAGAGAATATATTATTTCGCCTTGTTTACCACAGCAAGGCTTAATGATGATATTTGCTAAGCGTGGAATAGGTAAAACATATTTTGCCCTACTTCTCGCCTCTAAAATTGCTTTAGGTGAAAGTCTTTTTGATGATAGGTGGCAAGTGACCAAAAAGCGTAAAGTTCTTTATTTGGACGGAGAAATGCCAGCAAATGTTATGCAAGAAAGGTTAAAAACTCTAATAGATAACCATCAAGAGCTAAATGATAATTTACAGATAATAACTAGAGATTTACAGACTCATGGATTAATGCCAAATATTGCAGATGAAGAAGGTCAAGAATCTCTAGAGCTTATTATTAAAGATTTTGATGTTATTATTGTTGATAATCTTTCAACTCTCGCAATAGGTGGAAAAGAAAATGAAGCAAGTAGTTGGGATTCAATCGCACAATGGGCTTTAAAGCTTCGCTCACAGGGTAAATCAATCATCTTTATACATCATGCTGGTAAAAATAATTCTCAGCGTGGCACGAGTAAAAGAGAGGATATTTTAGACACAGTAATAAATCTAAAAAATCCAAGTGATTACAATCCAGAGGAAGGAGCAAGATTTGAAGTTCATTTTGAAAAGTCACGAGGCTTTGCGGGTGATGAAGCTAAATCTTTTGAAGTAAAGCTTAATCTTGAGAGCGATAGAGCTAATTGGCAAATATCAGAAATTGAAGATTTAGAAATTAAGCAAGTTCTTGAGCTTGATGGTTTAAAAATGACCCAAAGAGATATTGCTCACGAAACTGGCTTAAGCCTTTCAAAGGTTAATAGGATTTTAAAGAAAAATAAGGAGCTTTAAATATTTGTTTCATTGTTTCACTTCTTAATGGCTGAAACGGTGAAATATCATATTGGTTTTTGAAACACCCAAGAAACAAGATTGAAACAAAGGTTTATAAATATCTATTTTTTACAATCGAACCACGGACGAACCATGAGAATTTCACAAGAATTACAAAATTTTAATGAAACAAGTTTTGAAACAAAATTGAAATATTAACAATTAATAATGAAACAAATGACAAATAAGAAAAAATCAAAAAATTGCAACAACGAGACTTCGTTAAAAAATGATTCAAAAAAATGGTCTACTACAAAAGTTTCCTTTATCAAAACAGGTGAGAGCTCAATGACAACTGAAGACTTAGAAAAAGATGATAATGTATTAATGAGCTATATTACTGCTTTTGGTAGTGATAATTTGGATATTGCAAATGTTATGACCAACCATATTAGCAGAATAGTTCTAAAAGATAGAAAATTTGATAAACAAGAAATGGATGCGGCCTTCGCTTTTGTTCAAGAAATTAAGACTAAAGACCCAATTGAAGCTATGCTTGCTATACAAATGCTAGGAACTTACTTAAAATCAGTTCATTGCCTAGAAAAAGCAAACCTATCTAGCCAAACTTATGAAGGAGAAACTGAAAATATTAATAGAGCAACAAAACTTACCAGAACCTTTATGGCTCAAATGGATGCTCTAAAGAAATATCGTAATAAAGATGGTCAGAAAATTAAAGTTGAACATGTAAATATAAATGATGGTGGAAAGGCTGTTATTGGCTCAACAATTAATAATCGTATCAATGATGATATTAAATAGGGGTGGCATAAAATGAAAAACTTAAATAATACCCCATGCAAGCAACCTTTAAACTTTCAAAAAGCCACAAAATGTTCTGCAAAAACTAGAAAATATACCAAGTGCCAATCACCTGCTATGAAAAATGGCAGATGCAGAATGCATGGGGGTAAATCAACGGGAGCAAAAACAAAAGAAGGATTGGAAAGGATAATAAAGGCTAATTTTAAGTATGGTTTCTATACTAAAAAAAGTTTTGAAGAAAGAAAGTTATTTGCCAAATTGCTAAGAGCGGATAGGGAATTTTTAAGAAATTTTAACAAAGAAATTCAATGATGGAAATTAAAATACACTACTTATGGGTGTGGGTTTGGTTTTTTAACCTCAGAAATGTATAATTATGAATAGTTTTTTTTGTTGTATAAATTATTATAACCCTTCTCTTGAATCTTACCTACAATGGTTAAATTATTCTTGATAGAAACCATAAATTTAATGAAATTCTGTTATGACTATTTTTCTAACCATCCTAATCATAGTTGTTCTATATTTACTCCTTAGAAAATTCTTGAATAAAAGACCCAGTTCTGAACAGCAAGCTGAGTATACAAAGATAGCTACCGGAATCATGCAGAATTTTATTTATGCAACTACCAAAGGACATTTTGCGCCACGAGATGGGGAAACTAAGATTTTTCCTATAAAAGATAAGGACAGTAGAAATATTATAAAAAATGAGATATTAAAAATTATACAAAATCATCATTTAAAAGATTTGGATTTAGAAGGTTTAAGTAAGTGGCAAGAGTCCGAGGCTCATAATGCAATAAAAAAAGAAACGAAAGAGGATATAGCTTTTTTAGTCTTTACCTGTATTTTATCGTATAACATGATGGCTCGACATTACTATGAACAATTTCCCAGTTATAACCCAATGTTTAAGATGATTAATACTCTTGCCAAAACTTGCATGCCAGTAATAGATAATTTGTTTGAGGGAAATATATCTAATGATATAAAACAAATTGCCCCCTATTTTGCCAAGTCTTTTAAAGAGTATAAATCTTTTGATTATTATATTCCTAATGAGCTACAAGAAATTTCTCAAAAATTAGGAAAAGATTTAGATTTAGAGAGCGAGAATCTTATTGAGGATATGTTTAGAAATTCCGAAGAAAGTGAGATTGCCCTGAGGGAGCTTCTGGATTACTGCAAAAAACAAACTAAAACAAAAGAAATATTAAAAGAATTTAAAATATCAGATTCAGATTTTAACGAAACCTACAAGTTACTATGTCGCTCTGGTGCTAGTCAGTGGGCAGCTGGACATTACATCCCAGCCTCTTCTTTGGCATATCCAGATTCATTGAAATATGTTATATTAAATAAGAATAAAGTTGAACATTCGACATTGTCATTCAATTTAATTATGTATTTTGAGGAGGGATTAGAATTGAAGTATTTTTCGTCATGACTATTGGTTGGACGAATAATTAGACTCCAAAATCTCAATATTCTCTTAAGTAAATATGAACAAAGTAATTTTATCGTTTTTTCTAATAGCTACTCTTTTGTCATGTAAAAAAGATGAGTGTAAAGAATATTCTGATTTCTCATGTAAGGAAATAGAAGAAGCAAATTATAATGTCTATTTTTATTATCCTAGTCAAACAGAAGTTTATTTGGGTGAGGCAAAGGGTTTGGCATATTGCGGAAGTAAAGCTAGAAGTTTTGCCAGAAGTAAAGATTTATTAAATAATAGAGATTGGGGCTATATTTGTTGCATGATAGCAAAAGGCTCGTCTTGCTACGAAAAACATCGTTAAGAATTAGTGAATTAGTATCGATTAATAATGAACCAATTGGAGCTAGTGAGAATAGAAAAGAATAGTTTTATCAGAAAATCATTCTTATATCTATTGTTGTTAATTGTTATTTTTATTCTGTTATTCTTTGTTTTAAAAAACAACCATAAGTCCAGATATGTATTTACTGTTGATGGTAATTATGGGATAAGAAAAAAAGAGTATTGTAGAAGCTTTGATGGTTTTAGTAAAAATTACATTAACAGCCAGTGTGTTAATAAAGGAGAATCTGTGTATTTTTGCAATGGTTCAGAGGTATATTATATATTGTTATTTAGAGATAAGGAATCGTGCAATGCAGTTTTGGAAATGATTAAAAAAACCAATTATGTCATTTGATAATACTGTAAGAAGTTTGATTTACAGAGAGCATACATTAAATTATTCTAATTTTGAGCTTGTAGTTGATATAAAAGAAAAGAAACCAAACAAGCATCTTATTAAAACTACTATCCCTAAAGATAAAAAACCCAAAGATGCATACAGGGCTATAATAAATTTTTTTAATGAACTACATTGGTTTAATGATGTTGAAATATCTGGTATACATAGTGGTTGTCATGGTGAGAACATAATGTCGTTTTGGTATGAGGCTAATCAAAATGATTATTTGGTCAGACCTTTTGAACAAAAAGTTTTTGATGAAAAACAGCATCTAGCTTTAGCATTTTATAGGGAAGGAAGGAGTTTGAATAGCCCGTATTATAGATTATTATGTTACTATAAGGTTTTAGAAATACCATTTGGTAAAAAGGCGCTAAGAAAATGGATTGAGGATGAATTGGGTAACTTAGAAAGCTGCATGTCCAAAACATTATCTAGAAAATCTTTAGAGATGATAGAAAGGGAATCTAAAAGTCAGAAAAAGAAAAAATCAGCTTATATTAGAGAAAATTTTAGAAACGAAATTGGTCATGCAGAGAATTTTGGTCAAAATGCTATAGATTTTAATGATTTTGAATTATGGGGAAAAGTTAAATGGGTTAATGAGCTATTGAAAGAATTGGCAAAAAAGATAATAATTGAGAAACTTAAGGTTAAACCTTCTGATTATAATAAATTGGATTGAAAAGTTTTATCATGTACAAAGTCATGTACAAATCAAAATTGAACTAATCTAAACTCATATCTAAAAAGGCTTGATACAACTTCAATCAGTTTCGGCCCCCGCAACCAATATATTATCCATTATAATTTAAAGCCATCCATAAAATTTTTTCTCTTACTAGTTTTTTAATAATGTATAATTTAGAATGGGTTCATTCTTGTTAGAACATGCTTTACAGCTTGGTAATGAGCTGGCATTAGTTTAGATAAGTTAAAGTTATTATCTACACTGCCAGACAGAACTTCCTTTATGGAGATCCATTTTAGCTCATTCATATCGTCGTTTTGATAAGTCAAACCTTATGAATAGAATTAAATAGTAGTAAATGAATAGTCTATGTAGCTTATAACCTGAAGGTTGCAGGTTTTTTAGCCTAAGAAATTATTCCATTATGTAATGTTTACTTAATAAATTTTCTCAGATTTTTTATCATGGATTATTTCTTTGAATTATTTTTATTATTTACTTCTTCACTAATAGCAGCAACCTTATTTCCAGCTGGTTCTGAGTTGGTTTTGACAGGATTGCATTTGCAAGGTAAATTTAATGTTTGGTTACTAATTTTTATTGCTACATTTGGCAATGTTTTAGGATCTTGTATTAATTATTTTTTAGGGAGATTTTTAATAAAATTTAAAAATCGTAAATGGTTTCCCGTTAGGGGTAGTGCAATTACTAAATCGACAAAATTGTTCCAAAAACGTGGAGTATTCGTATTATTATTTGCCTGGTTGCCAATAATAGGTGACCCTTTAACTTTAATTGCTGGAATTTTTCGTGTGTCTATTCCGTTATTTTTAATATTAGTAACAATAGGAAAGTTGGCGCGTTATGTTGCTTTGGTTTTGATTTTTTGAAAGGATTCTTTGTTCTTTAATAAATTATTATCAACTAGCTATCAATGATCTTAATATATAATTAATATTAAACCTATTATAGTAAATTAAAAATTAACTTAGATTAATATTAAAGCTATGTAACTTTATTTAAAGTCAAACATATTAATAAAAATAATAAGTAAGAATAAATACTATGATTATAGATATTGATGGATAAATGAATTTTTCTTTTACGGGGAGATTTTGCCACTTTTCTTGCTTTTCTCTCCATCTTTTTTGTAGTTTAGTCTCAGGCTTATTATTGATCATATATTTTTAAAATTAATTAATTTTTTAACGTTTTTAATTCACAAAATTAGGATTTATGCAAAAAGTAAATTAAAAGCTAAAGTTTAGTAGGTTTTGGTTAATGACAAAGATATTAATAATATTTTGTAATTTACTTTCTATAATTTTAATTTCAAAGATAAGCTTTCAACAATTATAAATTTATTAAAATGAAAAAGGCTTTATCTTGCAAATAAACAATTCAAAACAAATTATTATTGAGGTGGGAATGGGTAAAAAAGATAATAAACAAATTACCAATACCATGAAGAAAATTAAATCTGATTATAATCTAGTTTTTTCTTCTTCTGAATTAAAAGTTAACCAAGAATCAAAAACTGTTTTTATTACTTTTTAATGTAGTTAAATTTTAGGTTTAAGTATCTTGTCTAAAGCATAGCCTAAATTACTTTTTGTTTTTTTTAAATCATCTTTCCAAATATCATTTTTTAATTTAGAACAAAAACCAGAACAAAATGTTTTTATTCTTGCTTTTATTCAAGATAGGTTTTAAAAATTGAAGTTTTACTAATTAGTCACCGTTAATAGTGCCTAGTTAATCAAGTTAAAATTTGGGAGAATTTATGAAAAAATTACATACAGTACAGCAAGAATTAATAGATTTATTAAAAGAAAATATTGACGATCCATTAACAATTCGTGAATTACAAGATAGGCTTGGTGTTTCTTCCACTAGTTTGGTTCATCATCATATTAGTCAACTTGAGAAAAAAGGTTATTTAAGGCGTAATCCTCTCAACCCTAAAGATTACCAGATTTTATCTGATAGCCCAGAAAAGGCAGTTACTTATTTAAATTTATATGCAGTTGCACAATGCGGTCCTAAGGGGTCAATTTTTGATGGAGACCCAATTGATCGCATTCCACTTTCTTCAAAAATGTTAGGTTTTCCGTCTGAAGAGGCTTTTTTAGTGAGGGCAAAGGGTGAGTCAATGATGCCAAAAATTAAAGAAAAGGATATTGTAATTGGCAGAAAGGCTCAGTTTGCTCACAATGGTAGTATTATTATTTGTGTTAATAGTGGGGAAGTTTTAATTAAAAAAATTCAGAAGGAAAAAGATGCAATTTTGCTCATCTCTCTTAATCCTGAGTTTAGGCCTTTTATTGCTAGTCAAGATTTTAAAGTTGAAGGGGTAGTTAAGGGAGTTTATTCTTATTAGAATTTTTTAGTATTAATGGCTTCATGTTTATGTATTTTTGCAACAGCAAAATTATAAATGAAGTTAGGGAAATAATAAGAATTATTAATCCAAATGTTATTTTTCTTATTTTAAAGAAGTTAATCTAAATATTAGATTCTAACTATATTATTCATCAGCAATAACGTCAATATTAAATATATAATTTTCTTGCAATATTAAATATAGTTAATAACTTTATTTGCTTGATGTTAGAGACATATCTTGAAAAAAATTTACAATAAATAAATGACTAAAACAGTAAAAATAATCTTTGTTACCAAAGATGAGAAAAAAGAGTTTGATGTGCCAGTTGGTACTACAGTGTTAGAAGCTGCTCATAATAATGATATTGACTTAGAGGGTGCTTGCGAAGGTTCTCTTGCTTGTTCAACATGCCATGTTGTAGTTGAAGATAAAGGTTATTTTGATAAGTTAGAAGAGCCAAGTGAAGATGAAGAAGATATGCTAGATTTAGCATTTGGCTTAACCCCTACTTCTAGGCTTGGTTGCCAAATTGTTATGAGTGAAGAATTAGACGGTCTAACTCTAGTGGTTCCAGGTCAAACTCGTAATGTCAGTGTTTAATTTAATTCATTAATTAAAATTACTTATATTAACTTTTAATTTTATCATTAATAATGGCTAAAAAAATAATATTAAGAGCTTTATTGCCGATTTTAGTATTCATTTTAGTTCTGTATAGTGTTTTTTGGTTTATTAAATCTGGTGAAATTAAGAAGAATATCAAGGAAGTATTAGAATTTCACCCTTCTTCATCAGTTGGTAGTTTATCTTCAACAGGTTTTCCTTTATCCCATAAAATTGAAATTAATAATATTGATTTAAAATTTGATAACCAGATCTCTGGAGATCATCTTATTATTAATAAAGTTACTGCTCAGGCAAAAGTATTTTCCAATGAATTTGATGCTAATATTGTTGGTGACATTATTATTAAAACCAGTAATGGTACAGATAATACTATTAAATTTAACAAAGAGCCAGAATTAAAATTTACTGTTAGTGACTATAAAATTAATCAAATATCTTATTTAGATGATGGCTATAAGTTACTGGATCAAGCAGGTAATACCATATTTTATACAGGAAGTTCCGAGTTAAATCTTGATATAGCCAGTAAGGGAGATTTAAAATCTACTAGCTTTAAGGCTAATTTTAGTAATGTTAGTAGTTTTGACATTTTTACTTTGGGTGATGTTATAGAGGTTGCTGCAAATGATGAAGAAGAAAAAATAACCCAAGATCTAGACAGAGAAGCAACAACAACAGATAGAGCTACTGACAATAATGATGCTAAGGAAGAAGTTGCCAAAGAAAAGGATGAATTACCTACTTTATCTAATCCTAATAAAGTTGCACAAAAAGATAATGATACAAAGGATCTTAAGATTAAAACTAATAGAAATCTGATTATTGATTTAAAAGTTGATTCAATTTTAGATAAAAAAACAAAATTGCCAGAAGTTCAAGATGTTGCTATTAATAATTTAGAATTATTTTCGCCATTATTTAAAATTAATGTTAGTGGCGGTGTTAAATATTTAGCAAAACCAAATCAAACAACTGATCTTGTAGTTAAGATTAAAAATATTGATAATATTTTAATATATATAAGGAAATTTATATCTTCCCTAATACCTTCAAGTCTAGAAATAGTTGATGCTAATTCTGTTGCTAATCTAGATCAGGAGCCTGTCATTGATTTAGATACAAAAGAAGCTAAAAATGAAGGTGTAGATTCAGAATCAGAAGTTCAAGAATCTATTATTCAGCCAATACCAGAAGAGGTTATCACTAATTTGATAGTTGATATATCTGAAAAGAATCCAAATAGTAACGATCAATTTTCTGAGTTTAAAATAGTAGGAGAAGGTTCAAGTTTTACTATTAATGATGTAACAACTCTTGAGATTTTGGAGAGATTAACCCCTGTAATGGAGTTTTTGGTTAGTGCCTTTATTGGCAATGAAGATTCAGGTAATATTACCCCACAGCCTAGTATAGATGAGGATGTTTTGGTAGATAGTGAAGCTTTGGCACCTCCTTCTGCAGCAATAGATACGGATAAAGATTCTTCCCAAGATAGTGAAAAAACACCTTCTACTGATGTTAAGTCAAGACCACAATCAGATCAGTAGTATTATTTTTACCTAAATAACAATGGATGATTTTATCACAATTACTAGAATCCACTAGAAGAACACTCCAAGAAAATAACATCGTCTCTGCTAAAATTGATGCCTTAATCATAATTTGTCACGATTTATCTTTGAGTAAAGAGCAGGTAATATTTAATCACGACCTAATTGTAACAAAAGGCCAAATAGATAAGGTTCAAAGTTCAATAAGTCGTAGAATTAAAAGAGAGCCAATTTCTCATATAATTGGTAAGAGGAGTTTTTATGAATATGAATTTCTTGTCAATAAAGATGTTTTAGATCCAAGGCCAGATTCTGAAATTTTGATTGAATCTGTTTTAAAAATATTTCCTGATAAAAAAGCAAAGTTAAAAATTCTTGAACTTGGGGTTGGAAGCGGTTGCCTGGTTATAAGCATTTTAAAGAAGTTTAGCAATTCTACTGCAATTGGAGTTGACATTAAGGATAAATCTCTAGGGGTTGCTAAGGTAAATGCTAATAATTTAAAATTAGGTGATAGAATTAAATTTATAAACTCTAATTGGTTTGATAAGGTTTTGCAAAGAGATTTTGATTTAATTATTTCTAATCCACCTTATATAAAAAGTTCACAAATCGATAATCTGCAAGAAGAGGTTAGACTTTTTGAACCCAAAGTTGCTCTTGATGGGGGCAAGGAAGGTCTTGACTGTTATGAAGTGATAGCTAAAGATGTTAAGAGTTTTTTAAATAAGGGTGGTTATTTATTATTAGAAATTGGTGAGTTTCAAGAAAATGACGTTATTAAAATATTTACCAATAATGGTTTGAAGTTTATTAATGCTAAAAAAGATTTATCTGGCATCATAAGGTGTTTGATTTTTCAGAATTAAGACTTACACAAAAAGTGAATAAAAGTTACATTTAGTCGGTCTTAGGGAATAATCGTACTGGATGTAGCGCTAATGTTGCCCTTGTGTAAATTTAATAATATAAGTAGAAGTGATAATATTTAAGGAAATCACAAAAATTAAGGAAAAGATATCATCCCTTAAGAAGAAGGGTAAAATAGTTTCTTTGGTTCCAACAATGGGATGTTTACATCAAGGGCATTTATCCTTGATAAAAGAGGCTAAGAAAAAATCTGATATTGTAATTGTTTCTATTTTTGTTAATGAAAAGCAGTTTAATGATTCTAATGATTTTAAGAATTATCCAAGAAATTTGGTAGATGATGTTAAAAAATTACAAGATCAAAAAGTTGATATTTTATTTTGTCCTACGTTAAAAGAAATATACCCATCATCGCAGTCGAATTTAGTTAATTTTACAGTTGATCAATTGGCAGACAACTTATGTGGTAAATCTAGGAAAAATCACTTTGAAGGGGTAATGTTAATAGTTAGCAAGCTGTTTAATATAATAAATCCAGATATTGCTGTTTTTGGAGAAAAGGATTTTCAGCAGTTGCAAATTATTAAAAGATTAGTGAATGATTTAAATTTTGATATTCAAATAATTTCTGTGCCAATATTTAGAGCAGAAAATGGCTTAGCTCTATCTTCAAGAAATAATCTTATTAAGGGAGATGATCATTTTAAGGCAATGAAGATTTATGAAGTTTTAAGTAAAGCTAAGAAGCAAATTTTAGCTTCTAAAAATAATAATATAGATAATATTTTAAAGAGATCTAGAATAGAATTATTAAAATATTTTGATAAGGTTGATTATTTGCAAATTTGCACAGAAGATAATTTACAGATAATTAAAAAATTTAATAAAAAGACAAAATTTAGAATTTTTGTTGCTGTTTATCTCAATCAAATTAGATTAATAGATAATATAGCATTGCATTACTAGCAAGGTAACAATTTGAATGTATTTAGTATGATTATTTCTTCTAAGGCATACTAAATCTAGTTTTTAAGTGAGTCTAAAACTTATTTTAAGTTTATTATGATAGGATTATTAATAGATATTATATTTTTAAGCGTCGCTATTACCTATATTGTAAAATTTTATAAATATAGAAATATGGCCGAGAAAGAATTTATTAACTATGAAAATAGGTTGGCAGAAGAAGAATCTAAAAGAAAAGAAGAAGAATATATTCATGAAAGTGAAATGCATTTATATAAAGAAGAGTATGGAGAAATGACGCCAGAAAATGAAGGGGTAAGAATTGAAAAGAAAAAATTACAAGATGAGCTAGGCAAGAATCAAGGGCAAGATGGAAATATTGATTTGCAGCCGTTTTTAAATAAAATTGAGAAAATATACAAAGAAAAAGAATTAGAAAGAGAAAAAAGAGCAGATGCTGAGAGTCAACTTGCCTTAGCTTTGCAGCAAAATCAAGAAATTGAACAAAGAATAGAAGATTTCAGAGTAATTCAAGAGGATAATACTAATATGATTAAAAAAATCTCCGCTAATTTATATAGAAAGATCAGTAGTGATTTACAAAAATACCTCAAATAATGTCCAATATAGATGATTTTCTAAAGGAAATCAATTACCAGTTTAAAGATAAATCTTTGTTGCAAGAAGCTCTAACTCATCCAAGTTTTACCAAAGATAAAAAATCTAAAAATTATCAAAGATTAGAGTTTTTAGGTGATACGGTGTTATCAATGGTTATTGCTAAAATGTTACTTGAAACTTATAAAAATGAAAAAGAAGGTAAGTTATCAAAAAGAAAGGCTTACTTGGTTAGAGGCTCAACTCTTGCTAAAATAGCAAATGAAATTAATCTTGGTGATGTTATGTTATTTTCTAAAAATGAAGAAAACAATAATGGTCGAACAAATAAAAGAAATTTAGAGAATGGTTTAGAGGCTCTAATAGGAGCAATTTATATGGATTCTAATTTGCAAAGCTGTCAGGAATTTATTAAAAAATATTGGCAAGAAATAATCAAAGAAGATCTTGTTGCTGATTTAGATCCAGTTTCTTCTTTGCAGGAGATTGTGCAGGCTAAAAGTAAGAAATTGCCAAAATACCAAACTTCCAGAAGTGGAGGCAATGAGCATGAGCCGATATTTACTTGTGTGATAGAAATTGATGAGCAAAGATATGCTGCTTCAGGGTCTTCAAAGAAAGAGTCTCAAAAGAAAGCAGCTAGCTATGCTCTTGAAATGATTACCAACTCTTGAATTAAGTTATAAAATAACTATCTATAATAAGATAGATTGTTAGCTAATTAAAATATTTATAAATGAAAAATAATAGAAAGAATTTACTAATTTGGATTGTCATTTTCTTATTTTTAATGACTCTTTCTGGTCTTTTTAGTCAAGGGCCACAAATGGGCGTTAGAGAAGTTTCATTTTCTGATTTTATGAACCAGGTTGAGTCTGGCGCAGTTACAAAAGTTGAAATAAAAGGCCAAGATTTAAGTGGAACTCTAAAAAATGGAGAACAATTTTATACTTTTTTGCCTGAATATCCAGGTTTAGTAGAAGAGTTGCGCAAGCAAAATATACAAGTTAATGCTGCACCAATAATAAGCAAGTCTAGCAGAATTATCGGAGCAATTTTAGGATGGTTACCCTTTTTGATAATTATTGGATTATGGGTTTTCTTAATGCGTGGTGCAACTGGCGGAGGAAAGGCTTTAGGTTTTGGTAAGTCAAAAGCTAAGCTATTAAAAGAAAATAAAACTCCGGTTACTTTTAAAGATGTTGCTGGTATTGATGAAGCTAGAGAAGAGCTTGTTGAATTGGTAGATTTTTTAAGAGATCCTAGCAAATATACTAAATTAGGCGCTAGAATTCCTAGAGGTTGTTTGTTAATTGGCTCGCCAGGGGCTGGTAAAACATTGCTTGCAAGGGCAATTGCTGGAGAGGCTAAGGTACCATTTTTCTCAATTTCTGGTTCTGATTTTGTTGAGATGTTTGTTGGTGTTGGAGCAAGTCGAGTGCGTGATATGTTTGAACAAGGTAAAAAAAATGCCCCTTGTATAATATTTATTGATGAAATTGATGCTGTTGGCCGACATCGTGGTAGTGGTGTTGGTGGAGGAAATGATGAAAGAGAGCAAACTCTTAATCAATTATTGGTTGAAATGGATGGCTTTGCCGAAAATGAAGGGGTCATAATAATTGCCGCAACAAATAGGCCAGATGTTCTTGATCTTGCTTTACTTCGTCCAGGAAGGTTTGATCGTCAAATTATAGTTCCAAACCCTGATATTGTAGGTAGAGAACAAATTCTTAATGTTCATATTAAAAAGGTTAATACAGCTCCCGATGTTGACATGAAGGTAATTGCGCGAGGCACTCCTGGCTTTTCAGGTGCTGATCTAGCTAATTTAGCAAATGAAGGGGCTTTAATGGCCGCTAAAGCTAATCAAAAAATGGTAACCATGCAAAATTTGGAAGATGCTAAAGATAAAATTATGATGGGAAGTGAGAGAAAATCTATGGTAATGCAAAAGGATGAAAAAGAATTAACAGCATATCATGAAGCAGGCCATGCAATTGTTGCTATTAATAGTAAAAATTCAGATCCAATTCATAAAGCTACTATTATTCCACGTGGACGAGCACTTGGTATGGTGATGAGATTACCAGAAAGAGATCAATTTTCAGTTACTAGGGCTAAGTTAAAAGATGATTTAGCAGTTGCCATGGGTGGTAGAGTTGCTGAAGAGATGATTTTTGGTTATGAGAAAGTTACAACTGGAGCTTCTTCAGACATAGAACATGCGACAAAAATGGCCAGGAATATGGTAGTAAATTGGGGTTTTAGTGAGAAGGTAGGTACTATTAATTATGCTAAGAATGATGAAAAAAGTTATTATGGAGTTTCAGGTAGTGATTTTAGTGAAGATACATCTAAGAAAATTGATGAAGAAGTTAAAGCAATTGTTGATAAGGCTTTAAAAACGGCTAAAAAGATATTGACTGATAAAAAGAAAGATTTAGAAATATTGGCGCAATCTTTATTAAAATATGAAACTCTTAGCGGAGTTGAAATTAAAGATCTCTTAGCAGGGAAAAAAATAAAAAGATCTGCAAATGCTGGAAAGAAGACTCTAAAAAGCGCATTACCTAGTTAATATTATTATTCATATTTAGAGTTTAAAAGTTATGCCTAAAAATTTTCTATTTACTTCAGAGTCTGTATCAGCAGGACATCCAGATAAAATATGTGATCAAATATCAGACGCCTTAGTTGATGCTTATCTAAAACAAGATCCATATTCTCGTTTAGCAATAGAGACTTTTGCTACTACTAATAACGTTGTTATTGGTGGAGAAATTAGAGCTCCAGAGATATCAAAAAGTGATATTGATAATATTATTCGCCAAACTGTTAAAGATATTGGCTATGAGCAAGAAGGGTTTCATTGGCAAAATTTAAAAATAACCAATTTTCTTCATGAACAATCAAAAGATATTGCTATTGGTGTTGATGCTACAGATAAGAAGGAAGAAGGTGCAGGAGATCAAGGAATTATGTTTGGATATGCTTGCGATGAAACTGAAGGATTAATGCCAGCTGCAATTTACTATTCTCACAAGATATTACAAAATATTAATATTGCCATTAAGAAGGGTGAAATTAAAGATTTAGGTCCAGATGCCAAGGGGCAGGTCACTTTATGCTATGAAAATGGCAGACCAGTAAGAGCAAAGTCAGTTTTAGTTTCTATTCAGCATAAAGAGGGTATAACTGCTAGTCAAATCAAAGAAATAATTCGTCCTTATGTGCAAAATACTTTACCTGATGGCTGGATGTGCTTAGAGAACGATTTTTTAGTTAATCCAACTGGTAATTTTGTAATTGGTGGCCCTGATGGTGATGCTGGTTTAACAGGAAGAAAAATTATCGTTGATACTTATGGAGGGTCTTCACCTCATGGTGGTGGTGCTTTTTCTGGTAAAGATCCGACAAAAGTTGATCGTAGTGCTGCTTATATCACTAGGTATTTAGCTAAAAATATTGTTGCAGCAAAGTTGGCAACTAGATGTACAATTCAACTTTCTTATGCTATTGGAGTGGCTAAACCATTATCTTTATATATTAATAATCACGGTAGTGGAATTGAAGGTGAAAAATTGGTAGATGTTATAAATGATCTAGTTGATTTATCTCCCAAGGGAATTAGAGAATATTTACAGTTAAATAAACCAATTTACCAAAGAACAGCTGCTTATGGTCATTTTGGCAGAGAGCCAGATAAGGATGGTGGTTTTTCTTGGGAAAAGTTAGACCTAGTAGATAAGTTAAGAGAATTAGCTTAGCATAAGGTTAAGTATCAAACTTTATCTTTGACAGTATTTTTTCTAAATAATTTTCCTAAAGAAAATGTTGGTAGAAGTTTTTTCTTGGCTACTTCTGAATTGACATTAAAGGTTTTATTTTTTTCTATATCTCTGGACTCACTAATTTGTTCTATTAAAGCTTTTTTGAGATCATTATTTTTGAGTAAAGAGTGAATTTTCTTTTGCCATGATTTTGCTTCTTTTAAGTCATGTAGATTAGCTGCTTGTACATAGTTGGTGATTAATTCTATAAAATCTTCATATTTTTTAATAATTTTATCACGTTTTTTTAATTCGTCAGTTTTGAAAATACCGAAGAATCCTAAAATAAGGGATATTATTAAGAAGAAGAGGCGATAAATTATAAATAAAATTCCAACAACTAAAATAAATGTTAAAAGGAATGTTAATATATCTATTTTAACTTCATATCCAAGCCAAGTAATATTAATCCAGCCATTATTATTAAAGAACCAGATTAGTGGTATTGTAATTAATAATAGCCATATAAAGAATGAAATTATTCTAAACATTATTTACCACCCTTTTTAAATATAGAAATATGGTATTGGAGATTTGTTCTAATTCAATTTGGTTTTTAAGCATTGAAATTAGTGTATGAAGCTCTTCTTGATATTTTTGATCTAAAGTTTCAATTTTATTTAAGGCTTTTTGATATGATTTTGAGGCAATATATTGCTCAATTTGCAAAATAGTTAAATCAATTGCATCATCAGCATTTTTTACCTTGCCATCAATTCTTCTTACAATTACCAATTTTGGTAAATTATTCTTAATTTTATCAATAAATTTATCATTTGCATTATCTTTAGATTTTAAGATAATAATTTTATCAATAGAATTTTGAAATTCATCGGCAATATCTTTAACGTTATAATTTTTATCTTTTAAAATTTTAGCTAACTCTTCTGCTTTTAAGGTTAATGTTGGATCTTTTACTGCTAAAGTAGAGAATTCTTGTAGTTTAACCTCATAATTTTGTTCCATTTCAATTAATGCTCTAAGCTCTGCAAAGCTTAAGATTATTTTTGATAAATTATCATCTAGCTTGATTGTGTTTAGTTTTAGCTCTAATTCTTTGAATTTTTCTTGTAATTCTTCAATTTGTAAATCTCTAGTAAAATTTTTATCTTCAATAGTGGTTTTAACCAGCCTTTTGGTTTTGCTAATTTTTAAGGGCGTTTTATTGTTATTATGTACTAGAAGTGGAGTTTTATAGCTAGTACTTATGGCAAAATAAGAAATTATAGTAGTTGTGGCTATAATTATTGTGGTTAATAATATCAGCTTCTTTGATTTAGGTTTTTTTATAGAATTAGTATCTTTTTCTTTAGTCATGATATTAATCTTTTTTTGCTATTGGCAAAGCCAATTTTTTTACAATGATTAGCTATTTCATCACTAAAACATAATAATTTTATTTTGCTGCAATATTCAAGTAAATTATGTTTTAAAAGTAATTTATAAAAAATTGTTGCGGTATTTTTAGAATAAATTGTTACATCGGTTATTTCGCCATGTTGTATTTTGGTGATAACTTCATTTGAGAGATATTTTTGTTCTTGTATTTTATAGGCAATAATTTTTTTAGTATTAAAGCCTTTATTGCCAAGTTCTAAGTCTAGATTTTCAGTAATAACCTCACCACATAAATATAATAATAACCCTTTTTTGTTACTGTTATTTTTAGTTAATTCTAATAGTGATTTAGCAGAGTTTTGAGCTGTTTTAATATTATGATATCCTCGTTCTTGTAAATTGGATGCTGTTTTATTGCTGATAGCAAAAATTTGTATATTTTTATTAAATTTTAGTTTTTCAAGATAATTAATAGCATTACTACTACTAATTATAATTGCTTGGATATTATAAAATTTAAGAAGAGTTGTATGAAAAATACTAATTTTGCGATATATTACTTTAAATAGAGGCCAGATAATAGTTTTAAACCCCTTATTTTGTAGTTCTTGGTCTAAAATTAGAGATTTTTCTTTGTTTCTGGTAATCAGAATCATAACAATTAAAGTAAGTCCAGTATGTGTTGTGCTTTTGTTTTAATTTCTATTCCAGCTTCTTTGCCAATTTTTTTAGCTTCATCAAGCTTTCCAGTTTTACTGGTTTTATAAATTTCTTTACCATCTGGGCTAATAATTAATGCCTGCAATAATAAAGAGTCATTTTTTATTTCGCAATATCCAGCAATTGGGGTTTTGCAGGATCCGTCAACTTCTTTTAAGAAGGCTCTTTCTGCCTTTATGCAAATGCTAGTTTCAAGGTGGTTGATTTTTTTAATTAAATTGCAAGCAAAATGGTCATTAAGACGGCATTGTACACCTATTGCCCCTTGTCCTACTGCTGGCAACATAAGAGATGTTGGTAAAATTGAGGTAATATAATGTTCTTTATTTATTCTTTTTAGTCCTGATACAGCTAAAATTGTGGCATCTACCTCACCTTGTTGTATTTTATTTAAACGAGTATTTATATTGCCACGGAAATTAACTATTTTTAGATCTGGCCTTATTTTAAGTAATAATGCTTTTCTGCGAGTTGAGGAGGTTCCAATAACAGCGTTTTTAGGTAGTTCTTCAATTGATTTATATTTTAATGAGATAAAAGCATCTCTTGGATCTTCTCTTTTGGTAATTGCCAAAATATCAAGCCCTGTGGGATGAATGGCTGGCATATCTTTCATGGAATGGACAGCTAAAGATATTTTATTTGATAAAAGAGCTTCTTCAATTTCTTTAGTAAATAAACCTTTACCACCAATATCACTTAAGTTTTTGTCTAAAATATTATCGCCAGTAGTTTTAAAGCCCTGAATAGAAAGTGCATCGACGTTGCTTTGAAATTCCTTATGCTGGTTGGTGATAAGTTTTTTAATTTCATGAGATTGCGCTAGAGCCAACTCGCTCTTTCTAGTGCCAATAATAATGTTTTGAGCACTTGTCATGATATATTAATGAGATAATTTTGGTTAACTTTAAAACCTAACCTTGTCTGGCTTTAAATCTTGGGTTTAATTTGTTAATTACAAATAATCTGCCTTTTCTGCGCACGATTTTGCAGTTTTTATCTCTATTCTTGGCTGATTTTAATGAATTGTAAATTTTCATCTTTAGATAGTTTTCTTAAACATTGGTATAAAAAGGTTGCTAATCATAGATTATCTCTCTTCAAGAAGTCAAGAACATTTATTAATTTATTAGTTAATTTGCATTTATTACAAGTTAAATATTGCAAAATAAATATATCATATTATTTATTTATTTGACTTAAGGGTATTGTTATGTTATACTACCGGTTATATGGGGTATTAAATTTTGGTTCCCCTAGGATAATTTCAATTACTGTTTATTAAATTTTATTAATTTTAAATTAAAACCTATTATGTTAGACTTAAAAACTTTTAGTTCTAAAAGACATTCTAAAAAGAGTGCTTTTACATTGATAGAACTATCAATTGTATTAATTATTATTGGTCTACTAGTTGCTGGTGTGACAGGCGGTGCTAGTTTGATTAGATCTGCTCAGCTTCGTAGTGTTATGAGTGAAGCCAGAGGGTTTAATGTAGCGGTTAATGCTTTTGTGGTTCAATATGATGAATTACCAGGTGATTATGGCACTCCAATTGGTTCTTCTGATTTTGGTGATGCAGATGGTCAAATTAACTATGTTGATACACAAACTGCTCTAATTTCAGTTGGTGAAGGTATTAATGCTTGGCATCATTTAGCTGACTCAAATACTATTGATGAGTCACTAACAGCTCTTACTTCAAATGATATTAACATAACTGTTGCTGGTGAAGATATTGCAGCTCAAACAGCTGGTACTGATGTACCTGATTCAAAACTTGATGGTGTTGGCTGGGTATTTGACTATAATGATACTGCTAGTAATGAGAGAAATGTTGTTATTGCAACTGGTACTATAGCCTTAGTTGATGTGGCAGCTTTAAATACTGTATATCATGTAGTTGCTGAAGGAGCTATGACTCCAACTGATGCATTATCAGTCGATACTAAGTTGGATGACGGTATTGCTAACTCTGGTAGAGTACAAGGTTCAACTCTTCTTCCAGATGCCCCAGTATCTACTTCTTTCCAAGAAAGTGATTGTTTCACTACTACTACTTATAATACATCAGAAACTGGTGAATCATGTGCTTTAGAATTTACAGTTGATATTTCTTAATTAGAGATAACAACTTAATATAAAGTTAAGTACAAAAAACTCCCATTTCTTAAAAAAGAAATGGGAGTTTTTTTGTGTCTGAATGTCTAATCTAAACATCCCCCCGTGACGGATCGTGGTCAGTGTTTACTCTGACCTACTGTGTTAAAAATCAACTAAAAACTTTATTTATTTTCTAACCTCAAAA
>JAYORG010000021.1:0-24406 GCA_038123275.1 Rickettsiales bacterium | reverse complement strand
GGATAATCCTCGTTATTCAAAACTTTTTGATAAAGATGTGCTTGGTAATTTTGAAAAAGAAGCTAATGTTTTACAAGAGGCAGGTTATGCAACCGACCCAGAATATGCTTTAAATTTGTCAAAAGTCTATGATGGACCAACAATGCAACGCATCCTAAAAACCCTTGATTCAAACCCCGATATACCTAAGCAAAGCTCTTCTCTAGATTCTGATATAAAAATCCATGTATCACACGATTTAAATGTTGAAAACATCGAACAAAAAATAGTTCTGATAAAGGATTTAGATTTAAAAAACAAAACAATAACCTTCCAAAACCCAGACGGTAGTTTTGAAGTTTTTAAAATAGATGATGCCCTAATAGAGGTAGCAGAGCAAAATAATGCAGATATTACATCTCTTGCAATAGCTGGAGTTAATGGATCAGATTCTTCTTTACAAGATCGAGAAATAAAAACTGATAGTGGTTCCCTTTATGTTTACAGAACAGACGAACAATTAAAAGTAACGAGTGCCGATAATGATGCTAGTTACGTTTCAATAATTCCAAAAAGTGAGCAATCAGCATATTTATTTGATCTATTCCAAGACGTAGATGTAGTAAAATCTCATCAGGTTATCTCTGGTGATACATTAGGAGACTTGGCGAATAAGTTTGATACCACTGTAGAAAGGTTACAGGAATTAAACGGAATAGAAAATGCTGATCAAATTTCTGTAGGACAAACAATAAAGTATGATGATAAAGAAACCATAAACAAAATCAAGGCTAATGATGAGGTTATTGAAAGAACTGATGGAGATGAGGTAATACTTTTGGCGGATTCTGGACTTGTTGCAACCGATGCTATTTATGTAGATTCCGAAGGTAATCCAACTTCAATCTATGTAAGAGAAGATGAGAATGGAAATAAATATACTCTTAAAGAAAAAGGCACAAAAGTAGAAGCTGTCGATGGAGAAAAGCACGATGTTGATAAATTAGTAAAAATGACCCAAGATGCACAGCAACATCGAAAAAGCTTTACTGATACTATTACTGACTATTTAACAAAACCATTTCAAGATGCTGCAAATTTAACTTATATGGCAACTAGCATTGTTGGTGAGCTTGCCGCTGGAGGTGATTTTGATGATGTGATTGAGAGAATCGCTATACAAGAATATGTGGCCAAACCAATTACCAAGTTTGGTGCTGAGTATGTTACAAGTCAATTGAATTTAGACTTTACCACAACAGAAATAGAGGAATTAATAGATTTTCATAGTAATTTTAGTAATGGTTTAGATGCCACGATATCAGATGATCTATCTAGTAAAATATTACAAAGAGAGGGAGTAAAAGCTGGAGTTCAAGCTCTTGTAACCTTTGCTATAACTGCTATTGTAAATGGCAAGGATATGGATAGTGAAGATTATGCCATGGCAGCTGCAAATATTGGTGTGAGTCAAGCTATTGGTTGGGGTGTCAATGCTTTAATGGGAACAGCAACTACAAGCGCTGCTTCTTCACAAGTTGCCGCTCAGGCTGCGGCTAATGCAGCTGCTTCTGGAGGCGGAGCATCTACTACAGCAGCAACCACAACAGCTGCGAAAAGCTCATTTCTTGGAGCTTCTACACCAGCAGAAGCTGGAGCTGGAGGTATTGCTGTTTTTGTAACCCATGTAGCTATAGCTGGAATAAGAGATATTGGAGCTGAAGATTCAATGAATTCTCATCAATGGCAATCAACGGTTTTAAGTGGCGCAGCTTTGGGTGTTGCTTATTTCTTAGGCTCATTAACCCCGCTTGGACCTCTTGGAGGCATGATAGCAACTATGGTGGTTAGTGCCTTGATGGGAGGAAAAGAATATAAAGATGGAGAATATCCTGATCCTTATTCTTTTTTAAAAATTGTTTCAAAGGAAGATGGATCTGGAAATATTATTTATGCTCTTGAACAAGATGGAACTCTTGCTAGAGCAAGAGATGGATTTGATGATGATATTGTTGGAAGTGGCGGTAATGATGTTTTAGTAGGTGGTAGCGGAACTAACGTTATTCAAGGAAGAGATGGAAATGATCATATTGAAGGTAGAGATGAAGATGATAGCTTGATAGGTGGTGATGGGGATGATTTAATCGAAGCTGGAGCTGGAGATGACATTATATATGGATTTGAGGTTAAAACTCCATTTAATGCTAAGTTTGCCAATATATTAGATTCAATATCATTAGCTCTAGCCACTAAGCTGGTAAGAGTAGATAGCGGAAGTAGCTTTGGTAAATACAAGTCTGTTATAATAGATGATTTTGTAGGAAGATATGAAGGTAAGAGTGATGAAGAAATTGATAATGCAACAGATTTAGATAATAGTCAAAAAGCAGCGGTTAAGCTAAATAATTTAATTGTTAAAGCGCAAGATGATGCTAATTCAATTACTAATGAAGATATTATATTGGCGGTTTCTTACCTAAATACATTGTCAAATGGTAATATTAATATCAATGTTACAATAGAAGAATTAAATGGTTATGACGAAGACCAACAAAATGCTTTTATAGATAATGTTGTCAGTCTGGTTAAAAGCTATAGCTTGCAGTATTTCAAATTAAATGCTGGTAATATTAAGGATTATTATTCTACTCAGGATAATGATATCATTCATGCTGGAGCAGGAAATGATCAAATAGATGCTGGTGATGATAATGATATAGTTTATGCAGGAAGTGGTAATGATGTGGTTGTTGCTGGAGATGGTAGAGATATAGTTTATGGTGATGAAGGTGATGATCAAATTACAGCAGGAGATGGAGATGATATTGTAATGGGTGGAGTTGGTAGTGATTCTTTAATTGGTGAGCAAGGTAGAGATAGAATTTATGGTGGAGAAGATAACGATCAGCTATTTGGTGAAGATGGTGATGATATATTAGTTGCAGGCAGTGGTAATGACAATGTCTATGGAGGAAATGACGATGATATTGCTATTGGTGGCTCTGGGGTTGATATGCTCTATGGAAATTCTGGGTTTGATACTATAAGTGGTGGAGATGATGATGACCTTATTTTTGGAGGTCTTGGCAATGATCAATTAGGTGGTGCAGCTGGAAATGATACAATTCTTGGAGAAATAGGAGATGATCAAATTACTGGTGGTGATGGAGTTGACACTATTGATGGTGGTGATGGGATAGATATTATAAGTGGCGATAAGGGAAATGATATCCTTGCTGGTGGTGATGGCAACGATACTTACATATTTAAAGCTGGAGATGGGCAAGATGAGATTACTGAATCAGGTGGTACTCTTGATACCCTACGTTTTATTGATTTGGATATTTCTAATATTAATTTTACTAAGTCAGGAAATGACCTAGTTATATCATTTGCTGGATCAGCTGATCAAGTAACAATAAAGGATAATTTTTCTGGTAATACTCTTACTCCAACGATTGAATCACTTGAATTTACTCAATCTACTATTGATGGCGGAAGTTCAATAGATTTAACGGCTCTTACTTATGATTCTGGAAGCGATAGTTTCAATTATACAACAACAAATACTGTTGCTGATGATGTAACTCTACAAAATGTATTATTAGAAGATACGAAAGGAGCGGAAAAAACTTAGGACAATTACTAACATGACCTACAGGGTGTTGATTTAAATGTTACTGAGCAGCTTTATGCTAATGTAGACTATGAATTTTATAATGATATTCAATGGAGAAGCTATAAGAAAAAAAGAGGACCTCTAGGTGGTCACTATACTGTATGGTATAAATATTACGAAAAATATGTTAATGGTTTTGATGATAGCTCTGATCGTTTAGTAGGAAACTTCTGGGATGAAATCATCAATGGTAAATCAGGGGATGACTTCCTTTATGGTAATGCTGGAAATGACACTATCTATGGTGAGGATGGTAATGACTTTTTAGAAGGTGGATATGGTGACGATACTATGTATGGTGGTGCTGGAGTAGATAATCTAGAAGGTGGAAGTGGAAACGATAAATTAATTTCAGGAACAGGAGATGATAAAATCAGTACCGGAGAAGGAAATGATGAAGTTAATGCTAGCTCAGGAAACAACACAATAGTTGCTGAATATGGCAACAATACTATCACAGCAGATGATGGAAACAATGTAATTGAAGCTGGATCTGGCAATGATACAATAACCCTAGGAGATGGTAACAATATTGTTAATTTAGGTGATGGTAACAACAATCTTACACTAGGAGATGGTAACAACTTAGTTGATAGTGGTAATGGTAGCGACACTATAAGAGTTGGTGATGGTGATAATAATATTAGAACTGGATCAGGAAATGATTATGTAAATGCTGGAAATGGCACTAACTTTGTTGATTTAGGAGATGGGGATGATTTAGTAGTTGCTGGAAATGGTAATAATATTATCTATGCTGGGAATGGTGATGATAAACTTTTTGTTGGTAGCGGAGATAATACTATTTATCTGGGATATGGTGATGATGAATTAACAATTGGACTTGGAGATAATACTATTATTTCTGATGCTGGAAATAATATAATTAATGTTTCTGCTGATCCGTTAAAAATGGCCGAAAACGCCATAGATGAGTTTAATGACATTAATAATCCTACATCAAACAGTTCAACCTCATTTGCTGTTGCTTCTGCATTAAGCACAAGCTATTTAACAAGCGTTAAAACTGCCTATGGTAGCGATCAAATTTCAATAGAATCTGGCGATGCAATAGTTTCAACAGGTGCTGGCGATGATACAGTAAAAATAAGCAGCGGTAGTCACTACATCAATTTAGAAGAAGGAAATAATAACCTTGAAACTGGTGAAGGTGAAACTGTGGTTAATGCCGCAGATGGTAATAATACTATAGTAATTGATGATGGTAATCACGAAGTAGATTTAGGAGATGGTGATAATAAGGTGACAGTCGGCAATGGGGGTAGTAATATTCAAATCGAAGATGGAAATAATGATGTCACGCTTGGAGCAGGAAATTACAGCCTAAATCTTGGTGATGGCAATAATATTCTAAATCTAGCTGGCGAAGCTTTAGTATTTGACCATGAATATTATATACAAAATTATAGCGAGGAAATAGCTGATTTAGGATTAGGCACTGAAGGTAATGCCAAAAAACATTTTGAAGAAGTTGGAAAATATAAAAACTACAACCCAAACCAGTTCTTTGATACAGCTTTTTATATCTCTGTTTTAGAAGAAAATAATGTTGAACTAGCAGAAAACCAAACTCCTTATGATCACTACTTAGAGGTTGGACAATTTGCCAATTATCAAATAAGCAGTCAAATCCAAGATACTCAAAATACAGTTAATATTGGAAATGGCGATAATACGATTTATGGTGATAATAGTGCAGATATCTTAAGTATTGGAGATGGTGACAATATAATTAAAACAAGAGATGGTGACGATCAGATCACTCTTGGAGAAGGAAATAACAATGTAAATACTGGACAAGGAGATGATCAAATTACCGCTAAAGATGGATCAAACAATATCAACACAGGTGATGGAAGTGATATTGTAAATCTTGGCAATGGTAACAATATAGTTGACCTTGGAAATAATAATGACCAAATCACAGTTGGAACTGGTAATAATGAGATTAATCTTGGCTCTGGTGATGATATTATCACTACTTCAGGTGGAGATAATATAATTGAAGGTGGTCAAGGAGATGATGTCTTAACTGGCAATGAAGGTAATAATACTTATGTCTATAATTTAGGAGATGGAAATGATACCATCAACGAAGCTGGCGGTGAGGATATAATAGAATTTAAAGATTTAAGAGCTAAAGATGTAACTCTATCTAAAGATAATGATAATCTAAATATTTTAATCAAAGGAACTGGTCATATTGTTGCAATAACCAATTATTTTGTAGCAAACAACAATACAATAGATGTTCTAAGATTCTCTGATAATTATGAAATAAATTTAGGTGATATATTCGTTGGTACAGATGAAAAAGACAATACCCAAGGGACTGAAGGCGAAGACCAAGCTTTACTAGGTGAAGGTAATGACATAATCTTAGGATTTGAAGGAAATGATTACCTAAATGGAGGATCTGGAGATGATCTAATCTATGCTGGTGAAAATGATGATATAATTGAAGCAAGTAGCGGTAATGATTATCTTGATGGTGGAGCTGGAAACGATATATTAAAAGATGGTAGTGGAAATGACAGACTATTTGGTGGCAGTGGAAATGATACTTTTGTTATTACTAAATCAGCAGGTAGTAATGATGTTATCACTGATTTCAATATTGACGAAGATATTTTAGATTTATCCGAGTTTGGACAAGATTTTGTCGATCTAAAATCAATAGAAAATCTACATGGTATCAACAAAGATCAAAACAACAATGCCGTTCTTAACCTTGGTAATAATCAAACTCTAACCCTAACTGGAATTGTTGTAGATGACTTAAATAAACTCAACATCAATTTTGATATAGCACAAAAGTCAGGTTTAATTGGAGATAATCAAAACAATATTCTAACAGGAACAGAAAATGATGATGAAATCTTCGCAGGTAGTGGTTTAGATATATTAACTGGTAATGAAGGAAATGATAAATTTGTTCTTTCTAAGAATATCAATGGTGTTGATGTTGTTGAAGATTTTAAAGTTGGTGAAGATATAATAAAATTAGATGGCCTATCAGAAATAGACTTTAGCCAATTACAATTAGAACAAAAAGGAGATGATGCAATTGTAACCTTCTCTGATAATCAGAAGGTTATTTTAAGAAACACTCAAAAAAGTACCTTAACTAAGGATAGCTTTGAATTTAATCAATTCAATGGTATTGGACAACATCAAAGATACCAAGGTGAATATACAGTTAATGACTCCACTGTAGTAGAAAATAACGAAGGGATTAGTTCTGATATAATAGATTACCTTACTCCGAGTGAAGTATCAGGAGGTTTTGTATCTTCTGGCTATGAGTCTACAAATTTCTTCAATAGTGAGAATATACACAATGATGGAATAGCAAGAGTACTTACTAATACTGAATATGCGGCTTACACAGGCGGAAAGCATGGTCATTGGTACACAGCAAGAAACACTAATTTCAGTGGACAAGATAGTTATTATTACAAAGATGCCTATGGTAAATATGGCGTAATAGGAAGAGGACAAACTTATGATGAAAATAATGTCTGGGCTCAAAATGAACATGCCAAAGGAAGTCAAGGAAAGATGACCGTGCATTACCATTCAGGTAATGACAAAATGCATGGTAATTGGTGGAATGAAAATATCTATGCGAAAAGCGGTCATGATCAAGTATATGGTAATGGTGGAAATGATAGCATATTTGGTGGAAATGGAAATGATGAACTCCATGGTGGAACAGGCAATGATGCAGTTCATGGTCAAAATGGTCATGATTATTTATTGGGCGGAACTGGTAATGACAGCCTTTATGGAGGCAATAATAATGACATGTTATCAGGTGGAACTGGAAACGATTATCTAAATGGTGGCGCTCATGATGATAAATTAGATGGCGGAACTGGAAATGATCAGCTTCATGGTGCAGATGGCAATGACTACCTCTATGGTGCAGTTGGTAGTGATGGCTTATATGGTGGAAATGGAAGTGACTATCTAGATGGAGGAGATAATAATGATTATCTAGACGGCGGAAGACATAATGATACATTATATGGCGGTGAAGGCTTTGATAATTTACAAGGCGGATCTGGAAATGATGTATTATTTGGTGGTGTTGGAAATGATAGTTTAAGTGGAGACATAGAACTTTCTTTTAATGCTAATCACAATACATCAGGATTTGAAGGAACAGGATTCTATGGTAATGAACATAATTCAGAGCAATTAATAGGAGACTTTAACGGAGATGGCAAAGATGATATCATAAATATTCAATGGAATGGCAATAACTGGGTGTCTCTTTCTAATGGTAACGGAACATTCTCAACAAATCATAATCCATCAGGACTTGAAGGAGCTGGTTTTTATGGTAGCTTCAACCACTCTGAACAATTAATTGGTGATTTTAATGGTGATGGCAATGATGATATTCTAAATGTTCAATGGAATGGGGATAATTGGGTATCTCTTTCTAACGGAGATGGTACATTTTCAACAAACCACAATGTGTCAGGTTTTGAAGGTGCAGGATTTTATGGCAATGAACATAATTCAGAACAATTAATTGGTGACTTCAACGGGGATGGGAATGATGATATTCTAAATGTACAATGGAATGGAGACAATTGGGTTTCTCTTTCTAATGGAGACGGCACATTCTCAACCAATCACAATGTTGCAGGATTTGAAGGAGCTGGCTTTTATGGTAGCTTAAACCACTCAAAACAATTGATAGGTGACTTCAACGCAGATGGCAATGATGATATATTAAATGTACAATGGAACGGAGATAATTGGGTTTCCCTTTCTAATGGAAATGGCACATTTTCAACGAATCATAATGTAGCAGGTTTTGAAGGAGTTGGATTCTATGGAAGCGAATATCATTCAGAACAGTTAATCGGAGATTTTAATGGTGACGGTAATGACGATATCTTAAATGTTCAGTGGAATGGTGACAATTGGCTATCTTTATCTAATGGAGATGGAGCATTCTCAACTAACCACAATGTAGCAGGTTTTGAAGGTGTAGGATTTTACGGCAATGAACATCATTCAGAACAGTTAATTGGTGATTTCAATGCAGATGGAAATGATGATATTTTAAACGTTCAATGGAATGGTGATAATTGGATTTCACTTTCAAATGGAGATGGTAGCTTTAGGACTCAACATCATGTTGAAGGAGTTGAAGGAATGGGTTTTTATGCTAGCTATAACCATTCAGAGCAATTAGTTGGTGATTTTGATGGAGATGGATTCTCTGATATTTCTAATGTGCAATGGAATGGTGATAATTGGATCAGTATGAGATCAACTGGAGATGACACATTATTTGGACAAGATGGAGATGATTATCTTAATGGAGGAGATGGAAATGATGTCCTTTATGGCGGAATTGATAATGACCAGCTATATGGAGGAAGCGGAGACGATCATCTAGATACTGGTTATGGCGAAGATAAAGCTTATGGTGGTGATGGAAATGACTTTGTAACAGGTGGGTATGATGGTAAAGATGACTTTTTGGCAGGAGATGGAGGTCATGATAAAATAATAGCAGTTGATGGTAACAATGTTATTGATGGTGGTGCTGGCGTAGATCAAATACAAGGCGGTGAAGGAAATGACATCATCTATGGTAACTCAGGAGAAGATATTATTAATGGTGGAGCTGGATCTGATATTATTTATGGTGGCACTAATGCTGATTTAATTGATGGCGAGTCAGGAAATGATCATGTTATAGGTGGTCAAGGTGGCGATATTATCTATGGTAATGAAGGAGATGATTTGCTTGAAGGTGGTGCTGATGACGACACTCTACATGGAGGTGAAGGCCAAGATTATCTAGATGGTGGTGACAATAATGACTATCTAAATGCAGGACAAGGTAATGATATTCTTTTAGGTGGTGATGGCACAGATATTCTAAATGGTGGCCAAGGCAATGATTTCCTACATGGTGGATCAGGAGATGATGTTTATTATTATAATTACTCCTCAAGCAATGATGGTAGCGATCTAATATTAGAAAATGAGGATGCTGGCTATGATATAATCAAGTTTGGAAATGGCATCAATAAAGATTCTATTACCATAAAGCAAGATGGAGTAAATTTAGTTATTGGGTTTGCTGAAAATGAAGAAACATTAACCATAGTTAATCAATTTGCAGGTAATAAGTCTAAAATAGAAAAATTAGAATTTGCAGATGGAAGTGAGCTATTATTATCTGATGATAATGGTAACTCTCCTCAGAATGCTCAAATATTAAATAATCAAGGTCAGATTAACTTTAATGCTGTGCAGTTTGGTTCATTCTTTATGATTAATGAAGATGATCAAATTAAAATTCCTGTAAGTAATGATATTTTGCTAGAAAACGTAAATATTGCAGATGGTACTTTTGCAAAAGATGAAGCAGGAGAAAATCTAATATTTACTCCAGATCAAGACTTCTTTGGTTTAAGTAATTTATCTTATGAATTAAAAGACGCTGATGGTAATATAAGCGAATATAATCTTACAATAGCTATTAATTCAGTTAATGATGCTCCAGTAGTAAATTTAGTTGAAACTGAGCTTAATGAAGATTCTAGCATAACTATTGATGTTTTAGCTAATGCTACTGATGTTGAAGATGGACAGCTTTCTAATCTAGAAATTGGCATTGCTAAACATGGTACAGCTGAATTGACTTCTGATAATAAAATAATCTACACGCCAAATCCTGATTATTTTGGTACGGATTCTTTTGAATATTCAGTTACTGATAGTGAAGGACTTGCAACGACTAAGACTTTAAATGTTATTATAAATAATATTGAAGATACTCCAGTCGTTGTTGATGAGTTAAGTATTAAATCAGCAGAAGATCAATCTATTACAATCGATATTGCAGATCATGCGTTTGATGCAGATGGAGATGAGCTAATAGTTACCTCTACTACTGATCCAGCAAATGGAACTGTCACAATAGATGGTAGCCAAATAATCTATACTCCAAATAGTAATTATAATGGAAATGATTCTTTTGATTATGTGATTAGTGATGGAACTAATGAACTTACCAAAACAATTAATCTAGAAATATCTGCTGAAAATGATGTTCCAATAGTAGTTACTTCTGAAACTGAGGTGCAAGAAGATGGCGCAGTAATAATAGATATAATAAGGGATGTAATTGACTCAGATGGTGATAATCTAACCATTGAATCAATTAGCAACCCAGCAAATGGTGCAGCCGAAATTATAGAAAATAAAATAGTTTATGTACCAAAAGCTAATTACAATGGTGAAGATTCTTTAATTTACACAATATCAGATGGTAATGGTGGTATTGTTACTAAAAAATTAGACATAAGCGTAAATTCAGTTAATGATGCTCCTATTGTAGAAGTTTCAAATGGTGATCTAAAAGAAGATGAAATACTAACCATAAATGTATTAAAAGGTTCTTCAGATATTGAAAATGACACCCTAACAGTCACAGAGGTTAGAAATGTCACAAATGGTTATGCTACAATAGTAAATAATGAGGTTATCTATATTCCAGATCAAAATTATCATGGTAGTTCTTCTTTAGAATATGTTGTAAGTGATGGTGAAAATGAAGTAGTTAAAACCTTAAATATTTTAGTAGAATCAGTTAATGACCTACCTGTAGCAATATTAACAGAAAGCTCACTAAATGAAGATAGTTCCATTAATATAGATGTATTAAGCTTTGCTAGTGATGTTGATGGTGATATTTTAACTATTGCATCAATTACTAACCCAAGTAATGGTGATGCGGTAATAGAAAATGGTAAAATCACCTATACCCCAGATGCTAACTATTTTGGTTCTGATAATTTTGACTATTTAATATCTGATGGGAATGGTGGCTTAGTTGCTAAAACTTTAAATCTTACTATCAATAATGTTAACGATGCTCCAGAAGTTACTATTGATGGTGTAATTAATATCAGAGAAGATAATGTCGCTACAGTTAATATTTTGGATAATGTAGAAGATATTGATGGTGATGAATTAAGCTTAGTTAGTGCTACAAACGCATTAAATGGTAGTTTGGCTCTAGAAGATGGTTCAATTATTTATACTCCAGATGAAAATTACTTTGGACAAGAAAATATCATCTATACAGTAAGTGACGGAACTGTAGATATAGTAAATGAATTAACCATTAATATTGATAGCGTAAATGATGCTCCAATCGCAACTGGTGATCAAGTTAATATTTTAGAAGATAATCAAATAACAATTGATCTTCTATCTAATGATTATGATATAGAAGACGAAGCTTTAAAAAGAGAGAATATCTTACTTGGTGGTGCACTTCATGGAATTGTGTTCTTAAATGAAAATAATGAAGTAATCTATACTCCAGATGCGAATTACTTTGGTGAAGATAGCTTTATTTATGCAGTTAAAGATTCCGAAGGTGTATTTTCTAATATAGCAAATGTTGATATTAATATAGGTAGCGTAAATGATGCACCAATCATAGGACAAGACTTTAAAGATCAGATGATTAGAGCTGGGGAAGAAAATACCATCCAAATCTCTGATAATATCTTTAAAGATGTTGATGGTGATGAATTAACGATATCTCTCAAAGCAATTGATGGCGGTGAATTACCTGACTGGTTAGTTTATGATTCTATCAATAAAACAATCATAACTAATGCTACAGATGATAATATTGGAGCTATAAACCTAGTTTTAAGTGCTAGTGATGGAGAATATGAAACAACACAAGAATTTACATTGGTTGTTAAAGAATCGCTTCAAGTTAGAAATGACGAAAGAATTAATATTATTGAAGCAAGTAGCGAATCTGATCTAGTATCAGCAAATATTGGTACAACAGATTTAATCTTCTCAGGAGATGGGGATGATGATATTGTTTATAATATTGATGATGTTTGGGGTGAAGGTTATGTTGCCTACAACTCTTACACTGGAGATACCGTAGATATATCAGGAAAAATCAGAAGCTATGACGCATTTGATGGTGGTAAAGGAGACGCTGATACTCTTTATTTAACTGAAGGTGATGATAGTATTTTCTTGCACGATTTAATTTCTGACAATCCAACTATTTCTGGAAGTAGATTGTTTGGAATTGAGGTTATTAATGCACTTGGTGGTAGTGATGTAATTGATTTATCTTCTGATATATTCACCTATGGTTCTGTAACTATTAATGGTTCTGAAGGTGACGATGTACTTTGGAGTAATGATGGAAATGATACTATAAATGGTGAAGGTGGAAATGATAGTATTATTGGTGGTAGAGGTGATGATGTTATATCTGGTGGCGAAGGTGATGATACCTTAAAAGGATATGATGGTGACGATACTTTAATTGGTGGTTTGGGCCAAGATATTCTTGAGGGTGGTAATGGTAAAGACATCTTTGAGTTTACTGGACTTGATCAATCTACTACAGCTAAAGCAGATATTATTAAAGATTTTGAATCAGGAGTTGATTTAATTAAAATTTCCAATTCTAATATATCATTTAGTGATTTAACTATTAGTAATGATGGTAGTAATACAACTATAGAAGTTGAGGAATCAGATTTTGCTATTACACTAAATGGAGTGTTTAACTTGAGTGAGGATGATTTCTCTATAACTTAATTTATTAATTAATTTGAATAAAATGTTTAAAAAATTATCTAAATTTTTCTTATTTTCTACATTATGCATATTTACAACCAATATTTATGCACAAAATAATAATAATGACCAAATGATGAGTTTTGGTAAATCAATGATTGACCAAGTTCTTTTTCCCAAGCTAACTGAAGACACTCCCGATTGGGCAAAAAGAATTGAATTTGAATGGCAATTAGCTGATGATAATAAGCCAGAATATTCAATATGGACAGTACAACCATTGCTTCAAACCAATCAAAAACAACATACAATATTCACACAAGCAAGGCTAAATCGTGAAACAGTATTTGGAGATAAAAGAACAAGCGCCAATTTAGGATTAGGTTACAGAAGTTTATTGCTGGATAATAAGGTTTTACTTGGGGCTAATAGCTTTTTTGACAAGCAATGGACTTCAGGACATCAAAGAATTGGTTATGGAATTGAAGCAAAATGGGCAAATTTTGACTTTTTTGCTAACTATTACGATGCCATAAGTGATGAAAAACTTATTAATGAAGCAACAGAAAGAGCATTAGATGGTTATGATGTTGAGTTAAGATCAATAGTTCCATATTTACCATGGCTTACAGTATCTGCTAGAAGATATGAATGGGATAGCAAAGCAACAGTCAGCGCCTCAAATACCAGAGGCACAACAGCTACTATGGAAGCAAAAATAACTCCAAATATTACTATCGAAGCAGGAGTTGATGACAGTAATAATACTGATCAATCTTATTTTGTTCAAACAAGATTTAAAATAGCCGAGTTTGGCCCTGATGACAGATCGGCAAAAACTAATTTTGTTGACAATAAAGCCTTTAGACTTCGTGACATGAGCGATCATACTTTGGATCGTGTCAGAAGACAGGATAAAATCTTTATTGAAAGAGAATATAATGGTTCAATAGTGATCCGAAGAACTAACTAATAATTAATTTAATAAATTTATATCATGTTAAGAAAAATTTTCATTACCATATTGTTGGTTTTTGGTTGTTTTAATTCTGCCTTCTCTGCAATTACACTTAGTGGATCTCCAGATGTTTATAGGGTAACAGTTTATGAAATGGCTCTTTGTTCTGACAGTGGATGCTCTGATCCTAAAATAATAGGAAGTAATAGCTCTGGTAAGGCTTTTGATATAGCTTCTGCCGGTGTTGGTGAAACTGTTGGATCTTTTGTTGATAGCATTGATAATATTGACAATGGAACTTATACTCATATTCGTTTTACAGTAGCAAGAAATTTTACAATGTCGGGACAGTTAGAATCTGGTGGAACAACCTATTATACCAATAATTCTGGCACAGACTATACCTCTGCCGTTGCCACTGCTCTTGCCCTAACTGAAACTCAAACTAAAATTTACGTAGGCACTACGACAAGCTCTGCTAGTAAAAGCGAAATCACTACATTTGTTTCAGACGTGTCCATAGATAATTCTTCATTGATACAGTTAAATTCTAATGATTCAAATAAGGTTGATTACACAATTGCCTTAACATCAGCTTTAACTTGGGATGAAAATTCAAAATATAGACAATATGCTTTAGATTTTGATATATCTGGTACATTAGGTATGTCTGACTCTATATCTGGAACGGCATCAAATTGGGTTTCTTATATAGTTGCACCTACTGTTTCATTTAGCGCTTTATAGTACCTATAAGATGAGTAATGGATTCAAAAAATACTAATAAAAATGACAAACCATTTTATCGTCTTGATAATGGCATATTATTAAAACTTCCAAGGAATAAACGCTACGAGCTATTAGGAGAAATATCATCTCTCTTGCTTGCTTCAAAACTTCACCGTAAATATCTTATAAATGATATAGGAGCAGTATTTCTACCCCCTATTCACCTAAATCAATTTAGAATCTATAAAAATAAAGATGGTGATCCGATAGCCCTTGTTACTTGGGCATTTTTCTCAAAAGAGATAGAAGAGAAATACCTAACTAAAAAATACCTACTTCAACCAGAAGATTGGAAATCTGGAGATAGGTTATGGTCAATAGATTTCTTAGCTCCCTTTGGTCACATGAAAATGGTAAGCAAGGATTTAAGAAATAACGTATTTCCAGATGCCCATGGTAAATCGGTCAGAATAACAGAGGATGGTGAAATCAAAGGAATATATGATTGGTATGGAATAAATTACCAAAAAAACAAAAAGAAAGATTCTAAGGAGAAAGATAAAAAGTGATCAAAATAATAATCCTCCATACATTACTGATAATTACCTTATTGACCTCTAAATCTTACGGAGCTGTAAATAATAACAATAACTCAACTTCTAACACAGATAATGACATTAACTCAACTGGCTACGGCCTATCAATTGTAAAAAGAATAGAATTAATAGATGGATTAATTTCTTTTGATGAAAGCGATGATAACATCTTCATCATGCCAGAAATATTTTATGAAAGTTTTTTTGATAATAAAGACAAGATAGAAGAACAATATGGCCTTGGCTTTAACTTTGGTTATGGATATAAAGATTTTGACATTTTTGCTTCTCTTGGAGGTTTGAGAGCTAAATTTGAGTATGAAATTAACAACCAAATAGAAGATTACCATAGAGGAACTTTTTACTATGGTTTTGGTATTGGCTATAATTTTAATAAATATCTAGCAACAAAGATAAACACTAAATTCTATGAGATAGAATTCACCGATAAAACAGGTTCATCATTTGGGTCAAGAAATAGTTCTGTTGCTTTATCCTTATCAATTAAATTATAAGGATTATGAGCAAATATCTAAAAATAACTTCAATAATTCTTTTATTTTTTTCTAGCAATGCTCTAGCAATAACTTTAGATGAAGCTATAGATCTAGGCTTAGAAAATTCCAAAGAATATAAAATAGAAAAATACTATCTAAAATCTGCTCAGAACAACAAAAAGACAGGAATGTCTGAATTTCTACCAGAAGTTTCTTTATCTTATCAAACTGGTAAAAAACAAAATATCAGAAGTGATGGTGCTGGTACTGATGATTTCTTAACTGAGAAAACCAATACTCTTTCTGTAACTCAGCCAGTATTTAATGGTATGAGAGGTGTTTCAACGTTAAAACAAGGTAAGGCAGAATATTTAGCTCAAAAATTCAAATTAGAAGATTTTAAAAGAGAATTAATATTAAGAATAGTTACCAATTATCTTGAAACTTTAAGATTAGAAAAAACCCTAAAGCTTACCAAAGATAATGTTGAATATTATCGCAGAATTTTAAGCAAAACTAGGTCAAAAGGATCACTCACAAGTGAAAATGAAATTATCGACAATAAAATTGGTTATTACAACGCTAAAAGGGACTTAGAAGAAGTAGAAAACAAATTACAACAAGCAAGATTTGAATATGAAAATCTAATAGGAACAAAACCAGAAAATCTAGATGACGTAAAAACAGAAATGGTAGAGCTAAATCTAGAAGAGTTACTTAAAGAAAAATCCCTAAATCCTGCCTTAATGCAAAAACACCATGAAGTTACTGCTTTAAAAGAATCATACAAAAAAGAAATTGGAAATCTTTCTCCCAAAGTAAATATATCGGCAAATTACAGCAAGCAAGAAAATCTAGTTTACCTTGATGGTGGTGATTTAGAAAGTAAGTCAATTATGTTAGATGTTACTGTGCCATTATTTCAAAAAGGAAATGAGTATTTTGGTATCAAAAAAGCAAAATATGATCTACAAATTAAAAAAGAGGAATTTCAACTAACTTCTCTAGAAGTTGAAAAGAAAATCAATCAGGCTTTTAAAGAATATGACTATTCTAAAAAAAGCTATGATCAAATTTTAAATATATTTTCTCTAGCTAGGCAAAAACTATCAAGAAACCAAAAGAGCTATAATATTAGAGCATTAAGCCTAATATCATTACTTAAAATAAGAATTGAAAGAAATGAAGCGGAAATAAAATTCCATGAGGCAAAAGCCAATCTTTATAATGCTTATTATAAGCTAAAGCTTCTTACTAAAGATTATAAATAGGAGAAGCAATATGGATAAAAAAACAATATTACAAGAAGCATTATGGAGCTGTAAGAAATCATTTATCTATGCTTTTATCTTTAGCTTTTTCATTAATATTGCCATGCTGGCAATGCCTATTTATTCACTACAAGTTCTAGATAGGGTTTTATCGAGCTTCAGTATTGAAACATTAGTAGTTATAAGTTTGATTGTTTTTGTGATGCTGCTATTTATGACAGCATTACAAATAGTTAGAAACTTTGTTTTTGCTCAAATTGGTTTTCATCTAGAAAAGAAATTAGAGCCATTATTAGTTGATAAAACTTTAGATATTTCTGTTCACAACCATACTATTGGTTCATCTTTAGTTAGAGACTTAAATACGATTAGGAATTTCTTAAATAGCCCAGCCCTATCTTCTCTTTTTGATGCTCCATTTTCTCCAATCTATTTTTTAGTTATTTTCTTCATTCATCCAATAAATGGTATTATCACAGTCATAGGTGCAGCAATTCTTTTTTTAATGGCCTACCTAAATGAAAAACTGGCAAATAAAAGAATAAAAAAGGTTAATGATATGCAAATGGCATTCTTCAATAAAACCAGCAACCTAACAAATAGTAGTGAAGCCATAATTGCTATGGGGATGAAAAGCAACGTAATTAAAAAGCTATTTGTTGAAAGAAACAAAATGCAGGATTTTTCTTATCAAGCAAATGCTGCTGGATTTTATATCTCATCAATTACCAAATTAATTAGAATGTTAATTCAGGTTCTAACAATGGCAGTTGGTGCAGTATTGGTAATTCAAAATAAGATGTCCGCCGGTGGAATTATTGCTACATCTATTTTAGCAGGAAAAGCTCTAGCACCATTTGATGCTTTGGTCAATATTTGGCAACAATTTCTAAACAGCAAAAAGTCTTATAATAGACTAAATGAAGCAGTTGATACTATTACTTTTGAGAATGAGAAAACAGAATTACCAGAACCAAAAGGAGTAATAAAATTAGAAAATACCTCCTACAAAGCAGAAGATAACAATAAGCTCATCCTAAAATCAATTAATTTTGAAGCTCACCCAGGAGAGATTATTGCTATTATTGGCCCAAGCGGAGGAGGAAAAACAACGCTTGCTAGATTAATGTCGGGAATAATTGAGCCTTCTGTTGGAAGAGTTTTAATAGATGATGCTAAGTTGCAAAATTACAATCGTGAATCTTTAGGTAAATATATTGGTTATTTACCGCAACAAGTTGAATTTATAGCTGGAACAATAAAAGAAAATATTGCTAGAATGGAAGAAAAAATAGATGATGAAAAAGTGGTAAAAGCGGCAATGGATGCAGGAAGTCATAAGGTAATTTCAGATTTTGATAAAGGCTATGATACTTCACTAGAAAATCTTGGCAAAAATCTATCAGCAGGTCAAAAACAAAGAATAGCTCTAGCAAGAGCTTTATATGATAATACTAAAATAATGATTTTAGATGAACCAAACTCAAATCTTGATGCTGATGGTGAAAAAGCTTTGGTTTATGCCTTAAAAGTTGCTAAGCAAAGAAAGATCACTACTTTTGTAGTATCGCACAGAACAGCAATTTTAGATGTAGTGGATAAAATATTAGTGATGCATGAAGGACAGATCCAATTCTTCGATGAAAAAAACAAAGTTCTAAAACAGCTTGAATCATTAAAAAAGAAACATACTGCCAGTAAGAAATGAAGAAGCTAATTAAAAAAACACAAGATTATCTAAATAAGCTAAAAAAACAGTCAAAGAAGAGACTGAACGAATTTTTAAAGAAGATAAAAAAATATCTAAAAAAGACTAAAAAATTCATCATCAAAAAATTTGAATATTATTTCCCTAAAACTAAGAAATACATTGATGATAAATGCGAACAAATAAGTATTCTATTTGATAAATATCTAAAATTAGAAGAAAATCAAATTGGTTTAAAGCCTGTTAAATATGGTATTTATATTATTACTGGCTTTTTCTTGATATTCTTTGTTTGGGCTGGGTTAATGCCTATTAACTCTTCTTCTATTGCCCCAGGTACTGTAGTTTTGGATTTTAATAGAAAAACCATACAGCATTTAGAAGGTGGAATCATTCAAGAGATAATGGTTAAAGAGGGGCAAGAAGTTGTAACTGGTTCAGATTTAGTAGTGCTTCAAAATATTCAAGCTCAAGCACAACAATCAGTAGTTCAAAAACAATTACTTACATCAAAGGCAATTTATAAAAGATTAGTTAAAGAACAAGGATATGATGGGGAACTAGATTTATCTTCAATAGAAGACCAAGGCAAAAAAACAGGATATAAAGAAATTGAAGAGTTAATCAAAACTCAATATAATATTTATGATATTAAAAAGGAATCTTACTTTGGAAAGATTGATATTTTAAAGAAGAGAATTAGCCAATTAGAAAAGGAAATAGAGGCTTTAGAGGCTCAAGAAGAAGCTACAAATAGTCAGCTTAAAATTCTGGCAAATGAATTGGAAATGACCAAAAAAATGGTAGAGCTAAGAAATGTTCCAGTAACTGACCAATTAAACCTAGAAAAACAGATTGCAGAATTGCAAGGTAAAAAAGGTAGCCTAACAGCATCAATTGCTAAGTCGCAACAATCTATATCTGAAACTAATTTAGAAATAGTCAATTTTAGTAAAGAACACTTAAATACCATTCTAGCAGAAATGCAGGAAGTTGAATCTAAAATTGCAGGATTAACAGAACAGCTAACCTCAACCTCGGATGTACTAAAAAGAACAGTTATAAAAGCACCTTCTTCTGGTATTGTAATGGATCTTAAATTCCATACAAAAGGAGCAGTTATTCCACCAGGTGGTGAAATTATGAATATTGTTCCTCAAGATGAAGAGTTAATTATTGAAGCAAAAATCAATCCAAAAGATATTGATGTAGTAAAACAAGGGTTGAAAGCCAAAATTAATCTTAGTGCTTTTAAAGCCAAAAAAGTACCAAAATTAGATGGGATATTAATGAGCGTTTCAGCAGATATTTTGCTAGATGAAATTACTGGTGAGAATTACTTTTTAGGTAGGATTAAAATTTCTGATGAGTCCTTAAAGTCACTAAAAGAAAATATCCAGCTTTACCCAGGAATGCCAGCGGAGGTATTTATAATCACAGGATCTAGAACGTTGTTATCATATTTATTATCTCCTATCAAAGACGCCACCTATAAAGCATTTAGAGATGATTAAAAATAATGGCAGTTTAACAAAACGCATAATTAGAAAAATCATAAAAACAAAACCCATATACATATTTGGTGCAATATCAGGCTTTATAGCAGTCTTGCTATTAACCTTTTCTATATTCCTTCAGAAAGATAGTAACCAAGGATATTATGGTATAAAATCAACCCCTTCTTGGGTAGATGATATAAATTATTCAGATTACAACCCTTCAACAGATAAAGAAAAACACAGCTATGGAGCGATAACATTACTTTCAGATACTCAAACTAGTTTTATTGACGAAGGCACTTATTTCAGAAATGTAAAGAAAATAATAAGCTTTCAAGGCGTTGATAAGCATGCCATATTTTTCCAAGAATACGAACCTTATTACTCTAAAATATATCTAAACAAGGCTACAATCATAAGAAATGGTAAAAAAATCGATAAAACCAAAGATGTAATCGTCAAAATACGTGATAAAAAAATATTAGATGGTAATTCATCATTTGCTGAATTTAAAAAAATTAGCTTCATAATCCCAGGAGTCCAAAAAGATGATATTATTGATTACTCAATCCTTAGATATGAAAATAACCAAATTTCCACAGCAAAATCAACAGTACTTCCATTAAGAGATTATAGATTTATCAAGAAGATTCACAGAAGCTTAATTGTAGATAAGGATGAAGAAATTTTTATTAAAAATTTTGGCAATGATATTAAAGGAATCAAAAATCATCATGACGATTATTTTAAATATTTCTGGCAAATCAAAAATGCAGAACCTTATGGCCCTGAAATTCTAGAACAAAACATCCCCTATAATGAAAATATGCTATCACAAGTTCATATTTCCAATCAAAGTGATTGGGGTAATATTGTTGAAGATAATTTAGAATTATACAAAGAGCCAAGCAGCATAGATAAAAGCTTAAATGATTTTATTAAAGAAGTAGCAAATAATCCTAATTTATCCAAAGAAGATAAAATTATTAAATTTACTAGATTCGTTCAAACAGACGTTCGTTATCTGTTATTAGCTGGTAATATTTATAATTTTACCCCCACAAATCCAAATGAAGTGTTTAAGACTAAAGCTGGTGATTGTAAGGGAAAAACCATGCTACTTAAAACAATGCTAAATGAAATTGGAGTTAAATCAAATCCAGTTCTAGTTTCATCTGATAACGGAGCTTCATTAACAAGCTTCTTACCTGATCCCAACCTATTTAATCATGTAATTTTAAATATTGAATTTAATGGTAAAAATTACTTTGTTGATCCAACTACAAGACATCAAGCAGGAAATCTAGAAAATAGCTTTGTAAAAAATTTTGACTATGGGCTTATAATTAAAGATGGGCAGAAGAACTTAACTAAAATGCCAGAAATTAAAGAGCTACAAAGAGATATTAGAATTTCTTATGATATCGTAACCAAAAATGATCTTCTTGTTCTTAGAGTAGATGATTTTAGATTTGGACAATATGCAGATATGTATCGAGCATATTTAGATGAAACTGATGTTGAAATTGTTAGAAAAAAGCATCTTGGCTATTACCAACAATTCTTTAAGCACGCCTATCCAATTAGAAACCTAGAAGTTGTTGATAATAAAGAAGCAAATATATTGCTACTAAGAGAAGAATATTTAGTGCCAATTTCAGATATTCTTTATGGCAACGATTATAAGATACCAATGGTAGATGTATTTGAGAATATCCATAAAATACCAGATAGTAAATATAGGATTAACCCTTATAAGCTAGAGAACAAGCATTTCAGAGTTTCTTATGAAATTATGGGTTCTGATTTTAATAAAAGCGTAATGGATAAAGCAAATACCAGCAATATTCTATTCACCAAAGAAATAAAATATAATGATGTTTTCATCTCATCTGCTACTTATGAATATAAAACCATAAATAATATAGTTCCTGCTAAAAATCTAAAAAAAGAAAAAGCAGAAATTATGGATTTTTTACCTGGAAATATAGTGATCCCAAAAGATCAGATTAAACCTTTAAAACAAAGATATGTCGCCAATATCAAAAAAGATGAAAAAGAAATAGTAAGGAGAATGAATGCTAATAAAAGCATCTGTAAACTTACAAAAGAAGAGCTTACTTATGAGCCAGTAAGAAAAGTAATGAAGTTAGGAAAAAATCACGCATTTGGTATGCATTGCAAGGAAGGATATTATATGCTGATGGTAGGAATAAACGAAATTAATCAATATTCAATTACAGATTTTGAATTTTTCCAAGACCACAGAAATAATGAGAACTGCATTTATAAAGACGTAAAGCCACCATTATCTTGGTGTAAGATACCCATTGATGATGGCAAAGATTACATTATTGAAGTAAGATCAAGATTAAATCACGCTTATTTTATAATGAAAATAATAGATACCCATAAATTAAATGACTACCAAGAATTAAGCAGAATAATTGCTGATTTGAATGGGTTTGAAGATATTATTGACAATTAACAAAACATTGCGTTACAATTCCTTTATCGGGATTCTAGTCCAATACAATAGCCACAGGTAAATAAACTAGACACTCTGGGTTTGAGTGGTGGTGCTCCCGATATCTCCCCTTTAATACTCCCTGTTTTTTAGTTTACTCCCCTATTTTTCCAACAAGAAAATATCTAAATTTTTAAATAGAAACATCAATTATTTGCATCATTCAAGTTGACTGTAAACACCTTTGAAGCTATAATATAGAAGGCTTTAGAGCTATTTACTAACTTGAAATAAAATTAAAAATGCAAAATATAGAAATTAAAAAAGACGAATTAAGAAATGGAGATTTTAGAAGAGTAATTTCTGTTGGAATTGATTATCATGTTGTAATTAGCCCAGAACATTGGAAGCTAGTTGATGCTCTAGAAGACCAAGAATCAGTAAAATTTAAAGACGAGCAAGGTGAAACTTGGGATGCTGATTTTGATGGTGAGAATTTAACATTTTTCAATATTGACGATAAAGACTGGGTTACTGTTAAAAAGGAGAGGCTAAGTTAAAACGCCCTCCTCTTTACTTACTACACCTAATTTCCCACTCTTGATTATAATCATCAATTTGTCTCAGAGTATTATCAGACAATAAAGTTTCGTTTTCTTCTTTAGTTATCATTATCGGATTTGCCCATAAACAAAAATTATCCAATTGTGTATTTACGCATCCTGCGCTTAACAGTAGCCATATTATCAGAACTACGCTTTTTACGTCTCTTTTTAGTTTCAATAGTATCTTTAACATTCGCTTTTAATTGTTTAACTTTTTCATCATTTTTGCCTTTGGAATAACCAAAAATAAATGAAGTGACAACACCACCAAATAAGATGGCTAATTTAATAAATATTCCTTCTAACATTTCTTTTTGTTTTTCTTATTTTTAACAACTTTTTCAAACACACCCCAACCAAGAAGACCAGCACCAACAAACAACATTGATTCAGCCGAAGCATCTAGTTTGTCAAATGGTGTAACTGTTTTATGGGTTAATCCGTACATAAAAAGCCCAAATTTCATAGCAGAGCCTTGAAGTAAACAAAATAATCCACCAAGTCTTTTTGATGAATTATTGCCATTGGTATCTTGAATAAAGTTTAAAATATTGATTTTCATAATTTTGTTTTTGATTAATTAACTGGTTACTTGCAGACAAAATTTATCTGGCAGGGTTTTGTTTCTTTTAATGCGATTGAGTGTTGGCTTTGAAGTTAGGACTGCTAATTCATCATCAATGAATCCCCATCTTTTACCAAATATTACGCATCCTCTGGTGTCTTTTGCTCGATTGCCATAGTGAATTTCTACAGCCTCTCTTTGAGGTACATTTAGAATTTTCCAA
>JAYORG010000020.1:0-25599 GCA_038123275.1 Rickettsiales bacterium | reverse complement strand
AGATAAAATTAAGAAAGAATTATAATATATAATCAATTTAGGACACTACACTAGAAGTTTTATAGCTATTATTTGGTTGTAGTAGTGATACATTAGTGATTTGTGGTATTTGTGTATTATTTATAAGATATTTTAATTGGTTTTGCAGTTTTTGGTTTTTAGAAATGAAGTTGCAATATTCATATTTAATAGATTTCTCTTGTGTTATGACGTTAAGATTCTTATCAAGAAGTATCATTTCGGTGTTGGTGCCATAAAGTATTTCTCTTAGTTTGGGCAATAATATTTCCAAATCAAAGCCAATAGTCATTGTTCCTAAATAATTATCATTCTTGTCATTTAAACCAACACCTCCAGCAATCATCCATTTATCGCTGGTAGATCCCATTACAGGTTGTCCAATTTGAAACTTTCCAGGACTGGCCTTGGTGAATTCAATATAATCTCTAGATGAAATATCAAATGGTGGGTCCATAATTTCATATAGGGCATCCACAATAAGAAAATCTTTATCATTGGCCCAGGTAAATAATGTCCAAGATAGTTGGTTGGTTAAATTAGGATTAGTTTTAAATTTCTTTAAGATATTATTTATGTATTCTTTATTTTTTGGAAACTTCTGAATTTGTAGATTTATCATATTCATGATATATTCAGTGTGATCAATTATGTTGTGAAATTTATTGTTAATTTTTAGAGATGAGGTATCTAACTCAGAGTTTATTAAATTTTGTTTAGTTTTGACATCAAGTGTAATGTAGGTAATTAGGGAAATTAAGGTTAAGACAAGAAATATATTAAATATAGGACATGTTCTTAAGAGGCATTTTTTGTAGTATAAGTCAATTTTTGATAGGATCATGGTCTATGTCCTCAACATTATCAGGACTTAGGCAAAAGGTAAATTAAAATCTACATTTAGCCGGCCTTAAGGAATAACCCATATAGATGTAGCATAATTTGTTACTCTTACGTAAGTTCCAGTTATTACTGGAATAATAGTTAAGGCATAAAGCGCAAACATGTCAATTCTTTTATGTAAAATACTATCCAATACCACACACATCTTTAATGACAGACTAATATAGTATTTAAAAGACCTTTGCAAGAGGTTTAATGGCTGATCTTACTATGTGTAAGTTGGTTAGTAAGTCAAAATCAGTTTATCTTGATAAAATTCATATTTTTTAAAGTTTCTCAAAAAGCGCATCCCCAGTAGTGATGTTCCCATGTTAGAATTATTTACAGAGGCTGGGATGTCATAGAATATTACACCATTTAATTCTACATTATCTAATGTGACTGATGCACCAAAGGTTTTTCCATTGGCAGTTTGGTATATTTTATTATAGGATAAATTATTTAAATTAATTCCAGCTTTTTTGGCATCAATTTGACTTAAAACAATGTCACTTGCCCCAGTGTCAATCATGAATTTTATATTTTTATTATTAACTTTTAGGTGAAGATAAAAATGACCATTTTGAGAAATATTAATACTAATTTGATTATCTGAAATTCTAACCCCATGACTTGGAAATAATTCAGATTTTAAGCGGTTTTTAATGTTACTAAAATCATGCCTAAAACTATAAAGCACAACAATAAATAAAATAATTAAGAACCATAAAAATAAATCTTTTAGAATTTTTGAAGTTTTTATTTTGCTTTTAAACAAGAATCCACTGGCAATAAAGGCCAATAGAGCAATTAAATAAATAAGATTTCCTATATCATCAGAACTTAAATTGAGCATTTGGTAAATTTATTATTTTTACACCGGATTACCGGCGACCCACAGTCGTGGGTACCCCTTTAAAAATATAAGATAAATCTTACATTTTACATTATATTACACACCAATAAATTGGTGTTATTTTTGCGCTGGATTCCCAGCGACCCACAGTCGTGGGTACCCCTTTAAAAATATAAGATAAATCTTACATTTTTAAAATACATTTTTTAAAAAGATTAAAAAAGTTTTTAGTAGTAATAGAAAATAATTCTTCTTTATTTATTACTTTTAAATCAGCAATAAATTCTGCTGTATTTCTAGTATAGGCTGGTTGATTCATTTTGCCACGATATGGCATTGGAGCTAAATATGGTGAATCAGTTTCAACTAATATTTTGTTTATTGGTAATTCTTTTACTATTTCTTGTAAATTAGTAGCGTTTTTGAAGGTGACAATTCCTGAAATAGAAATATAAATGCCAAGTTTTAAAGCCTCAATGGCTAGTTCTTTTGAGCTTGAGAAACAATGAAGCAATGCTTTGAATTCTCCTGCTTTCATTTCATTTTTTAAGATATTTATCATATCTTCATCGGCATCTCTTGTATGAATTATTAGAGGTAATCCAGTTTCTCTTGCGGCCTTAATATGCTCTTTAAAGCTAGTAATTTGTAATTCTTTTAAGGAGGCGTCATGATAATAATCAAGACCAGTTTCTCCAATGCCAATTAATTTATTATTTTTATTACATAAATCGATTATTTCTTGTGCTTTAACTAATTTCTCCTCTCCAACATTGCAAGGGTGGTTTCCAATAGAGGCAAAAACATTATCATATTTTAAAGCATATTTATAAATTTGATCAAATTTACTAATCTTAGTGCAAATTGTTTGCAGTGTTTTGACATTATTTTCCAATGCCTCATTAACTATTTTATCAATATTGCCGCCTTTTTCTTCTATTAGGTCTAGGTGACAATGGCTATCAACGATAAAATTAAAATCTTTATTCATTGCTGTTTCTTAATTTAGTTGAAGAAATATCATATTTTTTATTTTTTACAAAAATTAACCTATCTTTTTGATTATTTTTTTTACAAAAATCAACTAGTTTACTATTGGCAATTTCTTCGTGATGCATGTTGCGATTAAAAATAATAATTTTAATTAATTTAATAATTAATTGCCATTTATGCCAAAGATGAAAGTTAGTTAAATTGTCATCACCAATAATTAAAAAGAATTCATCTTCTGGATTTTGCGCAATAATTTTATTTAGCAAATCAATCAAATAGCTACTTTTTAAATGCCTCTCAGTATCTTTTATGATAATTTTTGGTTCATCTTTGCTAATCTCTTTACATAAAGATAATCTTTCATCAAAGTTACTGCTTTGATTGGTTTTTAAAGGGTTTTGTTTGGTTGGTAGCCACCAAATTTTGTCCAATTTCAAGAGCTTAATAGCATCTTTACTAATGCCAATATGACCAAAATGGGGTGGATCAAAACTGCCTCCAACTAAGCCTATTTTCATCCTAAGATCATTGCCATTAATATAATTGCGCCGGTGATAACGTTTGATCTAAAGTTAGTTAAACAAGCTTTGGCGTCAGTAAAATCACAAGTCTTTATTTGACATAATAAGTGTAATAAAGCAATATAAATCATAAAATAATAAACTAATTGTAGTTGAGCAACAAAACCAACTAGACCCAAAAATGATATTTGTAATATGGTTAGTAAATAAAGTATTTTTTGTGGATTTTTCCCAAATTTTATAGCGCTAGATTTAATGCCTATTTTTATATCATCTTCAATATCTTGATATGCATATATTGTGTCATATGTTAGAGTCCATAATATAGATGCAATATAAAGAAAGATAATCGGTGTTGTGATTTCATTATTAATAGCCGCACTTGCCATTAGAACACCAGAATTAAAAGTAATGCCCAAGAAAAGTTGTGGATAGTAGGTAATTCTTTTTGTTAAAGGGTATATAACAACCAAAATAAGGGCGCCAAAGCCAATATAAATGGTTAAGTGGTTAAATTGTAATAAAATTATCAATCCACAGATAAGTAAAATTGCCAATATTGATAAAGCTGTATAAAGATGTACTTTATTACTGGCAATAGGCCTTAATTTTGTTCTTTTTACTTTTTTGTCAAATTTTCTGTCAATAATATCATTTATTATACAGCCGGCACTTCTCATAATTACTGCTCCCAAGAAAAATAAAGAGAGTATAATTTTCATATCAAAATTAGGATTAGTTTTATGAGATAAAAAGATACTAAATACGCATGGTAAAAATAATAGCCAAATACCAGTTGGTCTATTAATTCTGGTTAGATCAATAAAGGGTTGTAATTTTGATTTTATACTCATTTTGCTCTTTAATTATTGAATTTATCAAATCAAAAGTTAGTATAACCTTCTTATAAATAAGAATTAAAGATTTTTTATCAAACTTTTTATCAAAAATGGCACATAAAATGGCACATAAACTTCTAATTGCAAATCGCGGAGAAATAGCTTGTAGAATTATTAAAACTTGTAGAAAAATGGGCATTAAAACGGTGGCTGTTTATTCTGATGCAGACACTAATTCTCTTTTTGTTCAAATGGCTGACGAGGCTTTTAATATTGGCCCTTCTGCTTCTGCTCAAAGCTACCTTAATATTAAGAAGATTTTAGCAGTTATTAAAAAAACAGGTACAACTTTAGTGCATCCAGGATATGGTTTTTTATCTGAAAATCGTGATTTTGCCAATGAGTTAGAAAAAATTGGCGTTACTTTTGTTGGTCCTGGTGTTAAGGCAATTGAATTGATGGGTGATAAAATTGAATCGAAAAAGTTGGCAATCAATGCTAAAGTTAGTACGGTTCCTGGTTATATGGGGGTTATTAAAGATGATAAAGAAGCAATTAAAGTTGCTAAAGAAATAGGGTTTCCAGTAATGATCAAAGCTTCTGCTGGTGGTGGAGGTAAGGGAATGAGAGTAGTGTATAGCGAGCAAGAAGTTTCCCAGGCTTTTTCTTCGGCTTCCAATGAAGCCAGAAATAGTTTTGCTGATGATAGAATTTTTATTGAAAAATTTATTGAAGATCCACGTCATATTGAAATTCAGGTTATGGCGGATAAGTTTGGCAATATTGTTTGTGTAGGGGAGAGGGAATGTTCTATTCAAAGAAATAATCAAAAAGTTATTGAAGAAGCTCCAAGTCCTTTTATTGACGAAGAAACTAGAAAGAAAATGTATGAACAAACTACTTCTCTAGCTAAAGAGGTAGGTTATCATTCAGCGGGAACAGTAGAATATATTGTTGATAAAAATAAAAATTTCTATTTTCTTGAGATGAATACCAGGTTACAAGTAGAACATCCTGTTACTGAATTAATAACAGGGTTAGATCTGGTTGAATTAATGATTAAAGTTGCTCTTGGAGAAAAATTACCAATCGTACAAAAAGATATTAAATTAAAAGGTTGGGCCATGGAGTCTCGTATCTATGCAGAAGATCCAGCTCGTGGTTTCTTGCCTTCAAGTGGAAGAATAAATCTTTATATTGAGCCACAAGAAAGTGAAAATGTTAGAGTTGATTCTGGTGTTTATGAAGGCGGTGAAGTAAGTATGTTTTATGATGCCATGATCGCTAAATTATGTTCTTATGGAAAGGATAGAAATGAAGCAATTGAGAAAATGAAAATTGCTTTAAGTAATTATGTTATTGGAGGTGTTTCTCATAATATTAGTTTTCTTGAAACTATCATGCAAAATGAAAGGTTTGTTAAGGGCAATCTTACAACCAGTTTTATTAAAGAAGAATTTCCTGAAGGATTTTTAGGAAATGAAATAAGTTCACAAGCACAAGAGGTTTTCATTGCATCATCTTTATTCATATTCTTTAAGAATTTTAAAAGAAATTCTCTAATAACTGATCAATTAGCAGATCGTCAAAAGCAAATAAGTGATCGTTGGGTAGTAGTTATTGATGATGCTCCATATTTGGTAGATGTTTTAAAAAATGAGGGTAATAAATATATATTCTTGTGTGATAATAAGAGAATTACAATAGAGAGTTCATGGAATAATGGTGAAAAGCTATTTAGGGGTGTGGTTAATAATAAAGAAGTAGGTGTTAAAATTAGAGAAAATAACCTGACGGGTGGATATTTAATGCAATATGGTGGATCTGATGCCTATATAAACGTTTATTCTCCAAGAGTGGCAGAATTAAATGAATTTATGCCAAAGATAGAAAAAAATCCAAAACCAACAGAGTTAAATTCTCCAATTACTGGTAAAGTTATTAAATTCCAAGTTAAAGAAGGTGATGAAATTAAGGCTGGTCAAGAGTTGCTAATTATTGAGGCCATGAAGATGGAAAATATAATTCGTAGTGATCATGATGTAAAAATTGGAAAGATTTCCTTTAAAGAAGGTGATACTGTTGGAATTGGTCAGCTAATAATGGATTTCAAATAATATTTATTTTGACTATTTTCTGTTATTCAAAAAGACTTATGACAGGTTTTTAGAAGTAGTAGTGTCAAATTTATACGATTTTCTCTTATTTTACCCAAAGTAGGTTGTAATTTTTAGCGCTTTTCTTAAGTTATTTCTTACCACAAAATAACCAAATTAAAAATGCTGAAGTTTTTTACCACAAAACTGATATGGCACATATTTTTTTGTCTGTTTCTTTTTTTTCTTCCAAAAGAAAGTCTCACTAAAGAAAATTTTGCCGATCTAAATAAAAATTCTTTTTATAAAAGAGATAAAGTTAAGCAATTCTTTTCAATTGGTGGTGGCTATAAATCTGACTATAATTCACGAGAATATGAAGTTTTAAGCGGCTATAAATATAAGAGCAAAAAGTTTATTCATGAGCTAGATTTTTTACATGAAGTAACTCATACAAGTACCACTAGAAAGCCACTTCTTAAAACAGAGGAATTATATGATTTTGAAGGATCTAGCCGTATGATGCTGGGGGTGAGTCAAAATTATCTAAATATTTATAATAGAATTCAATATGATGAATGGTCTGATTTTTACTATGATGCTTCTAGTGCAGTTGGTATGGGTCGCTTATTTCATAACGGAAAAATAGAATCCTCTTTAAATATTGGTTATAATGATATTAAAAAGTTCAATTCCGAAATTATTGTTATTGGAATATTAAAAGGTAAATACCAAATTACTGATAGTATTAAATTATCCACTAAAGGCAAATTAGTCAGGGCTGAGGATGATTATGATGAAGAGATAAAGAATATTTTATCCTTTAAAATTCAAAAAAACCTATTCTTTGAATTAATCCATAAATATGAAAAAAACCGCTATGTTAAAAGCTCCAAAAAGCGAGGATTTTACCGTGCTAATAGAGTTAAAAGAGAAGCTTATGCTCGGATTAAGTATAATTTTTAAATATGTTTATAATATGTTTAATAAATGTATATACTAAACATATTTATTGAATAGTAAAAATAATATGTTTATAATATGTTTATAACGTGTATATACTAAACATATTTATTTGATTAAAAATGAAAGAAGAATATTATAAGATTGAGAAACCGGACATATCTTTGAATCCATTTAAAAGTAATGAGGAGTTTGAATCTGTGTTGAGGTCTACTGAAATGCAAGATATTATTCAAAGAGTTCAAAAAGATTATTTATCATGGGAAAAATTAAAAAATAAAAGTTGGGTAAGTGACAAGGGGAAGAAAGTATGGATTTATGTTAAAATGTTACGTTATACTAGTAATCAAGCATCTGTAATTTCTGATAAAGAAGATAAGAAGTTTAATTTCAATCCTAGAGGTTATGTAGAGTTTTTACATCGTGTTGACTTGGAATTAGGTGGTAATGCTATGGGAATAAGGGATTTTTCAGATATAGATAAGAGGAATTTTGTCAAACGTAGTTTGATAGAAGAGGCAATAGCTTCATCTCAATTGGAAGGTGCTAATACATCGCGTCAAGCTGCAAAAAGAATGTTAAAAGAGGGTAGGAAACCAAAGAATCAGGGTGAGAAAATGATTTTTAATAATCATAATGCTATGAAATGGATTGAAGAAGATCTAAAGAATGAAGAATTATCAATTGAATTGCTTAAGGATTTACATAAAAGAGTAACTCTTGGAACTATGGGGGAGGATGAAAGTAAATGTGGAGTTTTTAGAGAAACCTTGGATAAAAATGGAGATCCATTAGTGATAAGGCCATTTGATAATAATGATATGATTTCTTATGTTACCCCAGACAAAGAATTTGTAGAAATTGAAATAAATAAGTTTATAGATTTTGCTAATGATAACGATAATAGTGGTTTTATTCATCCGTTGATTAAGGCTATTATGCTTCATTTTTGGATAGGTTTATTGCATCCATTTGAAGATGGCAATGGTAGATTAGCTAGAATCATATTTTATTGGTATATGTTAAGAAAAGGTTATTGGGTTTTTTCTTATATTTCTTTATCTGAGTTTATTCTTAAATCTAATAAACAATATGCAATGGCTTATATTAATTCAGAACAAGATGATAATGATTTGGGATACTTTATTCATTATAATATTTCTAAATTAAAATTAGCTCGTAAATCATTTCAGAAATACATAGAAAGGAAAGTATTAGAAAATAAACAACATATTAGACTTGTTAAAAGTGGTTATAATTTAAATAGTCGTCAAGCGAAGTTGCTAAGATTATTTTTTGAAAAAGAATTAGAATTTACAACTTCAAAAGAATATTGTTTATCAAATAATATCGGTAGATTAACGGCTAATTTTGATTTTAAAAAGATGGTCGAAGATGGTTTTTTAGAAAGAAGGAAAATTGGAAGGAATGTATTTTACTATTCTACTAGTAAAATAAAGGAATTGTTTAAATAATATTCGTAATTCTATATAAAACATGCTCAGATAAAGGATGATCTTTTGTTAAATTTGGATGTTTGAAATCAAATTTTGGGTCGCGTTGCATGCCAATTTTTTCCATAACTTTTTTTGAAGCCAGGTTATTTGTAGTGGTAAAAGATACTATTTCTTTTAGCTTTAGTTTTTTGAAGGCAAAATCTAATACTGCTTTTGCACCTTCAGTCGCTAGTCCTTGATTCCAATATTGTTCATCTAAACGCCATGCTATTTCTATTGGTGGAGATTCTAGAGATTTAAAAGGTGGTTCAAAGTAATCCACTCTTGCTATGCCAATAAAACCAATAAATTTGTTGTTTGCTTTTAATTGGACAGCAAAAAATCCAAAACCATATTTATCAAAATGATCTATTATTCTTTTTATCATTTCTTTGGATTCTTCTTTGGAAATGATTGATGGTAAAAATTTACAGACCTTTTTGTTGGAGTTGATTTTAGCAAAAGATTCTAGGTCTGATTCTTTAAATTTTCTTAGGATAAGACGGTTGGTTTCAAGCATTTTTGTTAGAGTTAGGGTTGCTTTTTTACACCCTCATAATCAAAGTTCCTGACGGGGTGGGGTCAGTGTTTACTCTGACCCCTCGCTTGGAGGTCGAAGACAGGTTGCAGCAAAATACTATAGTTTCGAAATAAGTCTATTTTAAAAATGAATTGTTTTGCCATAAGCATCCAAAACAGATTCATGCATCATTTCTGACATTGTTGGATGTGGGAAAATTGTGTGCATAAAGTCAGTTTCAGTTAATTCAGCTTGTTTGCCAATTATGTAGCCTTGAATCATTTCTGTTACTTCGGCTCCAATCATGTGGGCTCCAAGTAATTCGCCAGTTTCTTCGTCAAAGATGGTTTTAATTAAGCCTTCTGTTTCACCCATGGCGATAGCTTTGCCATTTCCAACATAAGGGAATCTGCCAACTTTAATTTTTTTCCCAGCTTCTTTGGCTTTCGCTTCAGTCAGACCAACAGAAGCAATTTGTGGCATGCAATAAGTACATCCTGGGATATTTTCTCTTTTAATAGGGTGAGTATTAGAAGCATCAAATTTACCTAATTTCTCAGCAATTTTTTCAGCAGCAATTACACCTTCATGAGAAGCTTTATGAGCCAGCCATGGTGCAGATGCAACGTCTCCAATTGCATAAACATCTTTTTCGTCAGTTTCTAAATAGCCATTTGTAACAACAAAACCTCTATCAAGTTTAATTCTAGTTTTATCTAAGCCAATATTTTCTACATTTGGTACAATTCCAACAGCCATAATAACTTTATCAGCAGTAAGCTCTTGTTTTTTGCCGTCAATTTCAATTGTAGCTGTGACATTATTTTTACCTTTCTTGATTGATTTTAAATTAGCGCAGGTATGGATTTTTATTCCTTGTTTTTCAAAAGATTTTCTAGCTAATTTTGAGATTTCAATATCTTCAACTGGCAATATATTTGGTGCCATTTCAACTATTGTAACATCTACGCCCATATTTTTATAAAAGGAAGCAAATTCAACACCAATAGCGCCACTGCCAACAACTAATAAAGATTTTGGTAATGATTTTGGAGTCATGGCTTCACGATAACTCCATATTGATTGGCCATCAGATTCCATTCCAGGAATTTGTCTTGCTCTGGCTCCAGTTCCAATTATAATAGCTTTAGCATTAATTTGATCAATGGCTTTATTGTTTTTACTAATAGCAACTTTATTTTTACCAGCAATTTTACCAAATCCATCAATAACTTCTACCTTATTTTTCTTTAATAATGCTGCTATGCCACCACTTAATTGTTTAGAAACAGTTCTTGATCTGGCAATAATTTTAGCAAAATCAAATTTAACCTCTTTAGCACTAAAGCCAAATTGATCAAGGTTATGTAAAAGGTGATTAATTTCTGAAGATCTAAGCAAGACTTTTGTTGGTATACATCCCCAATTTAGGCAAATGCCACCTAGATGGTTGTCTTCTATTATAACTGTTTTTAGACCTAATTGAGCTCCTCTAATTGCCGCTACATAACCGCCTGGTCCAGCTCCAATTACACAAAGGTCATATTGATTTGATGTTGTCATTTTTATTACTCCTATCTATTAATTATCTTGAAAATTAGCAATTAAGGCAGAGAATTTACTTTTTTGTTAGCAAAACTTCAAGATATTTTATTTATGATAACGCAGTTACAACCAATAATTGATTCTATTAAAGCTAATTTAAAGGTGATTAGGGGGTGTCTTTGACCCTGGTAAATTAAAAATTATTTTAGGTGAATTAGAAAATAAAATTACCCATCCTGATTTTTGGGAAAATCAAGAGTTGGCTTCTAGTGTTATGCAAGAAAAGAGTTATATTGAAAAAACTCTTAAGGAATTGGAATTGCTTGAAGTTGAGCTTAAAGATAATTCTGATTTATTAGAGATGGCTTTACTTGAAAATGATGATGAAGTTATTAAAGAAGTTGAGCTTAATCTTAAAAAATTAGAGGAAATTGCTCATAATAATAAAACCCAGTGTTTGTTTAAAGGCTCAAGCGATAAGAATGATTGTTTTTTAGAGATTAATACTGGAGTGGGTGGCAATGATGCTTGCGATTTTGCGGAGATGTTATTTCGTATGTATTCCAGATGGGCTGTAAGTCATGAGTTTAAAATAGAAATAGTTAGCTATTTAGAAGGTGAAGAAGCAGGCATTAAATCTGCAACTTTGAAAATTTCTGGTTATAATGCTTATGGCTGGTCTAGAACTGAGAGTGGTATTCATCGTTTGGTTAGAATTTCTCCATTTAATTCTAATGGTAAAAGACAAACTAGTTTTGCCAGTGTTTGGGTGTATCCTGTGGTGGATGAAAAAATAGAAATACAAATAGATGAAAAAGATTTAAGAATTGATACATATCGTGCTAGCGGTGCTGGCGGTCAACATGTTAATAAAACAGATAGTGCTGTAAGAATTACTCATATACCAACTAATATTGTGGTGCAATGCCAAAATGATCGCTCACAAATTAGAAATAAAGCAGAGGCAATGAAGATGCTTAAATCAAGACTTTATGAGTTAGAGCTTAGAAAAAAACAAGAGGAGCAAGATGAAGTTAATTCTTTCAAAACTGATAATGGTTGGGGTCATCAAATAAGGTCATATGTGTTACATCCTTATAAATTGGTGAAGGATTTAAGAACAGGAGTAGAACATACTAACCCTTCAGCAGTTTTAGATGGCGATCTAGATAATTTTATTGCAGCTATGTTAGAAAATGCTTGAAATGTTAATTTTAGTATTAATAATGAACCATCCCTTAATTTTTTAATGTAATAAATTTTATTGATGCAAGTTAAAGTTCACAGTAAAGCCAATCTTGAAATGGCGATTCGCACCTTTAGAAAAAAGGCTCAAAGAGAAGGAATTATCCGCGAAGCTAAATTAAGAAAGGCCTATGAAAAGCCTTCTGAAAGAAGAGCTCGTAGAGAAGAAGAAAGCATAATTAAAACTAGAAGAAGTCGTAGAAGAGATTTCACTGGATTTACTTCTTAAAGAGTTTCCTTTTAGTATTAATCTAAATTTTAGTTATTTTCTATATTCACATAATTGTTAGGTATGGTTATAAATAAGAAAGATAAAGCTCTTATCTTATTAATAGTATCATCTATAATATCATTGTGGTTCTTATTTTCCTTTTTTTCTTATATATTCTCTGTTGCCTCAACCAAAAATTCTGAAGTTTTCAATTCTCTTACTTTTAAAAGTGAAGAAAAGAAATGGTTTAATGTTTCTAAAGGTTTGACCAAAGAAGATTTACAGGGTCGTATCGTTTTATTAGATTTTTGGACATATGCCTGCATAAAATGTATTCAAAATATTCCAGATATCAAAGAATTAGAGGCTAAATTTGGTGATAAGCTCTTGGTTGTTGGGGTTCATAGTGGTAAATTTGATAATGAAAAAAATCCTCAAAGTATTAAAGAAGCAATAATCAAATATGACATTACTCACCCAGTAATTAATGATTTAAATCTTAGAATTTGGAATAGTTTTAATATTAAGTCTTGGCCAAGTTTGGTTTTAATTAATCCTAAAGGTCAAGTAGAAGAAGTTTTTGAGGGTATAGGAAATAGTGCAGTATTATCTAAAAAAATTAGTAAATTATCCAAGAAGTATCGTTTTCTTTTAAATCAAGATCCACTACCTATTATTTTGGAAAAAAATAAAGCCTTGGGCAATGTTTTAAATTTTCCAACAAAAATTGAATATGCAAAAAATTTTAGATATAAAGGAAGAAAGATATCAGCATTAATAATTTCTAATTCTGCAGATAATAATATTATTGTTTCTACACTAAAAGGAGAGATAATAGCAAAGATAGGTTCAAAAATATCTGGTTTTAAAGATGGAGATTTGAAAGAGGCAACCTTTAACCAACCTGTTGGACTGCTTTATAAGGCAGATATTTTATATGTTGCTGATAGAGGAAATCATGCAATTCGTAAAGTTAATTTTAAAACTAAAAAAGTTAGTACTGTTGTTGGTTCTGGTTTAAGAGGAGAAATAATAGATAAGGCTCAAAATGCCAGTGAGGTTAATTTATCTTCGCCGCAGGATCTTGAATATTTTCCTGATAAAGATCATATTATGATTGCTAATTTAGGGACAAATCAACTTTTAAAATACAATATTAGTGAAGATAGAATTGTGCCATTTTCTGGAAATGGAAAAAGGGAGATGGTTGATGGCAAGAATGGTGAAAACTCATTAGCCCAGCCAAGTGGATTAAGGGCTTTTAATAATAAACTCTATTTTGTTGATTCTTATTCTTCTTCTTTAAGGGTGGTCAATAAATTTGGAGATGTTAAAACATTAATAGGTGATGGTATAAATAAATTTGGCAATAAGAATGGTCAAAAATCGGTAGCTTCTATGCAAAATCCTCTTGGTTTATTTGTTGATAGAACGGGTGTTTATATTGCTGATAGTTATAATCATTTAGTAAGAAAATATAATCATAAATCTAAGAAGATTAGCAATTATAGTGGTAATGGTATAAAAGCTAATGATATTGGTGCTGTAACTTCTTATAATGAGGTTTCTGATCTAATATCAATAAAAGGTAAATTTTACATAGTTGATAGTCACAATAATAGGATTGTGGTTAAAAATAGAATGAATGGTAAAACAGCTATTTTAGACATTTTGCCTCGATTAAGATTGCCTCAAGATGGTTTGTTGGAATATTTGCCAAATTTGGAAACATTGCCTGATAGTATTGTTAAGAGTGATGAAAATGTTAATTTAATTTTAACCTTAAAAAAAGATTGGAAAATTAACGATAAGGCTCCAAGTTTCTTTAATTTAGTTGAGGTTATTGGTAAAAAAGAAGCTAATCTTATAGCTAGCTATGACTGGAATATGGTTAAAAGTGGTACAATAAAATTACCTAAAATGTCAGAAAAAAATTATTATTATTTACAAGGTAGTGTGTATTATTGTGAGAATAAAAAGAATGCTTTATGTTTTATTCATAGTTATGAATCCAAGATTACTCCAAATGAAGATAGTGATGTTCAATCAATAGAAATATCTCTTTAAAAAGACCTAGCCTCTGTTAACAAAGTTATAATATGTTTAATTTTATCCTATTTTTGCTTATTTTTTAACAAAATTACTCAAGATGTATCCTGATATCTATCCTAATTTTCTCAAAAAAGCGCTAAAAATATGCCAAAATTAAACATATTATAACGTTGTTAACAGAGCCTAAGACAGGTTCCTAAAAGACCTCATAAATAGCTAGACATTTAAAGCTATAACTCCTAAAATAGCTTCTTTAATAACTTCTACTTACATATTTTATGTAAGTGTGAGAACAACCACAATTTCAATCAAAATTTTCAAGTTAAATGTCAGAAGCAGAATTACAAGCCAATAATAAAAATAGTGCTGATTACGGTGCAGATTCAATCAAAGTTCTAAAAGGCCTAGAGGCAGTTAGAAAAAGACCAGGAATGTATATTGGTGATACAGATGATGGTAGTGGTTTGCATCATATGGTTTATGAAGTAGTTGATAATGCAATTGATGAAGCTTTGGCTGGTCATTGTGATGAAGTTGTTGTATCGCTTAATGAAGATGGTTCTGTTGCGGTAAAAGATAATGGTCGGGGTATTCCGGTAGATCTTCATGAGGAAGAAGGGGTTAGTGCTGCTGAGGTTATTATGACTCAGCTTCATGCCGGTGGTAAGTTTGATCAAAATTCTTACAAAGTGTCAGGTGGTTTGCATGGTGTGGGTGTTTCAGTTGTTAATGCCTTGTCTGATTGGTTAGAAGTTAGAATTTGGCGTGATGATAAAGAACATTTTATTAGGTTTGAAGATGGAGATACCGTTAAGTCATTAGAGGTTGTTGGTGATGCTAATGGTAAGAAAGGTTCGCAAATAACTTTTCATCCTTCAAGAGAAACTTTCACTTTCACCAAATTTAATTTTGGTACTTTAGAGCATAGGTTAAGAGAATTATCATTTCTTAATTCTGGCGTTAAAATTATATTAAAAGATTTAAGAGATGAGGAGCCTAAAGAGTCTATCTTATTTTATGAGGGTGGTGTTAAGGCTTATGTTCAATTTTTAGATAAAAGTAAAAATTCTTTACATGAGACGGTTGATGTTATTGCTCCTGAATCTGATGGCATGACATTAGAAGTTGCTATGCAATGGAATGATAGCTATCATGAAAATGTTTTATGTTTTACTAATAATATTCGCCAAAGAGATGGTGGCACCCATCTAGCTGGGTTTAGATCAGCGTTAACTAGAACTGTTAATAATTATGCTGTTGAAAATAAATTATTTAAAAAAGAAAAAATTGTTTTAAGTGGCGAGGATGTTAGAGAAGGTTTAACTTGTGTTTTATCAGTTAAAGTTCCTGATCCAAAATTTTCATCTCAAACTAAAGATAAATTAGTTTCAAGTGAAGTTAGAACATATGTTGAAGCCCAGTTAAATGATAAATTATCTCAATGGTTTGAGGAAAGACCAACAGACGCAAAAGCTATTATTGGCAAAGCTTTAGAGGCTGCACAAGCAAGAGATGCTGCTAGAAAAGCTAGAGAATTAACTAGAAGAAAGTCAGTTCTAGAAGTTAGTAATTTGCCAGGAAAATTAGCTGATTGTCAAGAAAAAGACCCAGCTTTAAGCGAACTATTTATTGTTGAGGGTAATTCAGCCGGTGGCTCTGCCAAGGGTGGAAGAAATAGAAAATATCAGGCAATTTTACCAATTCGTGGTAAAATTTTGAATGTTGAAAGAGCTCGTTTTGATAAGATGCTATCTTCAGTTGAAATTGGCACAATAATAACTGCTCTTGGAACAGGTATTGGTAAGGAAGATTTTGATGGAGATAAAATTAGATATCATAAGATTGTTATTATGGCTGATGCCGATGTTGATGGGTCTCATATTAGAACTTTGCTTTTGACTTTCTTTTTTCGTCATATGCCTGGGTTAATTGAAAAAGGTTATCTTTACATAGCACAACCTCCTCTTTACAAAGTTAAAAAAGGTGGAAGTGAGGTTTATTTGAAAAATGAACAATCTTTACAAGATTATATTATTGATAATGCCTTGTCTGGAGCGGTTTTAAAATCAAAAGCTGGAGATCGTACAGGTAATGACTTATTAGATTTTGTTAATAAGTTAACCAAATTTAACAACTTACTTAATAATGTTGCTAGATTTATTCCAATTGAAATTGCACAGGCAGCCGCTTTAAGTGGGTCTTTAAATAGCGACTGGATTGAGGATAGCACTAAGGCTGGTGATGTTGCTGCTAATATTGCTGCTAATTTACAAACAAATTGTTTAGATAGTGATATTAAGTGGTCAGCAAATGCTAGCAATGAATCAATTGATGTTATTAAAGAATCTAGAGGTGTTAAAGATTTAGTTACCATTTCTAGAGAATTAGTCGAGTCACCAGAGGCTATTGCGTTAAATTCGGTGGCCACACAAATTGTCGATGATTTTTCTTCTCAGCTTGCGTTTAGTAAGAAGGAAGAGGAATATAAGACAAAAAACCCGGTTGAATTAGTAGAATTTATTAATGAAATTGGTAAAAAAGGTACTTCAATACAGCGTTTTAAAGGTTTAGGTGAAATGAACGCCGAACAATTATGGGAAACAACTCTTGATCCGTCTAATAGAACATTATTGCAGGTAAAAATAGATGAATTTGATGAGGCTGATGAAACTTTCTCGACTTTAATGGGAAATGTAGTTGAGCCAAGACGTGAATTTATTCAAAAAAATGCCCTTAAAGTGGTAAATCTGGATGTTTAATTTGAATAAAATACTTCATCTTTTTGGTATTTTATGTATCATTTTATTCAAATTAAATTAGTAAATAAAAATTATTTAAAAATTTAGATCGTGAAAAGAAACACTAGAAAAATACTATCTCTAATAATTTTTTTGGTTACGTTAATCATTGTGCCAACTTATTATTTTATTATTTATCCAAAATATAATTCAACCGATTTACCCACTAAAATAAAGTCTAATGATTCTTGGGATGAAGAAGAGTATATAAAATTTCAAAGTTTAGGATTAACAAAGTCTAAAGAATTTTTAATTTCGACATCCGATAAAAGAGCCAGTGAAATTGGTGCTCAAATTTTAGAAAAAGGTGGAAATGTTATTGATGGTATTATTGCTGCTCAAATGGTTTTAAATGTAGTAGAACCACAAGCTTCAGGAATTGGTGGAGGTGCCTTTTTACTTTATTGGGATGCTAAGAGCAAGAAGACTTACTATTTTAATGGTCGTGAAATTGCACCAGCTAATGCACATAGCCAAATGTTTTTAAATGAAAATAAAGAGCCTAAAGATTTTCATGATGCAGTTAAAGGTGGGCTATCAGTTGGAACTCCAGGTTTGTTAAAGATGTTAAAATTAGTTCATGATAAATTTGGCCAAATGCCTTGGGAAGAATTATTTGATGGAGCAATAGCAATAGCAAGAGATGGTTTTGTGGTAGATAAGAAAATTTATGATGTTGGTCTTGATTTATCATATTTAAAAGACTTTGATCAATTTTCTAAAATTTACTTAAAAGATAATGGAAAACCTAAGGATATTGGTAGTATTATTCGTAACCCAGACTTAGCAGATACATTTGAAACAATAGCGAAAAGAGGTGTTGATCCTTTTTATTTGGGTAGAATTGCTAGTAATATTGTTAAGAAAGTACAAAATTCTAAAATTAATCCAGGTTATTTATCTTTGAGTGACTTAGCTAACTATAAAGCTAAAGAGGATAATTTAATTTGTGGCCCATATCGTAAATTTAAAATTTGTTCTGTGCCAATTCCAAGTTCTGGAGGCATTACTTTGTTGCAAATTTTAGGAATATTGGAGAATTTTGATTTAAATTATTATTCTCCATCTTCACCGCAAGCTATTCATTTAATATCTGAGGCTACTAAATTAGCTTATTTAGACCGCAATAAATATATTGGAGATGTAGAAGGTGTTCCAATTAAGCAGATGCTAGATAAGAAATATCTAAAGTCTCGTAGTCAATTAATAAATATGGATAAAGCCTTAAAATTAGATGAAATTAATCCAGGTATATTTGATGAAGTTACAAGTTATTTAATTAACCCAAATACTCTAGAAAACCCATCTACAACACATCTATCAGCGGTTGATAAGGAAGGAAATGCTATTGCTATGACAAGTTCAATTGAATATTTATTTGGATCAGCTTTAATAGTGGATGGTTTTGCATTAAATAATCAATTAACGGATTTTTCATTTATTGATCAAATTGATGGCAAAGATGTTGCTAATAAGTTGGTTCCTGGAAAACAGCCAAGAAGCTCAATGACACCAACATTTGTTTTTGATGAAGATGATAATTTAATTTTAATTGTAGGTTCTCCTGGCGGACAAAGAATAATACAATATGTTTTAAAAACTATCATTGCTTATTTGGACTGGAACCTAAATGTATCAAGAGCTATTGCCTTACCAAATTTTGTAGCTCTTGGAGATGTTATTGAAATAGAAAAAGGTACAGATTTAGAAAAAGTCTTATCAAAGTTAATGGATTTAGGTCATAAAATAGAGATTAAAAATATTGTTAGTGGTATAAATGCCATCAATATTGATACTAAGAATTCTTATTTAATTGGTGGTGCTGATTTCAGAAGAAATGGTGCTGCAATAGGTAAATAGGATTTACATAAAGAAACTAGACACTGTTAACAGTGTATAATAATAACAATAGAATCTATGAAAGTTAAAATTACAAACTTAGCTAAAAGTCCAATGCAGTCAGGAAGTGGTAAAAATAAATTATGGCTATTAACAGTAATTGAAGATGAAAGCACTAGGTCTGTTAATGAACTTACTGGGTGGACATCTTCTAGTGATACTAGAATGCAGTTAAAATTAAAATTTAATAATAAGGAAGATGCAATTATCTATGCTAAAGGAAAAAATTATCAATATGTGGTTGATGAAGCTAATGAATCTATTATTAAGCCAAAGTCATACGCACAGAATTTTACTGCCCCAATTTTAAATTCTTAAATTAGACATTATGTCACAAATACAAGGATTATTATTAGATAAAATTAATGATAATCAAGAATTGATCAATAATTGGTTTGAAGAGAAGTTTTCTAAGAGTAAGCCCTTATTTTATAATTCTGTAGATCTCAGACATTCTGGTTTTAAAATTGCACCAATTGACAATAATTGTTTTCCCGCTGGATTTAATAATTTAGGTTTAGAATCCAGAAAATTAGCTAAAAAAGTAACTAAGGAATTTTTTGATAAGAACTATCCTAATGTTAAAAAAATCTTATTGATACCTGAAAATCATACTCGAAATATTAAATATTTAGAAAATGTATTATCTTTAAAATCCATAATAGAGAATGATGGTAAAATAGAGGTAGTTCTTGGTAGTTTGATCCCTAATTTAGATGGTAAATTAGTAATTGATTTGGATGAAAATCACAAAATTACTTTAAATCAATTAATTAAAAAAGATGGTAAGATTTTTACTAAATCTAATTTTGAAGCAGATTTAATAATTGTTAATAATGATTTTACTCATACACCAGAAATAATTTTAAATGAAACAAATCAAAATATTATACCGCCAACAAGTTTGGGTTGGTATAATAGAACTAAAAGTAAGCATTTTGATATTTATGAAGATCTATCCATAGAGTTGGCAAATTTAATTGATATTGATCCATGGTTTATTGACCCTATTCATAAAAATTGTCAAGATATTGATTTTAAGAATAAAAAGAATATTGATAATTTAGCCAATCAAGTTGATGAAATAATTTCAAAAATTAAAGATAAATATCAAAAATATGACATTAAAGGTGATCCTTATTGTTATGTAAAAGCTGATAGTGGAACTTATGGTATGGCAATGATGACAGTTAAGAGTGGTAGTGAAATATCAGCTATTAATAAAAAACAAAGAAATAAAATGAATATGATTAAAGGCAATGTAGTAAATAGCCAAGTCATCATTCAAGAAGGCATTCCAACTATTGATAAGGTTGATAATGTTACGGCTGAGCCAATGATTTATTTAATTAATGGACAGGTGGTTGGTAATTTATCTAGATCTCATGATAAAAGAGATCATAATATTAGCCTGAACTCAGCAGGGATGGAATTTAAAGATATGGTTGATATTTTAGATGATAATCTAATAATTGGTGGAGGCAAGAAAGATGTCTTTAAAATTTATGATGTTATAGGTCGTTTATCGGCTTTATCTTCTGCTCATGAATAATACTTATTGATTAAACATTTAGCAATAAAACAAATATTATTATGCGTTGTCCATTTTGTGGTAATTTAGATACTCAAGTAAAAGATAGTAGAATTTCTGAAGATAAGGAGTCGGTTAAAAGAAGACGATATTGTCAAGATTGTGATTCTAGATTTACTACTTTTGAAAGAGTGCAATTAAAGGAAATAATTGTTGTTAAGAAGAATGGTGATAAAAAGCTTTTTGATAGTGAGAAATTTAAAAAATCTATTGAGATGGCAGTTAGAAAAAGACCAGTTAGCCAGTTACAGGTTGATAAATTAGTTAATAATATTATCAAACAATTAGAAGAGGATGGTGATAGTGAGGTTTTAACAAGTAGGTTAGGTGATCTAGTTTTAGATGCATTAAAAAGGCTTGATGAAGTTGCGTTTGTTAGATTTGCTTCAGTTTACAAGAATTTTGAAACCACAAATGATTTTAAAAAGTTTGTTGGTAAAATAGCCACAGGATAAATATGCAGGATTTAAGAAAAACATTAGAATTTTATCAAGATTTAGGGATTAATGAAATACTAAATGAGAAGCCAATAAATAGATTAAATAATAATTCTAAAATTTTAGATATCACTCAAGTTAAACAAGAAAAAATCGCTACTACAAGTCAGGTTAATAATGTAATAACTAATAATTTTAGTAACATGACTCAGTCTCAAGCTATTTCTCGCTTAGCCCAGAAACAAGCAAATAATAATTCTCCAAAAGAAATAAAATCAATTGCTGATATTGTAAAAAAGGTAGAAGATATTGTAGAAAAAATTGATAATTTAGAGGAATTAGAAAAATCAGTTAGAGATTTTGATGGTTGTAACTTGAAAAGAATGGCTACTAATACTGTTTTTAGTGATGGTAATCCTAAATCAGAAATTTTGATTATTGGCGAAGCTCCAGGTAATGAAGAGGATTTACAAGGCATCCCGTTTTGTGGTGATAGTGGTAAATTATTAAATCAGATGTTTTTGGCAATTGGTAAAAAGAGAGAAGATCTTTATATTACTAATACTTTATTTTGGAGGCCACCTGGCAATAGAAAGCCAACTGGGGATGAATTAGCAATGTGCAAACCTTTTGTTGAAAAGCATATTGAGTTGATAGCGCCAAAATTAATTATTTTAATGGGTGCCACAGCAATGACAGGTATGCTTAAAATTCAAGATCCAATTAGTCAAGTTAGGGGTAAGTTTTTGGATTATCAAAATAAGTTTTTAAAAGAGCCTATAAAAATAATTACATTATTTCACCCATCTTATTTAATGAGGCAGCCAAATAAAAAAAGAGTGGCTTGGCAAGATTTAATTGCTATTAATAACTTTTTTAAAGAATCAAAATGAGCGATAAACAAACATTATTACCATCTGGATTTAGTGACTTAATTGGCAAAGAAGCCAAGATTAATCATGAAATTACCACTAAGATAATTTCTAATTTCTTAGATAAAAATTATGATTTAGTTAGAACTCCACTAATTGAGTTTGAGCAGACTTTAAGTAATTATCAAAAATTAAATGAGCAATCATTTCATGTTCCAGATATTTCTTCTGGCAAAAATCTAGTTTTTAGAAATGATATTACAGTTCAAATAGCTAGACTTGTTAGCACTAGATTAAAAGATGCTACTTTACCTCTTCGTTTATGTTATTTGGGTGATGTTTTGAAGGTGGATAATCAAGATTTACATTCAGATAGACAATTAACACAGGCTGGTATTGAGTTAATTGGTGATGGTGATAATGGGGTGGTAGAAGTGTTAGAGGTCACTTTATCTAGCTTGAAGAATGCTAAAATTAATAATTTAATAATTGAATTTTGTTTACCAAAATTTTTAGATTTATTATTGGCCGAATTAAAAATTAAAAATAGTGAAGAAATAGCTATTGCGATTGCGCAGAAAAATGTTAGTAAAATTAAAGAATTATCAGGTAGGTTTAGTGATGTTTTAACTAATTTGGCGCTAGAAATAAAAGATTGTCCTAAAATTAGAGAAAATTTAGCAAAATTACCAATTTCTAATGATTTAAGAGATAAAATTAATAATTCATTAGAAATAATTGCTAAAATTAAAGCAAAATATCCAAAAATTACTATTTTAACTAATATTTTTAGTGATTTAGAGTTTTCTTATCACCAAGATATTGGTTTTGCTATTTTTTTTGAAGAGTCACTTTATCCAATTGTAAGAGGTGGTAAATATCAAATTAATAATAATTTAGTGGCAGTTGGTTCTACTATTTATGTTGATGGTTTGAGAAATATTTTTATGTTATCTTAAATATTTCTATAAAGTTTTATATTCCTAGAAAGTTTCCTAGATCAGAAAATAATTTATCAATAAAAGGGTTAAAAGTAAGGCGTACCATTATTCCCTTTTCTAAATTATTTTTGTTTACTTCTCCATAATTTATGGTGTTAGATGATTTGCAAAGATCATAATTTTGGTTCTTGTTTTTTTCTTTTTGGTAATGCAAACAGTTACGATATTTTCCATTTTTTCCGTACCAGATATTTTGTGTATTATTAGATATGGCGACATGAGATAGATTAAGTATTTTCTTTTCTTCCATACTACTTTTAATAGGATAAAGATTTTTCTTATTAATTAAATTTTCAGGTAAGTTATTTTGATGATAAAGAATAAGATGCCTTTTGTCGGGGTTGGTATTATTTAGTAGAATGTCTAAGGATTTTTTAGCATCTATTGTGTGATCTTCGTAAGTAAGAGCAGTAAAGATTTTGGTGTTTTTTAGAGAGTTATTATTCTTTTTTAATTTCTTTTTAATTTTCCTAGTTAGTAGATATATTTGCGCAGCGGCATTCATGGTGAATGATTCGTATTTTACCAAATCTTTATCATTATAAATTGTGCTAAATTTTTTAAAATATTTAGCAATTGGGGCAAGTGCGGCTACATTGGTTAAACTAAGTGCTGGTGATAAAGTTATAATTCCTTCTATTTTTTTAGAAGGGTTAGATAAGGAATAATTTATTGCAAGAGCTCCTCCTGTGGAAATTCCTCCTAGATAAATTTTATCAACTTTCTTGGATAATTTTTGTACACCATATTCTACTTGTTTTACTCAATCTTTATATGATACTTCTAGTAAATCTCCAGGGCGAGTTCCATGACCTGTTAAAAGAATACTGTAAACAGTAAAGCAGTTTTTATTAAGATAGTCAGCTATTGTTTTGGTGGTAAAAGGTGAATCTGTTAAGCCATGTATTAGTAAAATACCCTTGTTGGTATGTGAGCAGTTTTTAGTATTTGGTAATAAGATAAAAGGAGAATTCCAAGAAATAATCTGATCTTGGTTAGTTGGATTTAAATCAACTCTAGCTGATTTAATTATTGTTTGGCTATAATTTATATATTCTTGAAATGATTTATTAACATCAAAATTAAAATGTGAATTAAGATTTGAAGGTTGAAGCCTTTCTTTGTTGGATGCATAAGCAGAAGTAGTATTTAAACAAATTATTATTGTTAGTAATAAGGAGAGATATCTCATGCTTAAATTACAATTCTGATTTAGCTTTTTTAATTGCTTTTTTGACAGATTCTGGTGATGTTCCACCAAAACTATTGCGGCTATTAACAGAATTTTCTACAGACAAAACATTAAATATATCTTTAGTTATTCCAGGTTCAACTTTTTGCATTTCATCTAAGTTTAAGTCAGCTAAAGCACAGTTTTTATTTTCAGCTAATTTAACTATTTGGCCTGTAATGTGATGACATTGACGAAATGGAATACCTAAATTTTTAACCAACCAGTCAGCTAAATCAGTTGCAGTTGAAAAGCCAGATTTAGACATTTCTAGCATATTTTCTTTCTTAACTTGCATGTCTTTAACCATGCCTGACATTGCTAAAATACAAATTTGAATATTTTTAACACAATCAAAAACTGGTTCTTTATCTTCTTGCATATCTTTGCTGTAAGCTAAAGGAAGGCCTTTTATTATTGTTAAAAGATTGGTTAGGGAGCCAAAAATACGTCCAGTTTTAGAGCGCACTAATTCAGCAGCATCAGGGTTTTTCTTTTGAGGCATTATTGAACTTCCAGAAGTAAATTCGTCACTTAAAGAGATGAAATCAAAACCTTTGGACATCCAAACAACAATTTCTTCACTAAAACGAGAGAGGTGAGTAGCAAGAATTGCCATATTTGAAATAAATTCAATAGCAAAATCACGATCAGATACCCCGTCTAAAGAATTGGCATTTGGTTTATCAAAGCCAAGATCATCAGCAACCATAAAGCGGTCAATATTAAAGGATGTTCCAGCTAGAGCACTTGAACCAAGTGGGCATTCATTAAGGCGTTTTGTGGCATCATTAATACGGCTACGATCACGCTTAATCATTTCAAAGTAAGCCATTAAATGATGAGCAAAAGAAATTGGTTGAGCAGTTTGCAAGTGGGTAAAACCAGGCATGATGGTATTAATATTTTCACCAGCTTTGGCAATTAAGTTTGTTTGTAAGTCTTTAAGTAATGAATCAATTTCATTGGCGGCGTCACGTACATAAAGTTTGAAATCTGTTGCAACTTGATCATTGCGTGAACGGGCTGTATGTAATTTGCCGGCTACATCACCAATAATTTCAGTTAAGCGATTTTCGATATTCATGTGAATATCTTCCAATTCTTTTTTAAATTCAAATTTGCCAGATTTAATCTCTTTTTTAATTTGTTTTAAGCCATCAATTATTTCATTAACTTCATTTTTGGTTAAAATTTTTACTTCTCCAAGCATAGTTGCATGTGCAATAGACCCAGTGATATCCTGATCATAAAGCTCTTTATCAAAGCTAATAGATTGGTTAATTTCTTGCATAATATCAGATGGCTTAGAGCTAAAGCGCCCGCCCCACATTTGGTTTTTCATAGTATTTTTTGGTTATTTCTTTTAAGTAGAGTTCAAACTAACATTCTAATTAGCAAAAAGCAATATTGAAGGTCATGTAGGTTTAGTTCTTGCTTTTTATTAAGTCACTGCTTATCCTCTCCTTTCTCAAATGTCGCGGGGTGGAGCAGCCCGGTAGCTCGTCAGGCTCATAACCTGAAGGCCGCAGG
>JAYORG010000019.1:0-26421 GCA_038123275.1 Rickettsiales bacterium | reverse complement strand
CGTGAAGGTGGTAGAACTGTTGGTGCTGGTGTTGTTAGTAAGGTTTTAAAATAGTTTGTAATGAGTAGTAAGGAAGGAATAAAAATATCTTTAGAGTCTTTTGATCACGTGGTCTTAAATAAGGCTATGAAAGAAATAATTAGTACAGTTAAAAGAACAGGGGCTTCAATAAAAGGCCCTATTCCTTTGCCAACTAAGATAGAAAAATTTACAGTTATCAGAGGTCCTCATGTGGATAAGGATTCAAGGGAGCAATTTGAAATTAGATCTTCTAAGAGACTCCTTATTATTTCTCCTACAGTTCAAACTGTAGACGCTTTAATGAAGTTAAATCTTTCATCTGGCGTTGATATCAAGATTGCAATTAATGGGTTGAAAAACTAATGATAAATTTAGTAGCTAAAAAAATTGGCATGAGCCATTTATATAAAGAAGATGGTGCTATGGTGCCATTTACTCTAGTCAAGTTATATGATACTTGTGTTGTTGATCTTGTGGTAAATGAAGATAAGCCATTAAATAATATTCTGATTGGTTATGATAAAGCTAAAAATGCTAAAAAAGTTAAAAAACCAGTTGCCGGTATATTTGCAAAAAAAGGATTTTCAGTTCATAAAAAAATATATGGCTGTAAAGTAAAAAAATCTGCTAATTACAAAGCTGGAGATTCAATTGATGTTTCTACTATCTTAAAAGAAGGTGACACTATAAGTGTTACAGGAACTTCAGTTGGTAAGGGTTTTGCTGGTGTAATGAAAAGACATAATTTTAAAGGCTTGGAAGCTACTCATGGTGTTTCTATATCGCATAGATCTCATGGTTCTACTGGTCAATGTCAAGATCCAGGGAAAGTATTTAAAGGTAAAAAAATGGCTGGTCAAATGGGCAATAAGAAAGTGACTGTTAAAAACCTAGAAGTCTTACTATTAGATAAAGAAAATAATACTGTTGCTATAAAGGGAGCTGTACCTGGAAGTTCTAATGGTGATGTAATCTTAAAAATAAATTAAAATGGCTTCAGTAGATTTAAAAGTAATAGATTTTAAAGAATCAAAAAATTCACAAGAGAAATTTAGTTTTGATGCTAAGGACATCAGTGAAGATACAGTTGCTTATGCTTTAAATTGGCAAAGAGCACGTAGAAGATCTGGTAGTGCTAAAATTAAACAAATGTCAGAAATTTCTGGAACTACCGCTAAACCTTATAAGCAAAAGGGCACAGGTCATGCTAGGCAAGGTAGTAGAAGGTCAGTTCAATTTGTTGGTGGTAGATCTTGTTTTGGCCCAACCCCAAAATCTTTTGATTATGCTTTACCAAAGAAAATCATTCAAAAAGCAGTAATTGATGCTTTAAAAATTAAATTTAATCAAAAAGAAGTTATTTTATCTCAAGGTTCAACTAATGAAGCGAAAACTTCATATGTTAATAAAGCTTTAAAAGCTAATAAAATTAGTAGTGTTTTATTTTTATATGATGGTGAACAAAAAGAGTCACAAAATTTGGTAAAATCTGTTAAAAATATAAAAAATACTAAAGCTTTAGATATTAAAGCTATTAATGCTTATGACTTACTAAAATATAATTTTGTAATTTTAGATAAAGCTCTACTTGCAAATGTTAAAAAGATAATTGGTTAAGAACATGACTATTGAAAGTTTAAAAGGTTTAATATATACCGAAAAGTCAAATAAAGAATTGGCGGATGGTAAGTATTATTTTAAAGTTGCTAAAGATTGTAATAAATTAAAGTTAAAAAATTTAATTAAGTCTTTTTTTAACGTTGAAGTACAAAAGGTAAATATTAGCAATGTTACTGGAAAAACCAAAAGGTTTAAAGGTATTACAGGGCAAAGAACATCTTATAAAAAAGCAATTGTAACCCTTAAAAAAGGTCAATCGATAAATTTCCAGAATTTGAAATAATAAAATGGCTATTAAAAATTACAAAGCTGTTACACCGGCTTTAAGACAATTAAAAACAATAGATAGAAGCGAATTACACAAAGGGTCTCCATTGAAGATTCTAACTAGTAATATTTCTCCTAAATCTGGTCGAAATAATAAAGGTCATATAACAGTTAGACATAAATCTGGTGGTCATAAAAAAACTTATAGAGCAGTAGATTTCAAAAGAGACAAGTTTGATGTTCAAGCAAAAGTTGAGAGAATAGAACATGATCCTAATAGAAGTGCTTTTATTGCTTTGTTAAAATATACAGATGGTTTTTACTCTTATATAGTTGCTCCTCATAAATTAAAAGTTGGTGATAATGTTGTATCATCAAGAACAGAAGAGGTCGATATTAAAATTGGCAATGCAATGCCACTATCAGCAATACCTATTGGTACAATTATTCATAATATTGAGTTAAAGCCAGCTACTGGTGGTTCAGTTGCTAGAGCTGCTGGAACTTACTGTCAGTTAGTTGGTAAAGATGGTGGATATGCTTTGATTAAGATGCAATCAGGTGAAATAAGATTATTTTTATTAGATTGCATGGCTGTTATTGGTTCTGTGTCAAATATTGATAAAAAGAATACTACAATTGGTAAAGCAGGTAGATCTAGATGGCTTGGGATTAGGCCAACTGTTAGAGGTGTTGCCATGAACCCAATTGATCACCCCCATGGTGGTGGTGAAGGTAGAACTTCTGGAGGTAGACACCCTGTGTCTCCAACCGGAAAATCTGCTAAAGGAAAAAGAACTAGATGTAAGAAAAAACTATCTAATAGATTGATAGTTAACACTAGATATAAAAAGTAATAATTAATAATTAAGTAATATGGCAAGATCATCATGGAAAATTCCATTTGTAGATGGATATTTATTAAAAAAAGCAAAAGATTACATCGAGTCTCCTAAAAAGAGAGTTATTAAGATTTGGTCTAGGAGATCTACTATATTACCACAATTTGTTGGTATTAATTTTGCTGTCTATAATGGTAAAAAATTTATTCCTGTTCTTGTTAGTGAAGGAATGGTAGGTCATAAGTTTGGTGAATTTGCACCAACTAGGACATTTTATGGCCACGGTGCTGATAAAAAAGTAAAAAAATAATTAATTAATTTCTTATGAGTTTAAAAAAACAAAAAGAAAATGAAGTAAGTGCTTATCTTAAGTCAATTAAGTCTAGCCCTTTGAAAATAATAAAGTTAACTAGAAATCTTAGAGGGATGTCAGCATCTGATGCTATCAAAAATCTAAAATTTTGTAACTTAAAAGTTGCCCCTGTGGTTAGTTCTTTAATTTATTCTGCTATGTCTAATGCAGAAAATAATCATAATTTAGATATAGATAATCTAATTATAGATAGAATTGATGTTGGTAGAACTTTTGCTTTAAAAAGATTTAGTGCTAGAGCTCGAGGTAGATCTAACAGAATAATAAAAACTTATAGCAATATAAGAGTGGTTTTAATAGAAAATAATTAAAGGAATATATAATGGGTCAAAAAGTAAATCCTATAGGTTTTAGATTACTAAATAAAAAAGAATGGCAGTCAGTATGGTTTGACAGAAAAAACTATGCTAAAAATTTGATTAGTGACATCAATATTAGAGAGTTCATTAAAAAGAAATATTCTCATTGTGGAATAGGTAATGTTATAATTGAAAGATCTACTGATAAGGTAAACTTGATAATTAAAACTTCAAAACCAGGTGTTTTAATTGGTAAAAAAGGTTTAGATATTGAAAAGATTATTAAAGCTGTTGCTGTCATTGCTAAATGTCAGGTTGATGTTAGAATAGTAGAAATTGATAAGCCTGATATTGAAGCTTCTTTGATAGCTCAAAATATTGCTAAGCAATTAGAAGGTCGTGTTGCTTTTAAGAAGGCTATGAAAAAATCTATGCAAAATGCTATTAAGTATGGTGCACAAGGTGTTAAAGTTGCATGTTCTGGAAGATTAGGTGGAGCTGAAATTGCCAGAACCGAATGGTATAAAGAGGGTTCAGTTCCTTTGCATACCTTAAGATGCAACATTGATTATGCAATTGCTAATGCTTATACAACTTATGGTGTAATAGGTGTTAAAGTATGGGTATATAAAGGTTTTGTTGAAAGAAGCACTGTATCTGCTTAGATCCTCTATCAAATTCCAATTATTTGGCATTAAGGAGTTGACTTTACTGATAGTAGAATATAGATTTCACGTTCCTAAAATTTTGATTTAAGAATAAATGTTAGTACCAAAGAAGACAAAATATAGAAAATCGCAGAAAGGCGGTAAGAAAATAACTGGATATGCTACTTCTGGCAATAAGTTGTCATACGGTTCTTTTGGTTTAAAGTCATTAGAATCTGGCAGAATTAATTCACGTCAGATTGAATCTGCTAGAAAGGTAATTACTAGGTGTATGAAAAGAGCTGGAAAGTTATGGATTACTGTTTTTCCTCATACTCCTGTTACTAAAAAACCAGCAGAAGTTAGAATGGGTAGTGGTAAAGGAAGTATTGAATATTACATGATGAAGATTAAGCCAGGAAGAGTTATATTTGAGATTGATGGTGTTAGTGATGAAATTGCTGGTGAAGCTTTAGCAAAAGCGGCTGCAAAGTTACCTTTTAAAACAAAGGTAATAAATATTATTTAATTTGATATTATGAGTGAAGAAAAGAAGTCTTTATTAGAAAATATAAGATCAAAAAAGAGAAGTCTTTTGGTCATGAAATTAAAGCTAGCTTCAGGTGAGTCTATATCATTAAAAGATATTAGAAGTGCTAAAAAAGAGGTGGCAAGATTATTTACTAAATTAAATGCCGTAAAGGTTAAAAAATAGTTATTTAAGATAAATGAAAGTAAAAGTTGAAAATATAATAGATAATAAAACTTTTAGAGGTGTATCAACTTCTTACAAGAAGCATAAGAAGTATGAAAAATATATTACTTCTCATAAAAGTTATTTAATCCATTTTGAGGGTGAAGATATCAAGGTAGGACAAGAAGTGTCTGTTGATCAGTCTAAGCCTATATCCAAAAGGAAGAGATGGAGATTAAGATCGGAGGGGGTGTAACATGATTCAAATGCAAACAACCTTGGTTGCCGCTGATAATTCAGGAGCCAAATCTGTTAGATGTATTAAAGTTTTAGGTGGAAGTAAGCATATGATTACCGGAGTTGGTGATGTAGTTGTCCTTTCTATAACTAGTGTAATACCTGGGTCTAAAGTTAAAAAAGGTCAAGTTGCAAGAGGTGTAATTGTTAGAACTAGAAGTAAAATAGTTAGAGCAGATGGTAGCCTTATTGTTTTTGATGACAATGCTGTAGTTTTAGTTGACAAAGATAACGAGCCAATTGGTACTCGTGTTTTTGGTCCAATTGCTAGAGAGGTTAGACATAAAGGGTTTTTAAAAATTGCATCATTAGCGGGGGAAGTTGTATAATGGCACAAAAGTTTAAAAAGAATGATCAAGTTATAATAATAGCTGGTTCAGATAAAGGAAAAAAAGGTAAAATTAAGTTGGTCCTAAAAGACAGAGTAATTGTTGAAGGTGTAAATTTAGCAACTATTCACAAAAAACCAACATCAAGTGGTCCTGGTCAGATTGTAAAATCTGAAAAGTCAATACACATCTCTAATATTTCACATATTGAAGATGGTAAACCGGTTAAAATAGGTTTTGTAATTGATTCCGGTGAAGGAAAAAAATTCTCAAGGAAAGGCCGTGTTTCAAAGAAAACTGGTAAAAAAATAGATTAATTTTAAGATGTCACATACTCAAAAATTATATAAAGATTCAGTATCAAAACAATTGCAGGAAAAATTCGGTTATAAAAATGCAATAGAAATTCCTAAGCTTAAAAAAATTAGCTTAAATGTTGGTATTAAGGCAGTTGATAGTGATAATAAGTTTTGTGCTTATTTAGAGAATCAACTATCTTTAATAGCTGGACAAAAGGCTGTACTAACTAAATCGACAAAATCTATAGCTACTTTTAAATTAAGAGAAGGTATGAATGTTGGTAGTAAGGTTACTTTAAGAGGAAAAAAGATGTATGAATTTTTCGATAGACTAGCATATATATCTTTGCCAAGAATTAGAGACTTTAGAGGCCTTTCAAAAAAGGGTATTAATCAGAGTGGTCATTATAGTTTTGGCATTAAAGATCATAGTATATTTTTAGAAGTGGATCTAGATAATATTGTAAAAACTTTTGGAATGAATATAAATATCATCACAACCGCAAAAACTAAGGATGAATCCTTGTTTTTGTTAAAAAAATTAAACCTTCCAATAAGGTAATAATAAATTTTAATAAATTATGGCTAGAAGTAGTTCAATTAAGAAAAATATAAGAAGAAAGAAGTTGGCTTGCCAATATAAAGATAAGAGAGCAAATCTTTCTAAGATTGCAAAAGATCAAACATTATCTTTTGATGAGAGATTAGCAGCTCAAACTAAATTGGCAGAGTTGCCAAGAAATAGTGCTAAAAATAGATATAGAAATAGATGTAGTTTAACTGGAAGACCTAGAGGTGTTTATAGGAAATTTTCCTTATCAAGAATTTCTTTAAGAGATTTAGCGGCATGGGGTCATATTCCGGGTTTAATAAAATCAAGTTGGTAGGAGTAATATGTCAGTAAGTCATACAGTATCGGATTTAGTAGCAATGATTCGTAATGGTTATTTAGCTAAGAGAAACGTAATAGCTTCTCCTATTTCTAAATTAAGAGAAGATATTTTAAAAATCTTAAAAGAAGAAGGTTATATTTTGAATTATTCAAAATGTCCTGATTCTAAGAAGTTTAATATTCATTTAAGATATCATCTTTCTCGTCCAGTTGTTAGTGAAATAAATGTTGTTTCTAAGCCTGGTAAAAGAGTATATTGTGGAGTGAAAGATATTCCTTCAGTTAGAAATGGCTTGGGAGTTGTAGTGATTTCAACATCAAAAGGGGTTGTCCCAGATAGTTTTGCTAGAACCAATAAAGTTGGTGGCGAAGTGTTATTAAAAATTTTCTAATTATAAATAAAATATGTCAAGAGTTGGAAAATTACCAGTTGCAGTGCCTGAAGAGTTTAAGGTAGAAATTAGTGGTAATAATATAAAATTTGATAATGGTAAGTTAACTAGGGATTATAGTGTTAGACCTAATGTTGAAGTTAATTATGCTGATAATCAAGTCAAATTAACTGCAAAAAATGGCAATAAAGCCTTCTCGATTGATGTTGGTATGGATAGAAGTAATATTAATAATATTGTTTCTGGCATGATAAAGCCTTTTGAAATAGTTTTAGAAGTTAATGGAGTTGGTTATAAAGCTTCGGTTAATCAAAAAATGGTTGTTCTTAATCTGGGTTATAGTCATGAGATTTTCTATAATTTACCAGATGCGGTAACAGCCGGGTTTGAAAAGCCTAATATAATTAGACTAAGTAGTTATGATAAGGTTTTAGTAGGTCAAGTTGCCTCAGAAATTATTGCTTTTAGAAAGCCTGAACCTTACAAGGGTAAAGGGGTCAAAATAGCTGGAAGCATTATAGTTCGCAAAGAAGGTAAGAAAAAATAATTAAATTTGATATGTCAATAAGGTTAGATAGTTTTACTAGAAGAAAAAATAGAATTAGAAATAGAGTTAAATCTAACAATAAGTCTAGTCGCCCAAGAATAGCAGTTTTTAGGTCTAATAAAAATTTCTATGCTCAGTTAATAGACGATAATAATGGTAATGTTATTGTTTCTTGTTCTTCTTTAAGTGCTAAAGATAAGATTAAAAAAGAGCATAAGGGAGTTGATATTGCTAAGTTAGTTGGTGAAGAATTTTCTAGATTATGCAGTGCAAAAAAGATAGAGAAGGTAGTATTTGATAAAGGAGCGTATCTTTATAATGGTAGAGTTAAGTCTTTTGCGCAGTCTTGTCGTGGTAAAGGCTTAAAATTTTAAAAACAAAAATTTAATTATTAAAAGGGATGTCAAAATCTAATAATAGTAACAATAATAACAACAACAACAAAAGTAGCAATAGTGGTGAACTTGTAGAGAAGTTGGTTTTGGTTAATAAAGTTTCTAAAACTGTTAAAGGTGGTAAAAACTTTTCTTTTGCCGCTTTAGTTGTTGTTGGTGATAAAAATGGTAAAGTTGGATTTGGTAAAGGCAATGCCAAGGAAGTAATGGATGCTAAAAATAAAGCTTTTGAAGCTGCTAAAAAGTCTTTAATTAAAGTTGCTTTGAAAGAGGGCAGAACAATTCATCATGATATTGAGGGTAGATTTTGCGCTGGTAAAGTTAATTTAAGATCAGCTCCCCCTGGTACAGGTGTTATAGCTGGTGGTCCAATGCGTGCTATTTTTGAATGTGCCGGAATTAATGATATTGTAGCAAAATCAATAGGAACTTCCAATCCTTATAATATGGTTGCCGCAACTTTTGAAGCTTTAAAATCTCTTCTATCTCCTAAAATGATTGCAGATAGAAGGTTAAAAGATGTTTCTCATATTGTTAAAAAGAGAAATTTAGCGTTAAATATAGTAAGTGCAAATGAGTAAAAATATGTCTTTAGATACAATATTAAAAAAGAATATATTATTGGTTCAAACTAGAGGTTTTTCTGGTTTAACTAAGGGTCAAAAAGCAAACCTTACTGGTCTTGGACTTAAGGGTATCGGTAGTAAATCAACCCTGTTATGTTCTAAGGAAACTATTGGAATGATCAAAAAGGTTGAGCATTTAATAAAAGTTAGTGTCAATTAATTAAAATTACTTAATATGTCTATTACTTTAAATAATATTAATAAGATCAAAACTGATAACCGCAAGAGAGTTGGTCGTGGTATAGGATCTGGAACAGGTAAGACATCTGGACATGGTGTTAAAGGACAAAAATCTCGCTCTGGTGTGGCTTTAAAGTTATTTGAGGGTGGACAAACTCCAATTTATATGAGATTGCCTAAAAAGGGTTTCAGAAGTCAAAGTGGAGAATCTTACGAAATTGTTAATATTAAAGATGTTTTGGCTGCTATAAAAAAGAATAAGGTTACAAAGAAGAATTTAGCAAAAGAAGACCTAGTTAGCTTTGGTTTGCTAAATAATAAAGATAGCAAAGTAAAGCTAATAATGGGTAATTTAGAAGTTAAAAATGAAGGTCTAAAAATTCAGGTAGATTTTTATTCTAAAAAAGCCCAGGTTTTTGCTGCTTAGAAAATAACTTTTTTAAAGTTTTTCATTAATATTTAGAAATATTCTAAAAACTGAAAGTGCAAAATAACTCCGATCTAAAAAAAAGAATATTATTTACTCTATCCATATTATTGATATATAGGTTTGGTACTTTTGTGCCTATACCTGGAATTAATAGTGAAGTTATTCAAAAGTTTTTTACCTCCGAAGGTTCAAATATATTTGGAATGATCAATCTCTTTTCTGGCGGTGCGCTAGAGAGAATGAGTATATTTGCCCTTAATATTATGCCTTATATTACTGCTTCAATTATTATGCAGCTTCTTACGGCTATGCATAAAGGTTTGGCAGCTTTAAAAAAGGAAGGTGAATATGGTAGAATGAAAATCAACCAATATACTCGTTATTTTACAATTATCTTATCCTTATTCCAGTCTCTAGGGGTTTATTATGCTTTATCAAATGTTGATAATAATGTTTTTATTAGTGATTCTAGAATCTTCTTATGGACAACTTGCGTTAGTCTAGTAGGTGGAACAGTTATGTTGATGTGGTTTGGTGAAAGAATTACCGCATCTGGGATTGGAAATGGAATATCTTTGATAATATTTGTGGGTATTGTTTCTTCAATTCCAACCACTTTTGCTCAATTTTTAGATCTATCTAGAAGTGGGGTTTACTCTTGGATATTTGTAATACTTTTCTTCGTGGCTTTTGTAGGATTTGTAGCGGTAATTGCCTTTATTGAGAGGACTTATCGAAATATTAAGATTCAATATCCTAATAGCGCCATGATGAGAGCTAACGGCATGAAAGATTCATCTTTTTTACCATTAAAGCTTAATATTTCTGGAGTTATACCACCAATTTTTGCTAGTTCAATCTTGATGTTTCCATCTGCTATTGCTCAATTTATGGGTGATGATGGTGATTTAATATTATCATTTTTTAGAAGAGGTGGTGCAATTTATTTAATTGTTTTTTCTGCTTTAATAATGTTTTTCTCATTTTTTTATTCTTCTATTATTTTTAATACTAAAGATGTAGCTAATAACTTAAAGAAGAGTAATTGTTTTATATTAGGTATTAGGCCAGGAGAAGGAACTTCTTCCTATTTAGATTCTGTAATTGCTCGTTTAACAATGGCTGGTGGCTTATATCTAGTAGCAGTTTGTATTATTCCAGAGATTTTAATAACTAACTATTCTATGCCTTTATATATAGGTGGTACTGGAATATTGATTATGGTTAATGTCATATTAGATTTAGTAAACCAAGTACAATCTCATTTATTTTCTGGAAAATACAATGCAGTTGGTAAGAGAAGAAAAGTTAGAGTAAGGTCAAGATAGTCAATTTAATTATTAAATATGTCAAATATAATTTTTTTAGGAGCTCCCGGCTCAGGAAAGGGTACTCAAGCTGCAATTTTAGCAGAAGAGTTAAATATTCCAACAATTTCTACAGGCGAAATTTTGCGCTTAGAGGTAAAAAATAAAAGCGATATTGGTATGTTAGCCAAGAAATATATGGATGATGGCTCTTTGGTTCCCGATAGTGTTGTTATTGACATTATTAAAAAGCGTCTTTTAGAAGAAGATTGTAATAATGGTTTTATTCTTGATGGTTTTCCAAGAAATCTATCACAAGCTGTTTCTTTAGATAATAGTTTATCAGAAATTAATAAATCAATTTCTACAGTAATTAATTTAGAGGTTTCAGATGATGTTATAGTAAAAAGAATTTCCGGAAGATTTTCTTGTTCTGATTGTGGTACTGTATATAATAAATTTTTTAACAATACTAGTAAAGAAGGGGTTTGCGATAGTTGTAATTCAACAAATTTATCTAGCAGGGCGGATGATAATGAAGATACAGTTGTGAATAGACTAAAAGTTTATCACAAAGATACAAAGCAATTAATTGATTTGTATACAAAAAAAGACTTGATTTCTACCGTGAATGGTTTAAAACCTATTGACCTCGTAAAAAATGAGATTAGAGATAGTATCAACTCTTCTAGAGTTAAACCTACTTTAAGGAAATAATTATTAAATTTATAAAAGGAGACTACTTTGGCAAGGATAGCTGGTGTTAATATTCCAAAAGAAAAAAGATTCGTTATATCATTAACATATGTTTATGGTGTTGGTAAGAGTACTGCTCATGAAATTTGTAAAAAGTTAAAAATTAACCTAGCAACTAGAACTCTAGATATTGCTGAGTCTAAGTTATCTGAAGTTAGAGATTTATTAGCTAAGGAATATCCAATATTAGAAGGTGATCTTAGAAGACAAAGAGTATCAGATATTAAAAGGTTAACAGATTTGGGTTGTTATCGTGGTATTAGGCATGTAAAACGTTTACCGGTAAGAGGACAGAGAACTCACACTAATGCTAGAACTCGTAAAGGTAAGGCAGTTGCCGTAGCTGGTAAGAAAAAAGTTACTAAATAATTAATTTCATAGATAATGGCTAAGTATAGCACTAAAAAAACAAATAAGAAAAAAAGAACTGTTATTAATGGTATTGTTAAGGTTTGTGCAACTTTTAATAATACTATAATTTCTATTACTGATTTAAAAGGAGATTCTATATGTTGGTCTTCTGCAGGTAAGAATGGTTTCAAAGGTTCAAGAAAAGCAACTCCTTATGCGGCTCAAGTTGCAACTCAAGATGCTTTGGATGCTGCTAAGTCTTTTGGCTTACAAACAGTATGTGTTGAAGTATCTGGTCCTGGCGTTGGAAGGGAGGCTTCTCTTAGGGCTTTACAAGCCTCGGATATTAATGTTACTTCTATTACTGATAACACTTATCATCCACATAACGGGTGTAGGCCTCCAAAAAGAAGAAGAGTCTAATAGTTTATTATTATTAATTTTAAAATTAGTTTAGGTTATATGTCTATATTAAAGGAAAGTTGGCAGCTATTGTCAAAACCTACAAATATCACTGTTAAAGATGGTGTTGATCCAGAAAAGAATGCTTCTATTATAATGGAGCCTTTTGAAAGAGGTTATGGTAATACTCTTGGCAATTCACTTAGAAGAATTTTATTATCTTCTATTGCTGGTTTTGCGGTAACTTCTATTAAGATAGATGGTGTATTACACGAATATGGCGCAATTGAAGGTGTAAAGGAAGATGTTGCTGAAATTATCATGAATATTAAATCTTTGGCAATTGCTAAAGAAGACTCTTCTCCGTGCGTATTGAAGTTAAGTGCCAATAAAGAAGGGGCTGTTCTAGCTGGATCTATCAAAACTACAGAAGGTGTTAAAATAGTAAATAAGGATATCACGATTTGTACTTTGAGTAAAGGTGCTAAAATTGATATTCAAATGAATGTTGGATGTAACAGGGGGTACGTTACTGCTTCAAGATTAGCTGATCAAGAGGTTGAAGTTGGTACTATATTTATTGATGCTATGTTTAGCCCAATAAGACGAGTTGCATATAAGGTTGAAAATGCCAGGGTAGGTCAAATTACTGATTATGATAAATTAATCATGAATATTGAGACTGACGGTACTATTACTCCTAGAGATGCTCTTGGAGTTACGGCTAAAATTTTACAAGATCAGATGCAGGTTTTTATCAATTTTGATGTTGCTGACATTGCTGATAACGCACAAGAAAATGATTATGAGCCTGAGTTTAATAAGAACTTACTAAAAAGCATTGATGAATTAGAGCTTTCTGTTAGATCTTATAATTGCTTAAAGAATGAAAGAATTACATATGTTGGTGATTTAGCTGTCAGAACGGAAGCAGAAATGTTAAAAACTTCAAATTTTGGTAGAAAATCTTTAAATGAATTAAAAGATAACCTTAAGAGTATGGGTTTAGGTTTTGGTATGAAAATACCTAATTGGCCCCCAGAAAATATTGAAGAATTATCCAGAATTAAAAGTAAAGATTTTTAATAATAGTTTAAGATGAGACATAAATTAAAAGGAAGAAAACTTAATAGAACTAGTTCCCATAGGAAAGCTTTATTAATTAATCTTACAAGTGCTTTATTAAAGCATGAGCTGATAAAAACTACTTTGCCAAAAGCTAAGGAGCTTCGTCCATTTATTGAAAAAATAATGACAATTGCTAAAATTGATAATTTGTCTAATCGTAGAAAGGTTCTATGTGTTATAAAGGATAAAGAGTTAGTTAATAAATTATTTTTAGATATTGGCCTTCGTATTAAAGATAGAAAGGGTGGATATACTAGAATTATGCATTATGGCTTTAGGGCTGGCGATAAAGCTCCTATGGCTATAATTGAATTGGTTGATAGAAACGAGATCAATAAAAAAGCAGCTAATGATTCTGTTAAAAAATCTGGAAAAGAAAAGCAAAAGATAGAAAAAGAAGAAGCTATGCAAAAGGATTCTAAAAAAAAGTCAGTTAAGAAAGTTGCTAAAAAAGAGGTTGCCAAAAAAGAGGTTGCCAAAAAAGAAGCTGCTAAAAAAGAAGTGGTTAGTAAAAAAACTGATGCTAAGAAATAATCAATATTAAAAATTATGGGCAATTTAATTCAAGAATTTGAGACCAAACAGTTAGAAAAAATTAAAGCAACAAGAGATGAGTCGAAAGATTTTGATCTTAACTTTAAAGTTGGAGATAGTGTTGTAGTAAAATATAAAATTAGCGAGGGTGGCAACACAAGGTTACAAGCTTTTATTGGTGTTGTTATTGCTAGAAGCAAAAGTCTTTCTAATTATAGCGCTACATTCACTGTAAGAAAAATTAGCGCTGGTATTGGTGTTGAAAGAAAATTTACTTTTTACTCTCCGTTAATTTCTTCTATACAGGTAACTAAAAAAGGTGTTGTGAGAAGAGCAAAATTATATTACTTAAGAGATTTAACAGGAAAAGCTGCTAGAATTAAAGAAAAGTTAGATTTTGCTAATAATGCATCATCTTAAAAATCACTCAAAAATTGCGCCACGTCGTAAGGTGAGTTAAGTGTTCTTAAGATTGAATGATATTTATTATGTTTTTAAAACCTGTTCAAGATCTTTTTAAGCGCCATATTTTATCAAGTTTAGTTTTTGGTATAATTTTTATTTTTACATTAGCCTCTTGTTCTAATGATATACCTAGCCAAGATCATCTGGGAAAATTATCTTTTTATAACTCATTAAATACACAATCATTCTCTTTTGCTGTTAGCGATAAATTATTGAGTGGCGATGAGTCTGTGCCAGATAAGAAACATCCAAAAATGACTAAATCACAAGTTAAGATATTAAAGAACTTGCTAAAAAAGAATAATTATTGCATTAATAAGAAAGATGAGTTATCATTTAAGATAACGTCTAAGCAAGAAAAGATTTATGATGTTACATTTTCTGGGCTTATTGAGCAGCAATATAATGCTAAGTCATTAACCCCAACCACTTATTTTGGTAAGTGTTTGTAGTTATTAAGTTATTGAAAAAATTGATATGGATATTTTAGCATTTTTTACATTTAGGACTATTTTGGTATTATTTTCTACTGCTGCTTCAGTTTTAATTGTAATGCTAATGGTTGGTATTATTACAGTTGAAGATGTTGTTGCAATATTAAATTTAGATCAAGATTCAGCAAATGCCTTAAAGCGTATTGTAGAGAGAATACGTGAAGTTTTTGGTAATATTTTAAATATTTTGTCACAATTAATGACTAAGTTATTTGGTTGGGCTGGAGTTGAGGTTGACCTATCAGAAATTAAGGTTGATGTTAATAAAGATCCAGCAACTGATTCTGGTAACTAGATAATGTTGTCACGAAATCATCACTCCACTTTTTCGTGATTTTTGGCTCTTTTTTACAAAAATTTCCGCACAATATGTTGAATATTGATTAAAATTTTTATAAAAATCTTTCAAAAATTCCTAAAAAGTTAGGATAATGATTTAGTTATAACTCTATCTAGAAAATCTTGATTATTAAAAGTTTTTTATAATGATGTTGAGAATTATTAGCTTTATCAATATATTCAAGCTGGTTCTTGTTTCGTTATTGGCTCTGGCCATCCTTCCTTTTAGTAAAGGTAAATCTTTATATTTATTTCTTAAATTATCAGGTCCAACTTTTATGAAGTTGGGTCAATTACTTGCAGCTAGGCCTGATTTAGTTGGAGATGATCTTGCTCAAATATTAGCAGTTTTCCAAGATAAGGTACCACCTTTTTCCTGTAAAAAAGCCCATAAGATACTTAAAAAAGAATTTAAAATAAGTCACAAAGACTTATTTGCAAAGTTTTCACAAAAGCCAGTTGCTAGCGCTTCAATTGCTCAGGTTTATAAATGCAAAACTATACATAATAAAGATGTTGCAGTAAAGGTTTTGCGACCAAATATTATTAGAATTGTTAAAAGAGATATTTTTACTTTAAAAATTATTGTAAATTTAATTTCTATATTTTCTAAATACTATGCCAAGAAGGTTAGGGATATAGTAGCTGTTCTAGAAATTTGTAGCAACCATGAATTAGATTTATTAAATGAAGCTGCTGCAGCTTCTCAACTTAAAAGTAATTTAGCAAATTTTAACGGGGTATATATACCTGAGGTTTATTGGGAGTTGTCAAGTAAGAGAGTTTTAACAAGCGAGTGGATTGATGGAATTGCCTTTTCTGATAAAGACAAGATAGCCAAGAGTAAGATTAATAAGGTTAAAGCCGCAGAAAATTTGGTAATTGGTTATTTTAATCAAGTTTATAGCGATGGTTTTTTTCATGGCGATATGCATCCTGGTAATTTATTTTTAATGAAAGATGGAAGAATTGCCATTGTTGATTTTGGTATTATTGGTATTATTGATAAAAATACACGAATAGCAATTGCTCAAATTCTTATGAGTTTTTTAAAGAAAGATTACCAACGTGTGGCTAAGCTACATCTTGCTGCTAATTTAATCCCTAAAGGGACTAATATCGATGAATTTGCACTAAATTGTCGTATTATTGGTGAAACAATAGTTGGAAAGTCGGTAAATAATATATCTTTTGCTGATTTATTAGCAAAATTACTAAAAATGACCAAAAGATACAATATGGAAACTAGGCCGGAATTATTGCTGTTGCAAAAAACTATTATGTTAGTTGAGGGTGCTGGAGTATCTCTTAATAAAGATCTAAATATTTGGACATTATCAAAGCCATGGATTAAAGAGTGGGCTAAAGTAAATATCGGTTTTGATGCGCAAATACGTGATCATTCTATAGATTTTATCAAAAAAATGAGCAATTTGCCTGATTTAGTTGAAACTACACTTGAATTTAACAATAAAAGTGATTACTTAATTGATGAGATAGACAAAATAAAGAAAAGAGAGTCGAGCTGGAAGTTTTTTGGTTTAATATTCTTTAGCTTATGGGCAATTTCTACTTTATCTAGATATAATTATTTTAACTAATTGATGCAATTAACTTTTTTAAAATCAAAAATTCATCGTGCCACTGTTACAATGGCTGATCTACATTATGAAGGATCTATTTCAATTGATCAAGATTTATTGGATAAAGCTAATATAAATGTGGGTGAACAAGTGGATGTATTAAACATTAATAATGGTGAAAGATTTACTACTTATGCAATATCGGCGCCAAGGGGCAGTGGATCTATCCAAATAAATGGTGCTGCAGCCAGAAAGGCCTATGAAGGCGATTTAGTCATTATTTGTTCTTATTGTATCTTAGATGAGAGTGAGATTAAAAACCATAACTCTCTAGTTGTTTTGGTGGATAAAAAAAATGAATCTATTAATAGTTAGTATTGTTAATTTTTTCTAATATATTATCTCCAACATAGTCCTTAAAGTGAGATGAATCATAATAGTTATTGGGATTGATAGTATCTTTGTTTAGCTTCATGAAGTTAAATATATTTTTATGACCAAATATTTCTTTAATATCATTCAAGCATTGATTGTAGATTACCTTATTTTTATTTACGGTAAAAGTAGGCATAAAGTCCGGTATAAGAATAATTTTAAAATTACTTTTTTGGTTATTTCTTTTAATTTTTTCAAAGATATTTGGTAATTCTTCATTATAAATAGCATTTTGGTAGTTTATAGGAGGATTTTTTCTAATTTTTACCATATCTTTTATGGTTGGAATTTTTTTGTAATGATTCAGTCCTAATTTGATTTTTTTATTATTGTTATTGTAAATAGCCTTTTTTTTATCTAAGAAGTGAGTTAGGTTTCTTAAAGAGTATATAAATGTGCTATAGCTTAAAAGATGTTTTAGTTTGTATAGTTGAGACGTGGTATTATTTATATAGAATTCTGGATTTTGATAAGAGTGCATTTCTTTTGTTTTTAAGCAAGAATTAAAATCAATAGCTAGCAAGATATATTTAGGATTATTATTAGTGACTGTTTTAAAGAAATTAATATACATATCATATTCAGAGATATTCATTGCCGAAACCCCATAGTTAAATAATTTACCTTTAGTAAATTTATTTTGGTCAATATAGGTGCTTTTGCTATTTCCAAGCAATATTGAATCATAATTCTGATTGTCAAAATAGAGTCGATTGGTTTTTTGTTGGCGTTCATTAAAACCAAGTTGAGTTTTATTGCTAAAAATTTGATGGTTAAAGACCCATAGAGGGTCATTTATGTAATTTATTAGGATTACTACCATTAATGTTGCAATAATGCTTATTAAAGTAGTTTTAATCCAATTTTTTAAAGTTTTATCTATTTTTTTCATTAGAAATTAAAATATAAAAATTCTGAAGTTTTATGATAAGATAGAATAGAAATAGCAAACAAACATATAGTAATAAGCTTATAGTTGCCATTAGCTTTAAATTTTTGCGTTAGTATTTGTGCATCATTTGTAATAATTGGCAATAATTTATAAGCTAAGAATAAAGAAGCCACTAAAGCCAGATACTCAATTTTATTAAATCTTATAAATATTAAGAAGTTTTGCCAATTCTCACTAAAACCAAAGCTGTTAATGTTAAGGCCAAACATTTTTTGTAATATTGTTGTAGCTTGTGTAAAATTGTCAGCTCTAAAAAAGATCCAAGAAATATTAATAAAATTAAAAGTTATAAACCAAGCCACTATTTTATTTATTTGAAGTTGTAATTTGTCATAAAAATGATGTATGCAAATAGCACTACCATGTAGAAAGCCCCAAAAGATAAATGTCCATCCAGCTCCATGCCATAAGCCGCTTATTAAAAATACCAGCATTAGGTTGAAATATATTCTAAATTCTCCAACTTTACTTCCGCCAAGGGGAATATAGATATAGTCTTTTAAGAAGCGCGATAAAGTCATGTGCCACCTTTGCCAAAATTCTTTAATATTAGTAGATTTATAAGGTTGATTAAAGTTGAAGGGTAGTTTGATATTAAATATTAATGCCGATCCAATGGCCATATCTGTGTAGCCACTAAAATCAAAATAGAGCTGAATGCTGTAAGATAGGCTTGTTTTCCAGGCATCTAGCAGGCTTAAAGATGAAAAATATTCAAAGCCGTAATTGGCATGTATTGCAAAATAGTCAGCAATAACAATTTTTTTAAATAAACCAACTCCAAAAATAAAAATACCAAGAGCAATATTATTATAATTGATAAATTTGGTTCTAAGCCCTTTAAATTGGGGCATCATTTCTTTGTGATGCACTATTGGGCCAGCAATTAACTGTGGGAAGAAGGTAACAAATATGGCGTAGTTTAAAAAATTTCTATCTTGTAATTTATTTTGATAACAATCAGCAATATAGGCAATTTGTTGAAAGGTAAAAAAGCTAATAGCTAATGGTAGAATAATATTTGGATTAATTAGGCTATTGTCAAATAATAGAATAGAGATATTCTCAATAAAAAAATTGGCATATTTAAAATAGCCAAGCAAAGATATGTTTAGTAAAATAGCGCTAATAGCTAATATCTTACTTTTATTTTTAATTAAATAAGAACCACACAAGTAGTTTATTATAACTGAAGCTAGAAGAAGTGGTAAATATTTAATATTCCAATAAGAGTAAAAAAATAAAGATGCCAAAATAAGTAAAATCTTACTACCTATTATTAACTTATTCTTAATCAGTAAGTAATAAGTAAAGAATATTAGTGGCAAAAATAAGAATATATACTCCAGAGAGCTAAATAGCATTAATCGTCTTATAATTATTTGATGATGACTTTGACTAGATTAAATCTTAGAGTGCTTTGGGGAAAATGCCACAATTTATTATAAAAATGTGGCGGGAGTGACGGGACTCGAACCCGCGGCCTCCTGCGTGACAGGCAGGCGCTCTAACCAGCTGAGCTACACCCCCAAACTTATGAGGCAATGAATATAATTTTAAAACTTCTATTAATCAAGCTTCTTTGAAAAAAAGTTTTGTATTTTTGATTTATGGGTCTGGTTTGTTGGTATGAAGCTCTTTAAGGATAGTGGTTGGATTATCAGACTGTCTATGCCCTAATAGGCTACTCTGGGCAGTCTTCGCTATAACGATCTCCAGTTAACAAACTATCTTAAGGATGGCTTGTCACAGCCAAAGCTCATAAGAGCATAGGCTGGTGGGTGATGACAGGGTCGAACTGCCGACCTCCTCGGTGTAAACGAGATGCTCTACCAACTGAGCTAATCACCCTAATAATTTTTCTACCTTAATGAAAAAAGTTTAAAATAATTCTTTTTACAAAGAAATATTTTTTGGCTTTTTACATTTAAGGCCATATATAAAAGAAAAAATCCAAGACGGTATACCATCTTGGATAATTTCATTTATTTATAATTCTTATAAAAGATATAAATAGTTAACCAAATATTAGTTAACAGCATCTTTTAATGCTTTACCAGCAGAGAATTTAACTCTAACAGCAGCAGGAATTTGGATTTCCTTCCCAGTTTGTGGGTTACGTCCTTTTCTAGCAGCAGTATTGATAGTTTTAAAAGTACCAAAACCAATTAAAGTAACTGATGTTCCGCCTTTTAAAGCTGTAGCAATAGATTGTAGGGTAGCTTCTAGAGCAGCACCGGCATCTTTTTTAGATGAACCAGTTTTATTAGCAATTTCGTTGATTAAATCTGTTTTATGCATTTTAAATTTCCTTTTATTAGTAATGATATTAAGCTAAACTTCACCGTTGAGCTAACTATTAAAGCCAGTGCAACAGCTTGCTTGAGAACTAAACTATTACTAGGAAAATATTAAAGCAACAAATTTATTTCTTTTTTTTTGAACTTTGTTAATAAAGGATGTTATGGATATTGCTTTTGGCAATCAATGATGCCATCCTCAAAGACAATAAAATCAAGGCTTTGATCAAAATTTTCAGAGTTAATATTAGTCAATATCTGAAAATCATATGCTAGTCCAATAAGTGTAATATTTTGACTTTTTTTCTTAATTTGTGCTATTTTTTTATCATAAAATCCACCTCCCATACCAATCCTTTTGCCATTTTTATCACAAGCAACCAAAGGAGTAAAAACAATTTCTGGGTCAATAGTTAAATTTGTTGATTTGGGTTCAAGAATTTTTTTATATTTATTGTTATTCTCCAATTCTTCGCCCAATTTATATTGTTTAAATATCATTGAGTTATTTAAGGGGTTAACTTTAGGTAAGGATATGTTGACATGCTTTATATAAAATAGATGTTCTAACAGAATAGATGTATCTACTTCATTGTTAATATTAAGGTATAAAGCAATTTTCTTATTTTTTATTTCCTTTATTTTGGGTAATAAGTTAGAAATTACATTATTTGAAATTTTTTGTGATCGAAATAGTACCTCGCTATTTGATAGAAGACTCCTTTGTTTTTGAATTGTTTCTCTAATTTCTATTTTATTTAACAAGGTCTAATGATAGGGGTTATTAACTTACATCCACCTAATTTTGGTGCTTTCATAATAAATTCCTCAAAATATGCGGTGTGCGTAAGGTGAGTTGTTAAAACCATCAGAGGGATGAGCTGATATATCTACTTGAATCCGTGAATCAAATAGGTGGATGTGAACGGTAATGAAGCCACGGCTTCAACAGAGGCTACTTCCAAGCTGAAAGTTATTGGGTTCAAAGAATTTTTAGCTCTGTCCTCTCTGACAGTAATTAAATATGTTAACAGTGTTTAAATCTATTCTAGTAGTTTTTTATTTTATTTGCAAGATTTTCTATGCGTAAAGTCGCATTTTGGATAGATTTGGATATATTTTGTTGCTCATTCTCTTTGTTTAGAGATTCCCTTTCGTTTTGATTGTTATGTGGGGATGATTTAAGATTTTTTAAATCTTCTAACTCTTCTTCAATCATTACGCAGCATAGCATTAGGATGGTTTTTTCATCGGCAGATCTCATTTTTAAAGATAGATTATTAACTCTTTCATTAAGATGTGAGGCTAAATTGGTAATTTTATCTCTCTGTGATTCTTCGCAATCTATGGTATATTTTGATTTACCAATATAAATTTCTAGTAAGGCCATATTATTTATTAATTATGTTTTTTACTTTTTCTAAGTCGGCTTTAATTTCGTTAGCTAATCTTTGCCCAGCTGCTTTTATATTAGTATTTTTGATGGTTAATTCTTTGATTTCATTTTTTAGAAATTCTTTTTCTTTATTTGTTGCTTGGTTTACTTGGAAATTATGATTTTGGATTTTTTCTATTTTATGGCCAACTGTTTTTTCTAGGATTTCCAGAGCATTTGCTAAGTTTTTGTTTGCTAATTCTAGTGAATTGTTATTTTGATCTATCATTTTAACTTCTATAATCTTTGTTTATTTTAATATATTCTTCGGTAAAGTCACATGTCCATACACTAAAGTTGTTATTGTTATTACTGATGGTAATAGTAATTGCAACTTTATCATTTTTTAAATATTGATGTACATCTTTTTCTACATAATTTGAAGCAATTTGGCCATTTTTTACTATATCAAATTTGCCAATTTTAATTCCTAACTCATCTTGATTAATTGATTCTTGCGTTTTTCCAATTGCCATAACGATACGCCCCCAATTTGGATCTTCACCAGCAATTGCAGTTTTAACCAATGGTGAGTTAGCAATAGAGAAGGCAATATTTTTAGCACTTTCTTGTGATTTAGCGCCATTAACTGTAATTTTGATTAATTTTGTTGCTCCTTCTCCATCAATAACAATTTGTTTTGCTAAATCTAACATTAATTCCTCTAATTTTTCTTTAAAATCATTTAATTGAGGTGATTTATAGTTGGTAATTTCTTTATTTTGTGCTGACTTGGTGGCAAAAATCATTACTGTGTCATTGGTTGACTGATCACTATCAACTGTAATGGCGTTAAAAGTTCTGCTGTTAATGTCACTTAATATTTCTTGTAATGCATTATTATTAATATTTGCATCAGTAAAAATATAAGCTAACATTGTTGCCATATTGGGAGCTATCATTCCTGACCCTTTAGCAATGGCATTAATTTTAATTTCTTTGCCATCAATTTTAGCGGTTTTACAATTATATTTTGGCTTTAAGTCTGTTGTCATTATAGCTTTAGCAGCTTTAATCCAATTTTCTTTATTATTTTTTAGATTTTTAACCAAGATTGGCAGTTTATCGGTAATTTTTTGATCTTGCAATGTTTCGCCAATAACGCCAGTTGAAGACATAAAGATCAATTCTTTTTTGCAGTTAAATGTGCTAGCGACAGCACTTACAACTTTATCTAAAGATATATCTCCTGTTTTGCCAGTGAATGAATTAGCATTACCAGAATTAACTATTAAGCTTAAGGCTTGTCCATTTTTAATATTCTTTTTGCACCAATTTACAGGGGAGGCTGTAAAAGATGAGCGTGCAAAAACACCAGCTACTTGTGTTCCCTGGTCAAATTTTACCAATAAAACATCATCACGATTTTTATATTTAATGCCACAGTCAATAGTTGATAATTTTATTCCTTTAATTTCAAGCATTACTTATTTTTAATTCCAATTGCGTCTTGAATATTGCTAAACCCATCTCTCTTTAGTAAATCATCTAATTCTTTTTTAATTTTTTCAACTAAATAAAAACCATCATAAATAAACGAGCTATAAAGTTGAACCAAAGAAGCACCTAATTGAATTTTTTCATATACATCTTTGGCGCTTGTAACTCCTCCAACACCAATTATTGGTATTTTGCCTTTGGTAATTTGGTAAAATAATTTCAAAATATCATTTGATTTTTTTAGCAATGGCTTACCACTAAGGCCTCCAGCTTCATTTTTAAATTTACTAGTTAAAAGATCTTTATCATTTATTGTAGTATTACTGATAATCACCCCATCAATGTTATTTTTTAATGTTATATTAGCAATTTCTTTAACTTCTTTTAATGATAGGTCTGGAGCAATTTTTAATAATATTGGGGTGTTGCATTGATGTTTTTTGGATAAGAGAGTCTTTTTTGTGTTAATTTCTTGTAGAAACTCTTCTAAATTTTCTGCTTTTTGAATATCTCTTAAATTTTTTGTATTTGGTGATGATATATTAATGGTAATATAAGAAGCAAATTTATAAAGGTTATCTAGGCATATTAAATAATCTTTAATTTGATCTTTGGTAGTAGCATTCTTGCCGATATTTATGCCTAAAATCTGTAGAGGATCTTTTTTGTTCTTAACATTTTTTAAGAAATTATCAACTCCTTTATTATTTGTTCCCATACGATTTATGATGGCTCTATCTTCTTTGAGACGAAATAATCGTGGCTTTGAATTTCCCATTTGAGGCTTTGGTGTAACTGTTCCGCATTCGATAAAGCCAAAACCAAACTTATTTAAGTTATTAAATATAGCGGCATTTTTATCAAATCCAGCAGCAAGACCAATTGGATTGCTAAAATCTATATCAAAAACTCTACTTTGTAGACTGTTATAGTGTTTTATGGTATTCTTGGGTACTAAATTATACTTCAGAGCAGAAATTGATAGATTATGTGCTGTTTCAGGATTTAAGCAGAATAATGCAGGTTTAATAAATTGATAAAAATTCATTTTAAGATTCTTTTTGATGTTTGATACCTAAAAACAAAAAAACAATAACAGCGCAGATTATTATAATAAAATCTCCAAATCTATTAAATAAGATATTATCTTTGGCTCCTTGGATTTTAAGATAGCTAAATTTACTGTTGGTTTTAATCTTAGCATTTTTTTCTAATTTTATAATTTTGGTGTTGATATTTTGTTCTTTTTTTGCGGTTAAACTATCATTGATAGTTGCAATTGCATAAAAAGAGGATAGGGCACAAATTGTAGTTAATATCACTACAAAAAAAACATTAACTGTAGCTTTGTGAATAGATTTTGATTGCCCATCTTTGTTGCTTACTATTAAAAATGAGATAACAATTGAATAAATAATAGTTGTAATTGCCAATTCTTTTAAAAGGATAAAGTTACCAATAGTTAAGCAATAAAGAAGTATAGTAATTAAGTTTGAGGTGTTAATAAAAATAATCATATTAACCCTAGATTTAACTACAAAAACCACTAATAGGTTTAGAGTTAATATTACTAGAATTATAGGTGTCATTAACATTAATCTCTTAGCAATTCATTAATTCCAGTTTTAGATCTGGTTTTTTCATCAACCCTTTTTACTATTACAGCAGCGTACAATGAAGGGTCTCCAGGATTTTTACCTGCAATATTTCCAGGAACTACGACTGAATATGACGGAACTTCTCCGTAAAATATTTCACCACTATCTCTATCAATAATTTTGGTTGAGGCACCAATATAAACTCCCATTGAAATAACAGCTCCCTCTTTAACAATAACCCCTTCAGCAATTTCACTTCTAGCGCCAATAAAGCAATTATCTTCAATTATTACTGGATTTGCCTGAAGTGGCTCTAAAACACCGCCAATTCCTGCTCCACCTGAAATATGACAATTTTTGCCAATTTGAGCACAAGAGCCAACAGTGGCCCAGCTATCAATCATTGCTCCTTCGTCAACATAAGCACCAATATTTACAAATGATGGCATTAAAACTACATTTTTAGCAATAAAAGCACTGTGACGAACAACTGACCCAGGAACAGCTCTAAAGCCAGCTTTATTAAAATCATCTTCATTCCAATTAGAAAATTTTAGTGGCACTTTGTCAAAGTGATTAGTGCAATTATCATTGCCAGAGCTAATAACAAAATTTTCATTAAGTCTAAAAGAGAGTAAAATAGCTTTTTTAATCCAGTCATTAACTTTCCAGCTACCTTTTTCTTTTTGACATATTCTGATTTTACCTTGATCTAGTTGGTTTAAAGTTTCTTTGACGGCTTCTGCTGGCTCACCTTTGGTAGAGCTATTAATTTCATTTCTATTTTCAAAGGTACTTTCTATGATTTGTTGTAAGTTAGACATTGTTTATTTGCATTTTATATTTAGATCATTGTAAATCACGTTGGAAATATATATAAGTAGATGATTATTTACAAAGATTTTGTAAATATTAATAATAATTATTGCTTTTGGCAAGTATTTAGTTTTTTAAAGTATGTTATTAACTTAATATTGCATGTAGCCAGCCATTTTAGTGCTTTGTAACGATTTTTTAAAATTCATTAATTAATTCTCAGAATATTATATGGTGCGTGTAAGTGTGAGTTATTACAGTTTCTTAAATATAATTAGTTTAATTTAAATAAATGATCTTGACTTAGGAAATTTGCTGTTGTAAATTTTTGCCCTCAAGTTTTTTAGGTCTTGCTTTCAGTAAAACTCCAATCTTGATTATAAAAAATATTAGTGAATTTAGCTCTTTTTCTTCTTGACTTTATTGCTTTAGTTCTTAATATTCTACTCCCCTTAGTTTGCTTTATTAGCTCTAGGGTAGTTATTTAGTTGTTTTACATTGTTAATATTAGATTATTTATCAAGTGCAAAATAAAGGCGATAGTGCTTATTAATTTACTATCATCTTTATTTTCGAGTTTTCGCAAGATAAAGATAATTAGTCAAATCAAATTCTTAAAAATTTGAGAGTTTGATCCTGGCTCAGAACGAACGCTGGTGGTATGCTTAACACATGCAAGTCGAACGGACCTTGGAAGCTTGCTTTCAAGTAGTTAGTGGCAAACGGGTGAGTAATACATAGGAATCTACCTAACAGTATGGAATAACTCTGGGAAACCAGTGCTAATACCATATATTACCGATTTATCGGGAAAGATTTATCGCTGTTAGATGAGCCTGTGCAAGATTAGCTTGTTGGTGGGGTAATGGCCTACCAAGGCAACGATCTTTAGCTGGTCTGAGAGGATGATCAGCCACACTGGGACTGAGACACGGC
>JAYORG010000018.1:1053-26984 GCA_038123275.1 Rickettsiales bacterium | reverse complement strand
TATTATTTTAATTATCTAATTATAATATACAATCAATTTAGGACACTGCACTAGCTTAGCCATGACGGATAGCTCAAGCACCACTACTATTGCCAGTGGCACAACAACTACAATTACAGGAAACGTCACAGGAACAGGTGTTATTGCTGGTGATTCTACTGGAGTAGGCAACCTTTTATTTTCTGGAACATCTGCCCAAGATATTGCATCTGGTATTGAAGCTGGTCAATCAACTTCTAGACTAAATAAAATAAGCACCAGCAATACTAGCGGCATTACGTTTAATAATGATGTTTATGCTACAACTTTAGATTTTACTAATACTTCGTCAGACGCAACTATTAGCGTTGCTAGTGGTACAACAATTGATATTACCGGAGATATCTCTCAAAGTGGGGGATCAAATGGAATTATTAGTGGTGATAGCAGTGGTAACGGAACATTAAATTTATCAGGAAGCAGTGAACAAAATATCTACTCTAAAATTGGAACAGGAACTTCTGATAGACTTGGAACATTAATTATAGATAATAGTGCTGGAGCAGTTTTAAATCAAGACTCCTATATAACAACACTAACCCTAACAAACGGAGACATTACAGTTGCTGGAGATAAAACTCTTGATGTAACAGACGCAATTAATTTAACTGGTAAAACTTTTAATAGTGCCGCTGGAAGTTCAGCTTTTGGTAAAATTACTTCATCAGGAGCCATTACTGTAACCGATACCACAAATATTGTTTTTGATTATTCCAATAATACAACCAGCTTAGATTTAACCGGATCAACTTCATATACCATCCTGGAAGGCTCCAGCATATCAACAGCTACTAATGCAAATTGTAGTGATAATTCTTATTTATTTGATACTAGCTGCTCATTTAATAGCACAGATATAACTGCTACAATATCCCAAAATTCTAATCTTAACACATCTGTACTTGGTGCTAATAATTACAACCTAATTGTTAGTGCTTTAAATAACACCAATATGAGTTCTGGTATAGCAAGTGTTACTAGTCAAAGTCAACTTAGCGAGGAAGTAAAAACATTAAGACCAATGACCAATGGTGCTCTTGTTAATGCTTCTAGTGCTATTAGCGATAATACAACAAATATCACAACTCTGCATGTAAAAACTATTAATTCAAATATCGCTGGTTTTTCTACTGGTAATAAAAAAATTGCCAGTACTGGGGTATGGGGTCAAGCTTTTGGTGGAGCAGCAGATCAAGGCACTAGAAAAGGAGAAAAAGGCTACACCTCAACCATAGGAGGCTTAATATTTGGATCAGATAAGTTATTTAGAAAAAATAGAAAAAATATCATAATTGGTGGAGCTTTAGCATATAGCAGGTCAACTATTGAAGGAAAATCAATTGCCAATAATGATAATTCCGTAGACTCATATCAGCTAATATTATATAATAATAATTCTAAAAATACCGGACTAGGATTTTATAATGACAACTTAATTAACCTATCTCTTAATCAATACAGTACTAGAAGAGATATTAAAATTGGTACCTTTGAAAAAACTGCTCAAGCAGATTTTTATGGTGTAAGCTATGCAGCAAAAACTGGAATTGGTTACAACTTAAAATTATCTGATAATTTTTTGCTTAGTCCAAATGTAGCAGTTCAATATTTTAACTTATCTCAAGATTCTTACACTGAAACCGGGGCTGGAGATGATGGATTAAATGTTAATAATAAAGATTTTAATAATATAGTTTCCCAAGTTGGAGTTGACTTAGCTAGTAAATTTCGCTTTGAAGAATATAAATTTATTCCAAAAATAAGCCTATCTTGGCAAAGAAATCTATTAAATCATGAGCAAGAATCAGAAATATCATTTATTGGTGGTGGAGATAATCTTGAGAATAATTCAATTAGTTTACAAAAAAATAGATTTAATCTTGGCCTTGGAATAAATATTGCTGACAAATATGGGCAATCATTTGATATTAAATATAACCTTCAAGCAGCAACTAGATATAGTAGTCACATAGGATCTATTCAATATAGAAAATCTTTTTAAAAACTAATTAACCCCAACTATGGATATTAAATAAATAAGGTCATCATATAATCATCTACAAATTGTCCTTCTCTATTAAAATAATCTTTCATTGTACCCTCAACTACAAAGCCTAGCTTTTTATAAAAACTTACTGCTTTTAAATTATTCTGATTTACTAATCACAGGGAATGACATGAATGTATTTACTTCTGGATCCATGTAAATGAAATAAACCTTATCAAAATCTTCTAAAGATGCTTTTCTAATTTTCATTTTTTAATAATAAAAATTATTAACTCAAGTCCCTAACGGGTTGGGGTCAATGACTAAAAAGTCATGAACCAAAGGTTCATAACTTTTTTGCTTTGACCCCTTATTATAGAGGCGAAGCCAGGTATCAACATTTGAGATGTTTGATACTACACAATCTCTCCACAATTGCAGACTTTTATCATATTAACACCGTTTTTATTGCATCCCGGCTTCGCCACATAAGCGAGGAGGTCAGAGTAAATACTGACCCCGATCCGTGACGAGGGATACCCCTAATTATCCCCCCGTGACAAATTTAGGTCAGAAATATAAATTAAGTTAACTATACACCAGTAGATCCAAATCCACCCTCTCCTCTCTTGGTATCATCTAATATTTCTAGCTGAACAATTTGAGCTTGAACATAAGGGGCAATAATCATTTGAGCTATCCTCATGCCTCTTGTCACTTTAAAATCTTGCTTAGAATGATTAACTAAAATTATTCCTACTTCACCTCTATAATCTGAGTCAATAGTGCCTGGTGTGTTTAAAACGCTAATACCATTTTTTAATGCCAAACCAGATCTTGGTCTAATTTGAGCCTCAAACCCCTGCTCCAAAGCAATAGCAATACCCGTTTTTACCAACTTAATTTCACCAGGTCCAATTATAATTGGATCATCATTAGCAGCAGTTAAATCCATACCTGCACTTCCAGAAGTTTCATATTTAGGCAAAGGTAGATCCGGATTATTTTCTAATCTTTTGATTCTAATTTTAGTCATTATTGTCTATATTTTATCATTTTAATAAAAATTTCAGTAAAAGTTTTAGCTTTATCAAATTCGCCTTTAACAGAGTCAGATCTATTTACAGCAATAGAAAGTGTTACACCTACAATAAGCACTAATATAAGCATCTTAATTAAACAACCATTCATAAATATCCTAAAAAAAATTAAAAGAATTTTGAGCTAAGGTAATCAATCTTTAATTGATAAATAAATTACTTCTAGTAATAATATCCTTTTAATAAAAACAAAATCAACTAAAATATCATGACTGAAATTATTGCTATTAAAGCCAGAGAAATTCTTGATTCACGCGGAAATCCAACATTAGAAGCAGAAGTTGTTTTATCTGACGGTTCATATGGTAGTGCCCCAGTTCCATCTGGAGCCTCAACTGGAAGCTTAGAAGCTCATGAACTTAGAGATGGCGATAAAAAACGCTACTTAGGAAAAGGTGTTTTAAAAGCAGTTGAAAATGTTAATGAAATTATTGCAGCTAACCTAGTTGGTCTTGATCCGTTTGATCAAAGAGGAGTTGATAATTTAATGATTGAAATCGATGGTACTGAACATAAAAGCAGTCTTGGAGCAAATGCTATTTTAGGAGTATCTTTAGCAAATGCTATTGCTTGTGCAAATTCTCTACAAATTCCATTATATCGACATATTGGTGGCTCAAATGCCTATAAAACCCCTGTTCCAATGATGAATATTATTAATGGCGGAGAGCATGCTGATAATAAAATTGATATTCAAGAATTTATGATTATGCCAATTTCTGCCAATAATGTTACTGATGCAATTAGAATTGGGTCTGAAATTTTTCACCACCTAAAAGACCTACTTAAGAAAAAAGGACACAACACCAACGTTGGAGATGAAGGTGGATTTGCCCCTAATTTAAAGTCATCAAAAGAAGCATTAGACTACATAAGCAAAGCTACACAAAATGCTGGCTATGAATTAGGAAAAGATATTGTTCTTGCTCTTGATTGCGCTGCAACTGAATTTTATAAAAATAATAAATACAACCTAAGTGGTGAAAATAAAATTCTGAACCAAGAATCCATGATTAAATATTATGGTGAATTAATTAATAATTATCCTATTTTTTCTATTGAAGATGGGTTTGCCGAAAGAGATTTTGAAGGCTGGAAAAACATGACCTTAGAATTTGGCGATAAAGTTCAATTAGTTGGCGATGATTTATTTGTTACAAATAAAAGAATCATTCAAAAAGGCATAGATCAAAAAATGGCTAATGCCGTTTTAATAAAAGTAAATCAAATAGGCAGCTTAACTGAAACTCTAGATGCTATTGAATTAGCAAAAAATAATAATTACAATGCCATAATTTCTCATAGATCTGGAGAAACAGAAGATACAACTATTTCTCATATAGCTGTTGCTACCAATGCTGGCCAAATTAAAACCGGATCTTTATGTCGTTCTGATAGAATAGCCAAATATAACGAATTAATTCGAATTGATGAGTCTTTGCAAAATCAATCACAATATGCTGGAACAGAAATTCTAAAAGGAAAAAATTTTAGTAAATGAACTCAAAAACCATTTTTTTAAATGATAAGTTTTTACCATATGAACAAGCATTTGTTCATATCGAAGATCGCGGATTTCAACTAGGAGATGGTATTTATGAAGTTATCTTATTTGTAAATAATAAATTAATTGATTTTAACGATCACATTGAAAGGCTTTTTAGATCAGCTAAAGAAATTAGCCTAAAAATAGATAAAACCATACAAGACTTTAAAGATATCTCTTTAGAGTTATTTCAAAAAAATAACTTAAATTCTGGCTCAATTTATATACAAGTAACTCGTGGTAAAAATCCTAGAAATCAAAATTTTCCTAAAAATTATACAACAACTATCAACGCTGTTGTTAGCCCCTTAAAAGAAGTTAACCAAGAATCATTAATAAATGGCTCTAAAGCAATTACTCATGATGATATAAGATGGGGTAGATGTGATATTAAATCTATTTGCCTACTTGCTGGCACCATGATTAAAAATAAAGCAACAAATCAAAATGCTGCTGAAGCGATATTAATCAAAGACGGTTTTATAACTGAAGGAAGCTTTTCTAACGTGTTTATTGTTAATAATAAGAATCAAATTATTACCAGAGAAGCCAGCAATCAAATTTTAAAAGGTATCACCAGAACTAGAATAATATCTCTAGCCAAACAAAATAACTTTGAAGTTATTGAGTCCAGATTCAATAAAAAAGAACTATTAAATGCCAAGGAAGTTTTTGTTACTAGCTCTACACTTAAAATAAGGCCAATCAACCAAATTGATGATAAAATAATTGGCAATGGAAAAACAGGAGTAATCAGCAAAAAACTAATTGAACTCTATGATAGTTATTGCACTTAAGAACCAGGATTCTCACTAAAAAACTTCTTAAATTTATCCTTAACCCCTTCAAACTCCTCCGCATCTGGTAGAGCATCTTTTTTAACTGTAATAACTGGCCACTTCTTAGCATATTTGCGATTTATTTCAACCCACTTTACTAAATCTTCACTCTCAGGATGAATTGCTTCAACCGGGCATTCAGGAACACAAACTCCGCAATCAATACATTCATCAGGATCAATTACAAGCATATTTTCACCCTCATAAAAACAATCTACCGGACAAACCTCAACACAATCTGTATATTTACACTTAATGCAATTATCATCAACTATATATGTCATTTATACCTCTAACCTTTCTATTTTATTAATATTAATTTCATTCTTTATTCTAATTAAAGAAAAAAATATAAAATAAGCAATATAAAAACCAAACATTAATAATAATGGCTTTAACATAGCTGGATCAATAGCAATACCACCTCCCCTTAAAATGCTCGCTTTTTGATGTAAACTATTCCAAAATTCAACAGAAAATTTAATTATTGGTATATTTATAAAACCAATAATAGAAATTAAAGCAGCTATTTTTTCTCCCTTCTCTCTATCTTCAAAAGAATTAACCAAAATTATATATCCCAAATAAAGAAATAATAATATTAAAACCGAGGTTAAACGAGCATCCCACACCCACCAAGCTCCCCAAATAGGCTTTCCCCAAATAGCACCTGTTGCCAATGTTATAACCGTAAAAATAGCACCAATTGGAGCAATAGATTTAGCCAGAAGATATGAAAATGGATTTTTCCAAATAAATCCAGAAATATTACTAATTGCCATAATCGAATAAACAATAAGAGACATCCAAGCAGCAGGAACATGTACATACATTATTCTTACCGCATTTCCCTGTTGATAATCAATTGGAGAGGAAATTAAAGCAGATTTTAAACCAGAAACTAAGAAAAATAGACCAATTAATCCAGATATTGGCAAAAATATCTTATAAATAGCCTTAAAATTATTTAATTTAACTAATTTTACTAATAACATTTACATTTGTGAGTTATTTTTATCATTATCACAATTTACTCCAGATTCTTCAAGAAATTCCCTATATTTTTCTTTAAACTTCTCTTCAACTAATATTTTTACTAACTCATCTCCTTTTATTTCTTTTTCTACTCCGCTATCAAGATCTTTAACTTTTAAAATATGACTTTTAACTTCACTTTCACCAATAATAATTGCCTTTTTAGCATTATTTTGATCAGCCTTTTTCCATTGTTTTTTCATATTAGCTCCATAAGAAATTTGAGCATGAACATCTACCTTCCTCAGAAGGCTAACTATCTTTAAAGCATAGTTAAACTCATCTTTAGAAATATAAATAACAACAATAGGTCTGTCTTCTTTTGCTTTAAAATCACTTAAAAGCATTAACCTCTCAATACCAGCAGCAAAACCTATTGCTGATACTTCTTTTCCACCCATTTTAGCAATTAAATTATCATACCTACCACCGGCTAAAACCGTATTTTGAGCACCAATATCATTTGTAACAAATTCAAACACAGTAGATGTATAATAATCAAGACCACGAACTAATTTTTGATTTACTTCGTAATTAATTTTACAATCATCCAATCTTTGTAAAATTTTATCAAAATCCTCCTTGGCCTTATCATCATAAAAATCACTAATATATGGTGCATTTAAAGAAATTTCATTATCTCTTTTATCTTTAGAATCTAAAATTCTTAATGGCTTTTCTTTCAACCTCCTTTTACTGTCATCAGACAAATCATCTTTAAATTTAGAAAAATACTCCTTCAAAGCAACTTCATACTTATCCTTTATAGCTTGCGACCCTAAAGAATTAATCTGCAATGTTGTCTTATTAATAATGTTAAGTTTACTTAAAATCTGATTTGCCAATGAGATTGCCTCAACATCTCCACCAATATCATCAATACCTATCATCTCAAAATTAATCTGATGAAATTGTCTTTGTCTACCCTTTTGAGGACGATCATAACGAAAAATTGGACCATATGAAAAAAACTTCTGCGGCAATATCTGACTCAACTCACCATTATTAATAAAAGATCTTACAATAGATGCTGTAAATTCTGGCCTTAAAGTTAAAGAATTATCACTACGGTCAGAAAATTTATAAACTTCTTTAGAAATAATATCACTATCATCACCTAAATTTCTTTCAAAAATTTCACTAAATTCAAAAATTGGGGTTAATAATTCTTTAAAACCATAATTTTGACTTATATTTTGAGAAACTCTTACAACATTATTAAAACTTTCTATCTCCTTTCCAAATAAATCTTTAGTACCCCTAACGTTACGCAATTTTATATTATCTGACTTAGTATTTCCTGTCTTTGACATTTTGATTTTTTTATCAATTAAATATTGTCTTAAAAAAAGCTTTATGCTATTTATTTATTCTCTTAAGAGAATAAATAAGATTGCCTTAGAATCAAGACTATAAACTCAACTTTTTATTAGATTAGTTATGTTACAAAATGCTATAGCAAAAAATTTCATGCCACTTCTTGTTATTTGCTTCTTCTTAATGTCGGTAGCTTATAATATATCATACTTTTATACTTTTGGAGATAGCATAGATTTTTTCCTTTATGTGCCAATTGGCTTTGTTGATCTTATTAAAACTGGCGCGGTAGCCTTCTTATATACTGGTGTTTTTTTAGCTATTTTTAGAAATATCTTCCTTGATCCTGTTTTTAGCTCAAATTTTCCAAGTGTTACCTCTTTACTATTTTTGTCAATTTTAGTTTTTATCAGTAACTTATTTTATTTTTTAATATTAGACGCAAATTATGACAGCACCTACTACCTAGTCTCAGAATTAGCATTTTTTGCCTTTTCTTTAGTGGCATTTTTTGGTATTTTATATTTCTTTTCACGAGATCAATCACATGACTTTCTAACAGGAGCATTTTTTGCCAGCCTTGTAATGATATCATTTTTTGTTGGATGGATTAATGCTAAATTTGATATTAAAAAAGCTCCTTTTGAAAGCAAATCAAAAATATTACTAGCAGGAGACAAAGTAATTACGGCCAAAATCTTAAGAAGTTTTGATAAAGGTATTTTAGTTATGCTTGGAAAAAGCAATGAAATTAATTTTATTTCTTGGGATCAAATTAAAGAAGCTAAATTCAAAAAAGTTACTAGTTTTTAATACCATCTATTTTATCTAATATTTCAAATAATGCCACACAACATCAACAATATCCGTAATTTTGCTATTATAGCACATATTGATCATGGCAAATCAACTCTAGCAGATCGTCTAATTCAAGAATGTGGAGCAGTAGAACAAAGAGATTTAAAACAACAAATGCTTGATTCAATGGATATTGAACAAGAAAGAGGTATAACCATAAAAGCCCAGACTGTACGCTTGGAGTATAAAGCTCAAGATGGACAAAATTACATTCTTAATTTAATGGACACACCTGGACATGTTGACTTTGCTTATGAGGTTAATCGCTGCTTAGCTGCTTGTGAGGGATCAGCTCTAGTAGTTGACTCTACTCAAGGAGTTGAAGCTCAAACCTTAGCTAATGTCTATCAAGCAATTAATAATGATCATGAAATTATTTCAATTTTAAATAAAATTGACCTTGGAGCTTCAGATGTTGATCGTGTAAAAGAACAGATCGAAGATGTAATAGGAATTGATGCCAGTGAAGCAATTCCTGTTTCCGCCAAAACTGGGGAAGGTATCAAAGAAACTTTAGAATCAGTTATCACAAAACTACCCCCACCTCAAGGTGATGAAAATAAAGAGTTAAAAGCCATGCTCATTGATAGCTGGTATGATTCTTATCTTGGAGTTATCGTATTAACCAGAATTATTGACGGTAAGATTAAAAAAGGCCAAAAAATAAAAATGCTATCCACTAATGGCACTTATCAAGTTGATGGTGTTGGGTTTTTTACTCCTAAAAAGGTAAATTGTGATGAATTAAAGGCTGGTGATGTTGGCTTTATTAATGCACAAATTAAAGAAGTTGCAGATTGTAAAATTGGTGACACTATTACATTAACAACTTGTGAAAATATTGAACCACTTGCCGGCTTTAAGCCAAATCAACCAGTAGTATTTTGTGGAATATATCCTGTTGATGCTTCTGATTTTGAAAAATTTCGTGATGCCCTAGCAAAACTACACCTAAACGATGCTAGCTTTGAATTTGAAGCAGAAACATCTTCAGCTTTAGGCTATGGTTTTCGTTGTGGTTTTTTAGGATTACTCCATCTTGAAATTATACAAGAAAGATTAGAAAGAGAATTTGATCTAGATCTAATAACAACAGCTCCCTCTGTAATTTATAAAATTCATACCATTAAATCTAAAGGCTTAAGTGAAGAAGAAAGAGAAAAAGAAACACTTTATATACACAGCCCCACTGAAATGCCAGACCCAACCAAAATTGATTTTATGGAAGAACCATGGATTAAAGCAACAATAATGTCACCAGATGAATATCTAGGATCAATCTTAGAATTATGCACCTCAAAAAGAGGAATGCAAAAAGAACTAACATATGTTGGAAGTAGAGCCATGGTTGTTTATTTACTGCCTTTAAATGAAGTAGTATATGATTTTTATGATCGCTTAAAGTCATGTTCTAAAGGATATGCTAGCTTTGACTGGCAATTTGACTCTTATGAAAAAAGTGACTTGTGTAAATTAAATATTTTGGTTAACAGCGAACCAGTAGATGCTCTATCTATCATTACACACAAAAGTCAATCCGAAGGACGTGGTCGAGCTTTATGTAAAAAATTAAAAGAATTAATCCCAAAACAAATGTTTAACATTGCCATTCAAGCCGCAATTGGAGGAAAAATTATCGCCCGTGAAACCGTTAGCGCCATGAGAAAAGATGTTACAGCAAAATGTTATGGTGGAGATATTTCTAGAAAAAGAAAATTATTAGACAAACAAAAGAAAGGGAAAAAGAAAATGCGTGAAATTGGCAATGTTCAAATTCCACAAGGAGCCTTCATAGCTGCCCTTAAAATTGATTAAAACCAATTCTTATCATTAAATACTATATGTTCTGTAAATAAATAAACTAAAAAATGTCAACAAAAAGACTAGAATTTTATGATACTCTAAAATCTTTAGCTATTATCGCAATGATAATAGATCATACTGGATCTTACTTTTTAACACAAACAGAAGCACTAAGAGTAATTGGAAGAATATCTGCTCCAATATTTTTCTTCTTGGTAGGATATTCAAAATCTACTAAAATTGATCAAAATATTTTAATATATGCAATTTTACTGCAAGTTACCTATATAATATTTGATCAACCTCGTCAGCTAATTTTAAATATTTTATTTATAATCTTAATACTAAGATATTGTAATAGATTTTTTAAATATTTAAACCCCCTTAACCTTGTTATTATATTTATCATAGCCATGACACTAAACCTTAGTGCAAGGCAGTATTTTGAATATGGAACCATATCATTAATGTTTTCTATTTTAGGATATTATATAAGAGAACAAAAGGATACAGACTTAATATATCCATTAGCAATATTAATAATGGTTTTTCATATTTGCTTTCAAGAACATCTCTTTAGATTCTCTATCGAATTATTCTTTACTATGATAATAATTTTACTTTCACTAGTAATAGTATTTGTTAACTTTAATAAAATTAAACACAAACCCTATAAAACTATAAGCTATCTAGCAAAATATGCCCTACCCATCTACTTTATACATAAAGCAACATTTGAAGTAATATCATTCACTGTAAGACATATATAGACATTATTAGCTAAGTAATGTCTAATATAACAACTACTGGAGCATGATCAGATGGTTTTGACTTTTCCATCATAAAATCATCAATCTTAACTTCTTTTATTTTATCAGTTGCTAAAGGAGATGTTAATAAATAGTCAATTCTCATTCCCTTATTATATTTAAAAGAATTTCCACGATAATCCCACCAACTAAAAGATTGATTATCTGAACTCTGACTCCTAAAACTGTCAAAATATCCAAGATTTAATAAAGAATTAAATTTCTTCCTCTCATCAAAATGAAAACAAATTGTACCATCCAAATTTTTTGGATTATATACGTCAATATTATGATGAGCAACATTGTAATCTCCGCCAAAAACAGCTATTTCATTAAATTTTAAATTATTATTTAAATGCTTATTTAGGCGATCAAAAAATTTCATCTTATAAGAAAATTTTTCAGTTTGATTTGGACTCTGACCATCTTCTAAAACAGAACCTCCATTTGGAACATATATAGATGCTACACGAATTGATTGATTATTTATTAAAACAATACCCTCAATATAACGAGCCTGATCATCAGTTTTATCAATATCAAAATCTGGTAATTCATCTATAACATCTTCTATTTTATATTTAGATAAAATAGCAACTCCATTATAAGTTTTTTGACCCTTCATAGAAATATTATAACCCAAATCTGAAATAATGCTATATGGGAATTTTTCTTTTTCACATTTTAACTCTTGAAGCAATAAAATATCTGGAGCTTCATTTTTTAGATAAAAAACAACATTTTCTATTCTAGCATTAATTGAGTTAACATTCCAACTTACTATCTTAACTTGTGCCATAATGTAAAAAATAAAATTTGTGAATTTATGAATTTAGGCAAAGTATTTTACAGGAAAAATACGCAGCATAAATTTATAAATTTTTCATGAAGTGGAATCCTTCTATAAAAAATCCTTCATTAAAATAAAGCTTATGTGATTTTTTATTTTCAGTATATGAATCTAAAATATACTTACCACAACCAAGCTCTCTACCCTTCTTTTCAACATATTGTAATAATTTAGTCCCTATTCCTTGGCCTCTTAAATTTTTATCAACCACCATATTGCCAATTTGAATATATCTTCCACAATAAAATCTTGTTAATACCCAATAGCTAGTAACCCCAACCAATTTATTATCTTTATAAATACCAACCATATGATAATTATTACCTGCCATCATATCATCAATATGCCTCTCATAAGATTTCTTATCCATCTTATCATAAAGCTGATGAATAATAGGAAAACCCTTCATTACATCTTCTTTAGTAGTAAAATCTTTTATTTTTATTGTCATAATATTTTATAATAAGCTTGGTAATTCATTCGCCCAACTACTTATACTTCCCGCTCCAACACAAACTACAATATCTCCACTTTTCGTATTAGATTTTATTATTGCCGGTAATTCATTTTTATTATTTAACTTAATAATATTCTTATGTCCCATTTTACTAATTCCGTCAATTATAGATTCTTGATTAATATTCTCTATTACCTCTCCAACTTTAAAAATATCAGCAACAACTACTAAATCAGCATCATTAAAGCTAGAACAAAATTGAGTAAATAAATCTTTAACCCTACTATGTTTATGAGGTTGGAAAACAGCTACCACCTTACTATTTCCAACTAAATTACGAGCAGCTTGTAGGGTTGTCTTGATTTCTGTTGGATGATGTGCATAATCATCTATAATTGAAACTCCATTAACTTCACCAGTTTTAGTAAATCTCTTTTTTACTCCTTCAAATTTAGAAAATGCCTCTCTTATTAATTTCTCACTAAAATTAAAATAATGAGCCACACAAACTGCCACTAAAGAATTAAGAATATTATGCCTACCATAAAGTGGCAAAAACAAATTTTTAATTAACTTATTAGATTTTTTATTTTCTACATCAAAAGTAACACCATTACTATCAAAAGTAATATTCTTAGCTATAATATCTGCTTCCTTGATAAAACCAAAAGTAATAATATTATCTTGTTCTTGCAAATTTTTATAAATATTTTTTGCTTCTTTATCATCAATTCCAATAGCAAGCAAACCATCTTGAGGAATTTGTTTAGCATATCTTAAATAATACTCCTTTACTGTCTCAAAAGAGCCATCATAAAAATCAAGATGTTCAGGCTCAATATTGTTAATAGCACCAATAAAACTAGGTAGCCTAACAAAACTACCGTCAGACTCATCACTTTCAGCAACAAGATAATCTCCATTGCCAATCTTAGCATTACTTTGATAATAATTAATAATACCCCCATTAATAACCATAGGGTCTAATTTGGCAATTTCCAATAATACTGCAATCATAGCTGTTGTTGATGTCTTGCCATGAGTTCCAGCAACAGTAATACCTTTTTTTTCCTGCATAATTTGAGACAACATATCAGCTCGGTAAATTATTTTTATTCCCTTTTCTTTGGCTGCAATTATTTCAGGATTATCATCTTTAATAATTGAAGTAATAACAATTAAATCAATATCACTATCTATATTAGCACCATCATGACCAATAAAACATTTAATGCCTTTTTTCATTAAATTGTCTACATTCTTACCAGATTTCATATCTGACCCTTGAACTTTAATGCCAATATTAGTTAAAATTTCAGCAATAGCACTCATTCCAATGCCTCCAATTCCAATAAAATGAACTTTGTTTAAACTATTTTTTAAATTTTTAAAAGGCATTATATTACTTTTTTAATAAATTTTTATAAACTTTTAGAGTCTTTTTATACATTAAATCATTAGAAAAATTCTCTACTACATTTTTTCTTGCTTCTATTCCTATCCTTTGGCGATCTTCTTCATTTATAGACAAAATATCATCAATCTTTTGTGACATCTCTTTGGTATTATTTACCTCTACCAAAAAGCCAGTTTTATTATTAATTATAGTTTCTTTTGATCCACCAATATCAGTGGCAATAATAATTTTCTTCATTGCCTGAGCCTCTATGGCAACTCTACCAAAAGCCTCTGGCTCAACACTAGCTGAAATTACCACGTCACAAATTGAATAAATAGCAGTCATATTAGAACTACTACCAGTAAACTTAACTTGCTTTTCTAAGCCTAAGAAAGAAATCTTTTTTTCTAATCTTTTTTTGTAATCAAGCTTAGATGTAAAATCTCCAACAAATAAACATAAATAATCTTCTCGCTTTAAAAGCTTTAAAGAATCTAATAAAAACTCATGACCCTTCCAAAAAGTAATTCTTCCTGGAAGCATTATTATCTTCTTATCACTAGGAATATTCCATTTTTGAATTAAATTAATTTTTACCTCATTGGAAACCTTAGTTGGATCAAATAATTTTAAATCTACGCCACGATGAATTACCTCTATCTTACCATCATCAAAATATTGCGGATAACATTCTTTAATATAATTTTTAATAAAATTAGAAACAGCAATAACCTTTACCCCTTTAAACATTATCTCATTATATCTTTTCTTTAATTTAGACTGAGACTTGCCAATAAAATTAATAGAATGCGTCCCATGCTGTGTATTAACTAGTTTACATTTTGTTCCCTTAACAGCAAAATAAGAACTCCAGGCTGGAGCTCTAGATCTAACATGTAAAATATCAACTTTATATTCTACTATTAACTTTCTAATTCTTTTAATATTTCTAAAAATAATAAAAGGATTTTTACTCTTAACATTTAATGTTATATGCTTAACATCTTTATTTAAAAAAGACTGCATAATACCACCAGATGACACAATAATTGATTTAAAACCAGATTTTACAATAAAGTTTGCAACATCAATAGCACCTCTTTCAACGCCGCCACTAACTAATGCTGGTAGAACTTGCATTATAATCATAATTTATAAAAAATCTTCAATGATAATGGTTTCATCCCTTTTTGGACCTAAAGATAAAATAGCAATTTTAATATCTAACACCTCTTCTACCTTTTTAACATATATTTTAGCATTTTCTGGCAAATCTTTGAATGAAGTTACATCATTGATATCACTATTCCATCCATCAATCTCTTCGTAAATTGGTTCAATTTTACTTTGAAGATCTATTGAAGCCGGCAAGTGATCAATAATTTTACCATCAATCTCATAAGCCTTACAAATCTTGATTTTTTCTAACTTATTTAAAACATCTAACTTAGTTAAAACTACCTGTTTTACACCAGAAATTTGAATTGCTTGACGAACTAATGGAGCATCAAACCAACCGCACCTTCTATCTCTTCCTGTAACCGTGCCTATTTCACCACCCTGAACTTGTAAAAACTGACCAATTTCATTATTAAGCTCTGTTGGAAAAGGTCCAGAACCAACTCTAGTAGTATAAGCTTTAAGAATTCCAATAGTTTTATCCAACTGCCCTACTCCTAGACAACTTCCAAGAGCAACTTGACCAGCTACAGTATTAGAAGATGTTACAAAGGGATAAGTACCAAAACTAATATCAAGTAATGCTCCTTGAGCTCCTTCAAACATGATATTTTTTAATTTTTTAAGATCCTTAGCAATCTCAAAAGAAGGCTTACTAAATTTAAGAAGCTTATCTTTAATTTGATTAATCTCCTCTATAATTTCCTCCACCTTAATTTCTTTTACTTTCATGCCACGGCGCAATACATTGTGATAAAAAAGTAAATTTTCTAACCTTTCTTTTAAAACCACCTCATTTGTTAAATCACAAATTCTAATTGCCCTTCTTCCCACGAAGTCTTCATAAGCAGGACCTATTCCTCTGCCGGTAGTACCAATCTTATTCTTACCTTTGGTATTTTCTAAATGCTGATCCAGTTCCTTATGAAGTGACAAAATTAAAGAGGCATTATCAGCAATATTTAAATTATCTTGGTTAACTTTTAAACCCTGATTTGAAACATTGTCAATTTCTTGAAATAAAGCCACCGGATCAATTACAACCCCGCTGCCAATTATAGCTTTCTTACCTCTTACTAATCCAGATGGCAATAAACTTAACTTATAGGTTTTGTCATCAACCTTAATGGTATGACCGGCATTATGACCACCCTGAAAACGTATTACTGCATCAAAAGAATTAGATAAAAAGTCAACAATTTTGCCTTTTCCTTCATCACCCCACTGTAAACCAATGATAGCTATATTTGTCATAGTTGAAATAATTTAATTAAGATTTTTTTAAGAAATTTACATGATAGGAATCTTTACTTTTTAAAGTAAAATATTTACTACAATAAGGACAAACAATTCCATCCTTCTTGCCCATATTCAGATATACTATCGGATGACGAGATGAATCTTTAGTGCCGCTGCAACTAACTTCTTTTGAATTGACAAAAACCACTTCTACCGGTTTCATATAAATATATTTAAAATATTAAAACTTGAAATATTCTACCCCTTAGCTTAAAAGTAGGAGACTGATTTTATCAATAAAAATCCTAACATGTCAAGAAACTTCATTAAATATTTTATAGTTACTTTATCACTAGTTAGCCTGTTAATTCCATTAAGCGCCAAAAGCTCTACTAGTGACTTTATCACAAAAAATAAAAACTCTAAGGTTAGATTAATTGCAAGTTATCATGAATATGAACAACAACAAAAATTAATAATTGGATTTAATTTCAAATTAAAGAAAAATTGGAAAATTTATGGAAAGTCAAATTCTAGCTTTGTCCAGCCTCCAACTTTTGATTTTTCTAATTCCCAAAATATTGATCAAGAAAATTTTAAGATATTATGGCCTCAAGCTAAAATAATTGAAGAACAAATACTAGATAGCACCATATCTTACCCTGTATATGAAGATGAAATTACTATACCAATACAAATCAATGTAAATGATCCCTTAAAACCAGTACAAATTCAAGCAAATATTAGCTATGGTCTTTGCAATAAAGTTTGCATTCCTGTTGATCAATCTTTAAAGCTAACTATTAACCCAGGAAATATAGATCAGCAAGCTCTAGACTTAATTTATAAATCCCTAAATCATAATAGCAAACCTAAAAAAAACATAACAATGACATTGATTAGCGCAATAATAATATCCTTTATTGGCGGCTTAATCTTAAATATTATGCCATGCGTTTTGCCAGTTTTATCTATTAAATTATTAAGTATACTTAAACATTCAAAAAGCAGTATTGGAAAAATTAGAGTTGCTTTTGCCTCAACTATATTTGGAATATTATTTTGTTTCCTAATTTTTGCGAGTATAGTTTCTATCCTAAAAATGGCAGGAAATTATATTGGATGGGGCACTCAATTTCAAAACCCTTATTTTTTAATAGGGCTGGTTGTAATCTTAACTATATTTATTGCTAATTTACTTGGTCTATTTGAAATTCATGTTGGCCATGCCTTAAGCAACTTAATTGATAAAAAAATCAAGAAGAATAATAAAAAAAGTGATTTATTACATGTAATATTTGCTAATTTCTTGTCAGGGATTTTAGCTGTTCTACTTGCAACTCCATGCTCTGCACCATTCCTTGGAACTGCTATTTCTTTTGCTTTTTTACAAGATAGTGTGGTTATTTTTACTATTTTTACATTTATGGCTCTAGGGTTATCATTTCCCTACATAATCCTTATAATATTTCCCAAAAGCATTACATTACTACCCAAGCCAGGTAACTGGATGAATAAAATTAAAAACTTAATGGCTGTCTTTTTAGCAGCAACAATAATTTGGCTAATATTTATTTTATCAGGCAATATTGGTTTTTTTAGTTCCATACTAGTTGCATTCTTCTCAACATTAATTCTTTTATGCATGAAAATTTGTGCCAAAACAGGCATATCAAAAACAAAGGAAATAATAATTATTTCCATCATTTCAATATTTGCAATAATAACCCCTATAAAAGTTAGTAAATATTTTGAAATCAAAACAAAATCTTATACTGGTCTATGGATAAAATTTGATAAGAATAAAATTAATCATTATTTAGATGAAGGCAATGTAGTAATTATTGACATCACTGCCGACTGGTGCATTACTTGCAAAGTAAACAAAAAACTAGTCTTAGATAGCAAGGAAGTTGTAGCAAAATTAAAAGAAGCTAATATCATTGGTATGAGAGGAGATCTAACTAAACCTAATAAAGAAATTTCTGATTTTTTAGCATATCATAATCGCTATGCTATTCCATTTAACATAGTATACGGCCCAAGAGTTAGAGATGGTGTCTTACTTTCAGAATTTCTAAATAAAAAAGAATTACTTCATATTATAGATTCTGCGCAATGAAAATATTACTAATACCAATATTCATCTTTATTTCTACAGCCTACGGGCAAGAAACAACCTCTTATAACAGTAAAATACTTGATAATATCAATAAAAGCTTAAAAGAAAATGACACTGGTTCAGCTGCATATTTAGCCCAAAAATTTAATGATGATACAATAATAATAATATCATTGTTAAGAATTAATGGAATGTTGCTAAAACATGCATCTAGCAGATTGCGTAAAAATAAAGATGTAGTACCAACAGCAGTTAAACAAAATGGTCTAGCAATAGAATTTGCCTACAAAACATTAAAATATGACAAAGAAATTATATTTGAGGCTGCCAAAGAAAATATTGAAGCCTTGCAATTTATCTCTACAAAATTTACTAAAGATAGAGAATTTATCTTACACATATTAGAAAACTCTAAACAAATTAATTAAATGACTGATTTAACTACTCTAAATCTAAGTGAAGCTATTAAAGGACTTAAAGATAAGAAATTTTCTAGTACGGATCTAACAAAAGATTATATCAAAAATATTGAAAATAATTCTAATTTAAATACTTTTATTACCACTAATTTTGATCTAGCTTTAAAAATGGCAAAAAAATCTGATGAAAATATTGCTAAAAACCAAGCCCGAGAATTAGAAGGTATTCCATTAGCCATTAAAGACTTATTTTGTACCAAAAATATTCGCACCACTGCAGCATCAAAAATGCTTGAAAATTTTATTCCACCATACGAATCAACCGTAACAGAAAAATTATGGAATAATGGAGCTGTAATGCTTGGCAAAACTAATATGGATGAATTTGCCATGGGATCAAGTAATTTAACTAGCTATTTTGGCCCAGTAATTAGCCCTTATAAAAAAAATAATAGCAGCGAAGATTTAGTTCCAGGAGGTTCGTCCGGTGGCTCTGCTGCTGCCGTTGCTGCCAATTTATGTGTAGCCGCCACTGGAAGTGATACTGGTGGTTCAATTCGCCAACCAGCATCATTTACAAATGTTGTAGGGGTTAAACCTACCTATGGTAGATGTTCTAGATATGGTATGGTTGCTTTTGCCAGTTCTCTTGATCAAGCCGGCTTTTTTGCCAAAAATGTATCTGACAGCGCCTTATTACTAAAAATAATTTGTGGATATGATAAAAAAGATTCAACTTCAATGAATATTGGCGTTCCTGATTTTGATCAATTAATTAACAAAAATATTAAAGGTAAAAAAATTGGCATTCCTAAAGAATATAGAGTTAATGAAATGCCAAAAGAAATAGAAGAATTATGGCAAAAAGGCATTGATCTACTTAAAAACAAAGGTGCTCAAATTGTTGATATTAGCTTGCCTCACACCAAATATGCGCCAGCTGTTTATTACATAGTTGCATCAGCAGAATGCTCCTCTAACTTGGCACGCTATGATGGAGTAAGATACAGCCATAGAACTGATAAAAAAGACATATCTCTAGAAGAATTATATCAATTAAGTCGTTCTGAAGGCTTTGGAGAAGAAGTTAAAAGAAGAATAATGATTGGTACTTACGCCCTATCCTCTGGCTATTATGATGCTTATTATAAAAAAGCACAAAAAGTTAGAAACTTAATTCTAAAAGATTTTAATGAAGCTTTTGCAAATGTTGATGCAATTCTTGCTCCAACAACTCCAAACTCTGCTTTTGCAATTAAAGAATCTGCAACACATAATGATGATCCAATAAAAATGTATCTAAATGATGTATTTACCATACCTGCAAGCCTTGCTGGCCTGCCAGCAATGTCTGTTCCTTTTGGTTTTGATAAAGATGGTTTACCTTTAGGTTTGCAAATTATATCTAAACATTTTAACGAACAATCAATGTTTGACGTAGCTTTGGCATTAGAAGATAAGTAATTATGACAACAATTAAAGAAAATAAAGACTTATTCCTAAAAGGATTACTCTACCGATCAATTCATAGAGGCTGCAAGGAGACTGACATTTTGGTTGGAAAATTCGCACAAAACAAACTACAAAAACTCAATGATAAAGAACTAGAATTATTTGAAAATTTTATCATTCAAGATGATGCTAATATCTACGATTGGATATTAAACAAAACTCCCTGCCCTAAAAAATACACAATTCTCATTCAAAATATCAGAGAATTTCATGATCTTAATTAAACAAAAAAGATTTTTTCCCCGAAGGCAAAAATTGTCATCCTAAATTTAGAATATCTTAGATATCTTTGATAACTTAGAAATTCTTGTATGAAGGATCTCACAAAACAAGTGGAGGTATTAATTTAAGAATAATTATGCAATTGATCAACCGCAGCAATCAAAGCTGCTAATTTATTATGACATTCTTGATACTCTAATTCAGGAACTGAATCATAAACAACTCCGGCTCCAGCTTGTAGATAAATCTTATTATTTTTTATTAAAGCCGATCTTAAAGTAATACAAGTTTCCATATCTCCACTTCCTGTAAAATAACCAACACACCCAGCATAAAAACTTCTTTTTACTTTTTCTAACTCTTCAATAATTTGCATAGCTCTAATTTTTGGTGCACCACTAACTGTACCAGCTGGAAAACCACTTATTAAAGCATCTAAAGCATCTAAATCATCATTTAACTCTCCTTGTATATTAGAGCTAATATGCATTACATGAGAATAATTCTCAATTATCATTTTTTCTGTTACTTCTACACTACCAGCCTTACAAACCCTACCAACATCGTGCCTACCTAGATCCATTAACATTAAATGCTCTGCTAATTCTTTTTTATCAGATAATAATTCCTTAGCAATCTCCTTATCCTGGGCTTCATTTTTACCTCTTTTTCTAGTTCCAGCAAGAGGCCTAAGGGTAACTTTATTATCTCGAAGAGAAACCATAATTTCCGGACTAGATCCCATAAAAGAAAACTCTGAAAATTTTAGATAGAATAAAAATGGAGAAGGATTAACAGATCTTAAAGAACGATAAAAGGCAAAACTATCTTCACTATCAAAACTAGCTGACATTCTAAGAGATGGCAAAACCTGAAATACATCACCATTTTTAATATATTCTTTTGATGTTTCTACCATCTTACAATATTCTTCTTTGCTTGTAGCAGAAGAAAAATCATATTTTTTTCTTGTTTCTAAAGATTTTTCTTTTTTAAACGTGGTATTACTCGCAGAAATAATATCAGTAACATTTTTAATATTTTCCTGTGCTTTTTGATAAACCAAATCAACATTTAGACCTTTCTTAAAGTAAATTGGCGCTGCAATCTTAGCTAGATCAAATAAACTATCAAAAATAATTAAAATCTGCGGACGAATAAAGGTACTATCTGGAATATTAATTTCATCTATCAAATTACCATCTTTTATATCCTCCATCAATCTTATCATATCATAAGACATATACCCAAAAAGTCCCGAAGATAAAAATCCATAATCACCTTTAATTTGCGATTCTTTAATCAACTCTCTTAAAACATCAATAGTACCTTCATCTATTTTCTTAAAATTATCAATATTTTTTCCAGCATCACGATTGATAAAAGCTTCATTATCACTAGATTTAAATATTAAATCTGGCATTAAACCAATTACTGAATAACGACTCTTATTTAAGCCCTTTTCAACTGATTCATACAAAAAATGATAGTCAGGAAAATGCTCTTTTATTTTTAATAAAGTTTGAACTGGAGTTGTTAAGTCACAAGGAATTTCATGAGTTATGACGGCTGACTGCTTTTTTAATAATCCTTTAATATTTTTCACCATAATAATTACAAATTATCTTCACTGTTAAGCAATTTATTATTTATCTGGATTGGAAATTTACTTTGTATATAATTGTCATATCCATTTAAAACATTATTTTTAAATTCACTTGCTAATTTTTGCTTTAAATCATTTATTTTCTTTTTATTAATTTTTGGAGAAATAATCTTCTTTACAATTCCAATATGAATTTCTTTATCCGATACTGCATGAGGATTTGTTACCTTTCCTACACCAGAACTAAATAAATCTTTCAAAAAATCATTGGTATAATCTACAGTTTTATCACCAACTTGAACCTCATAAAATCTTTGAAAAGTTTTATTCCTTTTAACTTTTAAATTATTCTTTTGCAAAATATGAGCAATACTAGATTGCTTATTTTGAATTTGATTGTAAATATTATTTGCTAACTTAACTAACTTTTCTTTTCTCTTCTTTTCTATCAGTAATTTTGTTACCTGTCCTAAAACTTCACCCAAATCTTGATTTCTAGATTCTTCAATTTTTGTAATAAATAAAGCATAATATTTATCATTAGTTTTAGAATAAAATAATTCTGAAGTCTCTTGTTTAGGCAAAGTAAAGCTATTTCTTACAAAACCATCTAAATTAACTTTACCAGCAACATCTCTTTTATTAACATTAAGTCCATTATTATCAAACTTGCCTAAATTCTTTAATGGTAAGTTAAATTCCTTAGCCACTTTTTTTAAAGAATTTGTATTTAAAATTTTATCGTCAATTTCTTCTATCTTACTAACCAATATTTCATCTCTTCTTTCTGATAATAAATTCTCTTTGATTTCACTTTTAATTTTTGCTGTTAATTTCTCTCTATATTCTGGATTTTCCTTTTCAAAATAAAAAACATGAAAACCTAAAGGGCTACTTAAAACTGAGCTATTATCTCCGACATTTAAAGCAAAAACATCATTAACAATCTCTGGCAATAAATCTTCATTTGTTAAACCATCAAGTAATATGTCTTCTTCTTGACGATTTTGAAATTTTAAAGCTAAATCAATAAAGGTTTGCTTTTTATTGCCTGTTTTTTGAGACTCTTCATTAAAATTGCTAAGAAATTTACTAGCACTAATTTCATCATCAAATAATAGATGATAAAAATCTTTTGTAGATGGATGAACATAAATTGAGCTATTTTGATAATAATCTACTATTTCTAGATCGCTTACTTTTATTTTAGGCATTATATCCTTTTCACTAAACTCAATATATATCAATTCTCTAAACTCTGGTAAAACAAACTTTTCCTGATTTTTTTCAAAAAACTCAACCAACTCTTCTCTTTTGGGGTTTTTAGGTCTAGCAACATTATCCATAGAAATAGAAATTACATCAGCCCTTCTTTTTTCTTCTCTATAAGAATAAACTTCTTTAGCCAATTTTTCATTTTTTATTGGATCATAAATTAAGGAGCTAGTAACAATTTGACTTACTAGCTCTCTAGAAACATCTTCAATAAATTTATCTTCATTTAAACCATTTATTTTTAAATAATTAATAAAAGCCACACGATTAAAATTACCTTGGCTATTTTTAAACTGTGGATGAGCTGCAATATCTTGTAAAACCAAATCTTTATCAGGATAAATACCAAAATATTCCTGCATTTCACTTATTAATCTTGCTGTCACAAGATTATTAACCGTATCCGTTTTAAATTGACTAGAATTTAAATAGCTTAAAACCTGTTCACTGGGATTGGCACGATAAATTCTCTCCCTATTATTTTGTAATTCTCTTATATATTCACTATAAGCAATTTTTTTACCATCAACCTTAGCTATCCAAGAATTGGACATGCCTAAGATAAAGTCTCCTATTCCAAAAGTTATAAAAGATATACCAACAAAACTTAGGAAAATTTTAAAAAAGATATTATTGGTAAGATTACGCCATTTTTCCATTACTAAGCTATATAATTATTAATTTTAAACAAGGAACAAAAGTAGCAATCCAATTCTTATTGTTCAAGAATATTATAAACTAACCCCAACTATGGATATATAAAAATCTGAAATTCCTTGTGATTATTTACTTGCAAGGGTAATCATAAGCGTTTATTAGTTAAAATTCTGACGTTTTTTCTCATAAATTTATAAATGCTCATAATCATTAATAATATTGAACTAGTAAAATTATATTGTCAAATAGATGAATTTTGCAAAAGATTTATTCCTAATTGGGAGAAGAGATTAATCGAGGATCATAATTCAAAGAAGGCAAAAAAGAAGATACGCAAGAGTTATAAGAATAGTCTGAGTTATGATGAGATAATGACAATATTGATTTTGTATAATTCCAGTAGCTATAAATTATAAATGTTTTAAGTATTTTTATCTTGATTTTGCACTTAAGAATTTGTATGATTTTTATTCTAAATCTGCCTTGTTACGATAGATTTACAGCAATACAGAAGAAGGCTTTTATTCCACCTTTAAGTTTTCTTCTTCATATTTGTTAAAAATCACAAAAAACGGGTCTTTATTACATTAATTCTACATATTTTGAAGTATGTAGAATTCAAAGAATCTATAAACATAAAACATTTAAAGGAGTTGCTCAAAGAGGAAAAACATCTGTAGGATGGTTCTTTGGTTTTAAGCTTCATATTACAATAAATCAAATGGGAGAGATCATGAATATTGGTATTACTACCTACTACGAAGCAAGAGAAATATTGGGTTAGAGCAGTATTTCAAGATGGACTACCCTACTGCCAAGATAAAATTTTTGATTAATACAATCTTAATATTTCCCTTTGCTATTTGATGGGCTGTCATTAATTCTTCTAGAAGAATTAGCAGTAGGACTAGGCGTAGGTGATAGGCTTTCTCCATTGATTTCAGAATTATTACCTTCCTCCATAACATAGCCAAGCGGTAAATCTTTACCCATTTCAATTAATAGTTCATCTTCAGTAGAATCGTTGGATTTCATATCTTTTTCTTCAAAAAAATGGCCAAGCGGTAAATTTCTAGCTATTCTATAATTTATTGAATCATCATCAGGTAAATGCTCAGTCTTCTCTCTTTGATTTGGAACAGTTTCTTGTTCTTTCTTGTTACGCAAAGGTTTGATCTCTTCCTCTTTATCACTCACACTATAACTAGAATTATCTGTTTCGTCACTCTTAACGCTTGTTTGATTGTGATGAGAAGAAGGATTAGATTCCTCCCTTTGATTTTGAATAGTTCCTAATTCCATATCACCACAAAAAGCTTTGGACTCTTTCTTTTCATCTCTCGTTCCATGGCTAGAATTATGGTTATTTCCCAAAGGTGCTGTTTTTTCCTGCCTTCTCTTATTGTGGTAATAACACATAAAAGATGTAATTATAAATCCTAAAACTGCACCAGAACCTAAAGCTCCTGCAATTGTATCAGATATATGCGAATCTGACTTAGTAGAGTCCATTTTGCTAGATGGTGATGGTGAAGCGGTGCTTGATAATGAAGCCTCACTAGATGATGGTGATGGTGAAGCGGTGCTTGATAATGAAGCCTCACTAGATGGTGATGGTGAAGCGGTGCTTGATAATGAAGCCTCACTAGATGGTGATGGTG
>JAYORG010000018.1:0-953 GCA_038123275.1 Rickettsiales bacterium | reverse complement strand
AAGGACTTTCTGATATCAACTTTACAATATCATTTACAATATCATCATATTTCTCGCTAAAAATTTCATGAGCAGCAGCCCAAGCAACAACAAATCCTCCAGGAGATGAAGAGATTGAAGTTTTTAATGCACTTAAACCACTTACACTGATTTGAAATGGCGTACCTTGTACTATACCATTTTTATCATAGATTCTTCCTATAATATTATCATAGTTTAAAACAAAAAGAATAAAGACATCATCAGATAGTGAGTTAATTGATAAATAATCATTCCATAAACCACTAATTCTCTCTTCACTTATTCTTTCATAATCCTTATTATATATCTCCATGACTTTGTAGTAATCTTCATCAAAAAAACTACCTCCCGAATATGGTCTGAACAATGATCGACTTGCAACAGCTACATTGCCATTTCCAAGTAATATTGCTGAAATAGAAATATGTTCGGTAATGTAACCTTCTTCACTTGGAATACTATTTTCTTGATAAGTAGCCTCTCCTAGTGGCTGACAATTATTATCAAAATCTTGAAAAAATATTTTATTATCTTCTGTCCACAAAGTAAGGAATCCACCCTCTTTTCTAGGAACGGTTGCATAGGTCCAAGACAAAATAGAAGCAGTACCACTTTTAGTAAGTTTAATATTATTTTGAGTATTATTCTCTTGGTTTTGGAGATGAGGATTATATTTTTGAATAATTATTTCAGATTCTTCGAAATCATTACGATCTAAAGCATAAGAACTTGAATCATAAGAAGTAATGACAAAGCTTCCATCAAACAGAGCTGTTACTAGATAGTTAGCGACATGATTCTCAGGAATATCTCGTGCTTTTAATTCAACATTTGACAAGGGGTTACTATTATTATCATAACATCTAAACATTATAGATTGTATGTTCAAATACAGCTAAATTCCTAATCTAAATTTGCTTAAATATCGATAA
>JAYORG010000017.1:0-27060 GCA_038123275.1 Rickettsiales bacterium | reverse complement strand
GTCACACTCTAACTTGCATTAAGGCTTTAAAAGTTGATAATATACAAATTGCAAAAATTATTTTTAATAATAAAAATAATAAAGCCAACTCTCAACAAAATCTAAAAAATTTGCAAAATTTTACTGATATTCTAATTGAAACAATTTCTTAAAATATTAGGTCTAGTTACTAGACCTAATAAATAACTTTTAGTTCACTTTTTGTACAAGTTGAATAATAAGGGGATGATAAATAAATTATCAAAAATCATTGTCACGACCTGTATTTGCATCACGCGATTTAAAATATTTCCTTCCTCTAGGATTTGATGGTTTTGTAGCTGGCATTCCTAATGACAATGATTTTAAAGAATATTCTAATTTTGATCCTGGTAGCAGTACTGATGGTCTTTTGTAAAATAACCTTTCTGGTGCGGCTTCTTGCTGAACATTGTTCCTAACCACTGGACTTGATATTCTTGCTGGCATTGATGCTAAACTATCACCAACCCATTCTGTACCACTTCTTCTGGTTCTAGCCTTTTTTTTCTTAAACTTATTAAGTTTATTTTCAAGCTCTGCTGCTTCTGCTTCTGCTATTGCCTTTTTCTTTGCTTCTTCCAATGCTCTTTTTTGTGCAACATTTAATTTCACCCTTCTTAGATGAGATGGTTTGTCTAGGCTAAATTGATCTTGTTGCTTTGGTTGCGTTACTTTTACAGTGTTACCTATGCTTCCTGAAATTAATGTTGATGTAGGTCGAATATTTTTTTGTTTTTTTTGTCTAATTTTACCAACATTTTCTGCTACTAATCCTGATTTTTCATCACCTTGAGGTCTTGGAGTTCCCTTTTTTCTTAAACTTCCCATATTACCCGCCAAAACTTTGCTTCGTGATTTGAGAGTATTTTTTTGTTTTTTTTGTCTAATTTTACCAACATTTCCTGCTACTAATCCTGATTTTTCATCACCTTGAGGTCTTGGAGTTCCCTTTTTTCTTAAATTTCCCATATTACCCGCCAAAACTTTGCCTCGTGATTTAAATTTAAATCTAGGAATAGATTCTACTTTGGAAGATTTAGACGTATTTTGATTATTGGAGTTTAAAGGGGATGATTCTCTGATCCTTCCTAATCTACCACTAAAAACTCTTTGACTAACTGTTGCGCTTACTGGTCTTTTTCTTTCTTTATTTTTCTTTGCCTTATTTTCTTGTTCTTGATTTTTTTGTTCAGGATTATTTTCTAATAGCTGAGTCATATTAATAAGAATTTTTTCTATTGCTCTTTCATCACTATTTGACAATTTTTTTACCCAGCAAAGTAACCCTCTTTTATAGTTTTCATCTCCTATAACAGAATATTTTATTACAATATCAGAGTCTTTGTCATATATTATTATGTTATTATTATCGTAACGCACAGAATATCCATTAGCATCTAGGTTGCCACTTTCATAATTTAATTTAGACATTAAATTAATATTGCTACTTAGAAAATCTCTTAACTGTTTTAATAAATCTTCACTTCTTTTCCTTGACATAACATGTTTTAATTAATTAAATATTAATCTAAACATACAAGTTTTATTTCACTCTAGTTTTAAAATTATGTATGACTTAATATGACATAAACCTCTTTTAAATCATCTGCTAAAGGAATTTCAAATTTCATTTCTTTTTTGGAAACTGGATGCAAAAAAGCAATTTTATAAGAATGTAAGAACTGCCTTGGAAAGTTATTAATTAATTTTTGCAGCTCATTATCTAACTCGCCTAAATATCTTCTTTTACTTTTGTAAAGTTGGTCTCCAACTAGGGGATAACCAATACTATCTAAATGAACTCTTATTTGGTGAGTTCTTCCAGTGTCTAATTTGCATTCGACTAGACTAAGGGCTGTATTATAATACACTTCCTTAACTTCGTAATTAGTAATTGCCCTCTTCCCTGAGTTTTTTACTGTAATCATTTTTAAGCGATTTTTATGGCTACGATCAATATTTTTATTAATTTTACCTGATAATGGCTTTGGCACTCCGTAACATAAAGCCAGATAATGTCTTTTTAAGCTTCTATCTTCAATTTGAGTAGCTAAATTTTTGTGAGCTAAATCATTTTTAGCAACCACCATTAAACCACTTGTATCTTTGTCTAAGCGATGGACAATTCCTGGGCGCATTACACCATTAATACCAGATAGGCTGTTACCTACTTTGAATAATAAGGCATTAACTAATGTTTTATCGTGCCTGCCATTACCAGGGTGAGTAATAAGGCCAGCTGGCTTATTAATTACTAGCATGTCAGAATCTTCAAAGATAATTTCAAAATCGATATCTTGAGGCTCAATTGTGCTTTCTTTTAAGTCTGGTATATTAATGACAAATTTTTCATTACCTTTTATTTTTGACGAACAATTTTTGATAATTATATCATCACTGCCAACAACATTGCCTTCATCTACTAATATTTTGACTCTGCTTCTGGAAATTTCTGGTTTTGACTCGGTTAATTTTTCTAATAAAAATTTATCCAATCTTTTTCCTGCATCTTCTAAGCAAGCTAAAACTTCTATTTTTTCCATTATTAACTAGTTATCTTCTTTAAAAATTCTTTAATCTTTTTCAAGACTGAAATATTAATTGAATGACCTAAATCTTCAATTTCATGAAATTCAAAATTAAAACCCAAATTACCTAGGTCTTGAGTAGCTTTAAAGAAATTTTCAATTGGAACCACCTCATCATCTTGACCATGAATTAAACATGTTTGTGGTTTAGAATTAACTTTCTCACCCAAATCTTCAGGAGAAATAAACCTACCTGAAAGCGCCACAACTCCTGCAGCTTTTTTCTTGGATCTTGTTGAATTATACAAAGACATCATGGCACCTTGCGAAAAGCCAATAATAATTAATTTATCATGAGTTAAGTTAAATCTCTTTAATTGATTAGCAATAAACTCATCCAAAAGATTATTAGCTTGTATTATTTGTGGGTACATAATTTGGGGATCTCTATTTTCTAACTCAAACCATTGATAAGCAGGCAAGTGTGGCAAGAGTTCCATAGGAGCATTTGGCGAAATAAAGTAAGGTTTATTGATGGTTTCTGATAATTCTGGCGCTAAAGCAATTAAATCCTCACCATTGGAACCATAGCCATGTAGTAAAATAACTAGATATTCTGGATTCTTATCTCCATGTTCAAAAAATTTGTTTATTTTTTTCATTATTAAAGTTAGTGTTTTATTTTTAATGTCATTCTTTTTTTACTGTCATCCTAAACTTAGAGTAACTTAGGATTTTAATCCTTAGTTACTCTTTGTGAAGGATCTCACGAAAAGGAAAGTTAGTTAATAATAACATCAGTTACTTTTGCGTGAAATCCTTTGTCAAATACTTCCAAGAAGTACTACCCTTGAAGGATGACATACTTACAATACACTTAGATAACACAATGCTAACACTTAACAAAATTAATTACAGTAAAAATCAGCAAAAAATTATTTCCAATCTAGGATTTAGTGCTGGGTTAAATTCTTGTATTACAATTAAAGGTAAAAATGGCTCAGGTAAAACCACGTTATTAAAAATTATTGCCGGATTATTAGAGTTGGATAATAAGCAAAATACTGGTGAGATATTATGGAATAATGAAGATATTAATAATATTAGAGATGATTTTTATGCGGATGTTTCTTATTTGGGGCATAGTAATTTTCTAAAAAAAAATCTAAGTATTTTAGATAATTTATTATTTTATGCTAAATTATCTAATAGCGAAATGCTTGTACCTTCAGCAATTAGATATTTTAAATTAGATGACCTTGTTCATACAAAACTTAAAAAACTATCCGCTGGCTGGCAAAAAAGAGTAATGTTGGCTAAATTACTATGCTGCCCCACAACAATTTGGCTTTTAGACGAGCCAACAATAAATCTGGATAAGGATGGAAAAGAATTGCTTTTTAATTTAGTTAGCACCAGAATAAAGGAGGAAGGCATTGTACTAATTGCCACCCATGATGACTTATTTGCACCCATTTGCGCCAATATTAATTTAGAAGATTTTAAAGATAATGACCGGTCAAACTCACAAAACTGATGTAATAATAATTGGAGCTGGTCCAATTGGATTATTTGCTATTTTTGAAGCTGGCATGCTTAAAATGAATTGTCATGTTGTTGACGCTTTAGATTTTGCTGGCGGACAATGTCGTGCTCTTTATCCAGAAAAACCAATTTATGATATTCCAGCACATCCTCATATTTTAGCTGAAGATTTAATTAAAAATTTAGAAGCACAAGCCAAGCCTTTTAACCCAACTTATCACTTAAATCAACGAGTTGATCAATTGAAGCAATTAGATGATAAGTCTTTTGAAATTATCACCTCTAAAAACACTAAAATTCAGGCTAAAGCTATTATTATTGCTGCTGGATGCGGTGCTTTTGGCCCTAATAGACCACCAATTGCCAATATTGAAGAATTTGAAGGCAAGTCAGTATTTTATTTAGTGAAATCAATAAAAGATTTTGCCAATAAAAATGTTGTTATTGCCGGAGGCGGAGATAGTGCTGTTGATTGGGCTATTTCTTTACAAGAAGTTGCTAAAAAAGTAACCGTTATTCACAGAAGGCCAAAATTTAGATGTGCTCCGGATAGTGCAGATAAATTAAAAAAATTAGCAGATGCCGGTAAAATTGAATTAGCTATTCCTTATCAGCTGGAAGATTTAAAAGGACAAAATGGTAATTTAGAGCAAGTTGTTATTAAAGATTTTGATAATAATATTAAAGAAATTAAAGCTGACGTACTATTGCCATTCTATGGTTTGTCTATGGAGCTTGGACCAATTTCTAATTGGGGTTTGGATTTAGAAAAACATCATATTAATGTTGACGTGTCTACCATGCAAACTTCAACTCCAGGCATTTTTGCTATTGGAGACATTGCAACCTACAAAAATAAATTAAAACTAATTTTAAATGGTTTTGGTGAAGCCTCTACTGCTTGTTATGCCATTCGCCCTATTGTTCATCCAGATGAAGTTTTCCATTTTGAATATTCAACCTCTAAAGGAGTTAGCTAGTGATATTTAGTAAATTAGAGTTTTTAATTGCCATGCGTTACTTAAAATCTAAAAGACAAGAAGGCTTTATTTCAGTGATTGCCGTATTCTCTTTTGTGGGCATTATGATTGGAGTTGCTACTTTAATTATTGTGATGTCGGTGATGAATGGCTTTCGTTATGAGCTGGTTAATAGAATTCTTGGAATTAACTCGCATCTTACTATTTATTCTCGTGATGCTTCTATCAAAAATTATGAAGAAATAATATCTAACCTTAAAGATAATCCTCAAATTAAGCATATTAATCCATTGGTTGAAAGCCAGGTGATGGTATCGGCAAATAATAAAGCTAATGGTGGGTTAGTGAAAGGAATAAATTTAGAAGATTTAAAAAATAAAAAGTTAATTGCCAAGAATATTACTTATGGAAATATTAATAACTTTAATGATAAAAATGCTATTTTAATTGGTGCAACATTGGCTTCTAATTTAAATATAATGGTTGGAGACAATGTTAAATTGGTTTCACCAGAGTCAAATAACACTATTATTGGTGCTATTCCAAGAGTTAAAACATACAATATTGCTGGTATTTTTGAGAGCGGTATGTATGAGTATGACGCTACAACAATATTTATGCCTTTAAAAGCAGCTCAAATTCACTTTAGATTCAAGGGAGAAGCTACTGGTATTGAAATATTTTCATATGATGCCAATAATATGGTAAGCCTAAAAAGAGATCTTAATAATGTTTTAATTGATCAATATCCTTACAGCTATTTAGTTGACTGGCAGCAGTCAAACTCTTCATTTATTGATGCTTTAAAAGTTGAAAGAACAGTAATGTTTTTAATTTTAACTTTAATTATTTTAGTTGCTGCTTTTAACATAATTTCTAGCCTTATTATGCTGGTAAATGACAAAAAGAGAAATGTTGCCTGCTTAAGAACTATGGGCATGTATAAAAGTAATATTTTGAAGATATTTCTAATTTGTGGGTCAACTATTGGCTTTCTTGGAACTTTATTTGGACTAGTAATTGGTGTTGTATTTTCTGCTAATATTGACAACATTAAGTTATGGCTTGAAAATATTTCTGGCACCACCTTGTTTAATCCAACAATTTACTTCTTATCTAGATTGCCATCAAAAATCTTTGTTTCGGATGTAGTGATAATTACAGTAATGTCTTTGATTTTATCATTTTTGGCTACAATTTATCCAGCTCTTAAGGCTAGCAAGGCTAATCCTGCTGAGATATTGAGGTATTAATATTAAAGTTACTATTATCCTGAAAGGTAATAACTCATGTAACGAGTGGAGGGGTTAATATTGGCTAATGTTATGTTGGGTGAGGTACTTCACATAATAATAAGTAGCACTACAATGCAACATCATATTAACCTTATGACAAGTAAATTTAAACTTTAATAAATGATAAAATGAAATTATTCGTTTATGATCATTGTCCTTATTGCATTAAGGCTAGAATGATATTTGGCTTGAAAAATGTTGATTTTGAATTGGTGATATTAGCCAATGATGATGAGGAAACTCCTATTTCCATGATTAACCAAAAGATGGTACCCATATTGGAAAAGGAGGATGGTGGCTTTATGCCAGAAAGCCTAGATATTATTGATTATATAGACTCTAATTATGGAAATGAAAGATTAGTTCATGTAAAGCCAAATGAAGAAATTAGTAATTGGAATTTTAATTGCCATGACTACCTCTATGAATTATGCATGCCAAGATGGGCAAAAGCTAATTTAGAAGAGTTCCAAACTGATAGTGCCATTAACTATTTTACTAAAAAGAAGGAATCATTTATTGGATCATTTTTGGATAACATGGAAAATTCTGATAAATTAATCTCTACTGCAAATAAACATTTGGAAGATCTTGATAGCATTTTAGCAAATTCTAATGAAATTAATGCTGGAGATAAAATAGCTTTAGATTACATTAATTTATTTACTAATCTTAGATGTCTATCCATTGTGAAAGGTTTAAAATACCCAAAAAATGTTGAAAAATATCGCCAAAAATTAGCTAAAATTTCTAAAATTCCTTTACATGATAATCTATCAATTTAATCAATAGATTCCTTATTAAATATTAATAAAGTGGACATGGCTAAGAATAAGAATGTTACTAGCCAGGTGGCCATAAAAGATGGTATTATTCCCGAAGACCCTAAAGCATTAATAATATTAAGGCCAATGTAAGCAATTAGGCCAAACATTATTCCAAAGATAGTGTAAATCATATTATTTCTATTTCTGATGTGATTAATTGAAAAATAAGCGCCAATTAAAACCATACATACAAATAATATTGGTTGATTTAAAAGGCTGTGAAAATAAACCTTAAATTTACGTGAAGAAAAACCGGAAGATTCAAGATTGTTGATTAGCTTGGGTAATGATAAAAGAGAAAATAATTTCACATTTTCAAAATTATTAATAATTTTCTGAATAATAAATTGTGGTTCTAAATTAGTGGCAATCTCTAAAGTTTCCACCTCTTTATTGATGTTATCTTTATCATTAATAATAACTGATTCTAGGTGCCATTTATCATTAATTAATAACATTTTTTTGGCATCAATTCTTTTGTAAAAAACATTATCTTTATTAAAAAACCAAACTGCGACCTCTCTAAGTTCTAGATTATTTTTGTAAATTTTACGAGCTCTAATTTTAATTTCTTCTTGTAGATTATTCATGTTTTCTTGCTTTAACCAAATGCCATTTTTAGGAGCAAAGCTATCTTTTTTATCTTTCTTGATAAATTCTTGACTCATGGAGGTGTATTGCTTATTAGCCATAATTGTTAGAGGCAAAAAGATTAAAACCATTAATATGCCAATTACAAAGGATGTTATCATTATTGGTGATAGAATTTTCCATAAAGATAAGCCTGCTGATCTCATAACAGTAAGTTCACTTTTAGCAGATAAAGATGATAAAGTTATCATGGCTGAAAACATAATTAAAAATATTGAAATATCAAATAAAAATGCTGGAACTTGCAGTAAGGCCATAGTTATTATTTGAAAAGTGGTAATCATCTCTGCATCCTTAGCCTTATTAATAACATCAAAGAGGTTAATGACAAATATCAGTATGGAAATTGAAAATACCACATAGAAAAACTTCTTTAAAAAGCTTTTAATTAAATAAAAATTTATGATTAGAGGCAATTTGTTCATTTTCTAAAATTACTTTTTAAAAGATAAATGGAGAATATGGCAAAGAAAATAATATTACCATAAAGCAAAATGGTATACCATCTAGATTTTTCCATTAGATCATAACTAACCATGGTTACACCAATAAAAATGCAAGCAGCAATGGTTGCGCTAATATTATTTCCTGCATTTCCTCTTCTGTTAAACTCTCCCTTTAAAATGTAAGAGCAAGCAATTAATCCAAGTATTATTGAAAATAATGGATAGGTAAACCTTTGATGAATTTCAACTCTGAAGCGATCAATTTGTTTAGGAACAATTTTACTCTTATCTGGATACAATAATTCGTGAATATATCTTTCAGTAGCTTTCCAAACATGTCCGTAATTATCTTCTTTATTTTGACTTAAATTAACCACATAGCTATCAAAATTTAATATCTCGGAATTTCTCTCATCAAAATTGTACTTTTGCAAAGTGCCATTCTTAAGGCGCATTAAAATTGAACCATCTTCTTGCATTAAATCTCCATCTTGAGCTGTTAAGGTTATTGAACTATCTTTATTATAATTATCATAAAGCAAAATTCCAGATAACTTATTATTCTCATCACGATCATTAACATAGATTGTTAAATTATTTAAACTTTCAAAAATTCCTGGACTAATCATAATATTGGCATAATTATGCTGGAAATTTTTACGTGCCATTCTTAAATTTTTATTAGCTAAAGGCATTAGATAAAGCGAAATAATATAACAAAAAAGAGATAAAGACCCAGCAATTAACATAGCTGGCCTTGCTAAATCGACTCTATTTAGACCAGAATTTTTTAAAATTGTTAGCTCATTACTGGCACTCATTTTGCCATAGCTGGTAAGAATGGCGATAAATAAAGAAATAGGGATAATAAGCAGAGCTAGCCAAGGTAGAATTAGTATAAATAGGTACAAAAATGAAGAGATACCAATACCCTTTTCAGTGATATATTTGATAAAAGAAATAGCTCTAGTAAACCAAATTAAAGAAATTAAAATAGTAGAAACCGCAAAGAAATAGCCAGTAACTCGATTTAGAAGATAACGTTTGTAAAGTAGCATCTTGACTTAACTATCAACAAATTTAAAATTGGAAATAATGTTATTAACTAATCCTAAGTACCAATAGTTATTATGTCAAAAATTAAAATTACTTTAAATGGAGAAAATTATCTAACAAAAATAGATGGATCTATTAGTGATTTAATTTCGGAGTTAGATTTAGATGTTAGCAAGATTGCTATTGAGCAAAATCTAGAAATTGTCTTAACGGCTGATTTTCCTAAAACCAAAATAAAAGAAAATGATAAAATAGAAGTAGTTTCTTTTATTGGTGGCGGTTAAATTGTTGTCTAAATAGAAGGAGTTTTCGCTTCAAGAGATGAGCCATAAGCTGTAGAAAATAATGGACTTTGTGGGCTTGGAGATGGGTTTTCTAATAGAATAGATCTAGGCTCTCTAAAATATTCTTTATAAGCAGGTTTGGCAGCTATTAATGGGGCAAAAAAAATACTTTTTGCACCATCCTTAGCATAGCCAAAAAAGAAACTTCCTGTGCTGCTAATAGCATCGTTAAAAAATTTATTAGCTTGAGATTTTCCATCATAAAACCCCATCATATCTTTACATATAGCATTAGCAATATGAAGTGTAGCCATAGTTCCAATACCAGCTCCTATGGAATAAACAACCCCAGCCATTTTGAGGGGGGCTAATGCAACTTGCCCCATAAATTTAAGAAAAGTTGCTGCAAAAGATTCTTGATCTCCTGGGGTAAATTCCCTAACTTTAAAATCATTTTTTAAAGCGCATTCTTCTAAATTAAAATCATCATTTAACTTCTTTGGCATATCTCTAATCCCTAAAATTAATAAATTGCAAAGGTAGGTCACTTTCTGACTTAACATCACTCATTATAGTTTGTAATTCGTCTCGTTTTTTACCCTCAACTCTAACTTCTTCTCCTCTAATAGAAGCTTGAACTTTGTATTTTTTAGATTTGATATCTTTAACAATTTTCTTTGCCGATTCTTGATCGATACCCTGTTTAATATTAACTATTTGTCTTAAGGAGTTGTTTGCAGCAGGCTCTTCTTTGTTAAATTCTAAAGATTTAACATCAATTTTTCTTTTAACCACATTAGCTTTTAAAGAAGCTTGTATTTGTGATAATTTATAATCATCGTCAGCACTGATATTGATTTTATTGTCTTTTTTATCAATATCTAAGGAAAATTTAGCTCCTTTAAAGTCATAACGATTTGTTAGTTCTCGTAAAACGCCATTAACAGCATTATCAATTTCTTGTAAATCTACTTGGCAAACTATATCAAAACTAGGCATTATTCTTTAAGAAAAATTATTAAAACAAAGGCACATTTTACCATAAATTAGCTTTAGTTACAAGTTATTTTTTAAAGTTATTGAAATTGTTATCCTAAGGGGTAATAACTCTTAGTCAAATTGCTAACTTAGAATTATTTTATGAAGAATCTAACATCCAGTATGAAGGAACTAATTCTAACTAACGTTATGTTGAGTGAGATACTTCACATAAGAATAAGTAAGGGATGAAGCCCTAACTTATTCTAAGTTCAGGATGACAGATAGATGTTATGGTGACGGTTTTTGATCTTTTTTAAATATCTCTCTAATTTTGGCCATTTTAATAGTTCTGCCAAAGGCAAAAATATAGCTGTAGATAATACCGTTAAAGCCGTAGATAAAATAACGACGGATAAAATAACCTTTTAAAAAAGCTAATATTGGTGTTAATAAAAGTTTTAAAACTGATACATTCTTTCCTGAGCCAAGAGCATCTAAAGCTTGCATACCTGAATAATGGTTAATTTTTTCAATCCAGTGCCTGTAAGATCTAAAGGACTGATGTGCGATGATATTTTTTAACTGTGTCACCTGATCTTTATTGCTCTTATCTATCAACTCTACTGAATCATGAATAGAACTACTATTAAAACCAGCAAATTCTCTATGATAAAGCCTGAATTGATTGTAATAATAAGCAAATCTCTTTGGCTTATCTTCATTAAAAAATTGATTAACAATTTTAATTTTGTAACCCAAATGTTCATTTTGTAAATTATCTAGGAAAATATCTGTAATCTCATCTACTAATTCTTCTGACAACCTTTCATCGGCATCAATATTTAAAATCCAGTTATTTTTACATTGAGACTGACCAAAAACCTTTTGTGGCCCGTAACCTTGCCATTGTTTAAAAATAATTCTAGCTCCTAAATCTCTGGCAATTTCAATAGTTTTATCTTCACTGCCTGAGTCAATTACTAAAATCTCATCAGCAAAACTTTTGACTGAATTAATTGCTAAAGCAATACGATCTTCTTCGTTTTTGGTAATAATAAATACAGAAATTGGTAATTTTGCCATAATTTTAGTAACTTAACTTGAATTTAATCTAACATTATTTATCTTACTAGTGAAGTTAGTAATATTTAAAAATAAATTTAACCTATGAAGAAGAAAAATAACAAGAAGAATAATCAAAATAATGTTGTAATTAAACTTCTTAAAAATAAAAGAAATCTTATTGTAGCTTCTACAATACTAATTGTAACAATAATTATTGGAGCTGGAATTTATTCTAACGTTCAAAAAAAGAATAAAAATGCAAAATTAGCACAGCAAGCACAAAAAATAGTACTTAAAGATAACATTGTACTAAACTTTCAGACAAAAAAGGACATTGTTTTAGGTGATGAAAATGCACCTATAACAATAATTGAATATGCATCTCTTTCCTGCCCGCATTGTGCTAATTTTTATAATGATGTATTTGATAAAATTGACAAAGAATATATTAAAAAAGGTAAAGCAAAGTTTATTTATCGTGATTTCCCGTTAAATCAAAGCGCCATGCTTGCCTCTATGATATCTTTATGTCATGCTCGAAATAATAATAATAATTCTAATAAATATTACAAACTCATAAAGGCTTTATTTAAAACTCAAGATTCTTGGGCATTTACTGGTAATCCTTTTGAAAAATTACGTTCTTTAGCCAAATTAGATGGCATGACCTCTAAACAATTTGATAGTTGCGTTAATGATAAAGCATTAACTGATGAAATTTTACAAGATAGATTACAGGCATCAAAAGAGCTAAAAATTAGCTCAACTCCAACATTTGTTATGAATGGTAGAGTAATTGGTGGATATCATAATTTTAATGAGTTTAAAAAAGTTATTGATGAAGAATTAAACAAAGTACAGTAATGTCTAAAGCAAAAATTAAAGTTGAAAAATTAGCAAGAAGCTTTGGCACTAAAAAGGTTTTAAAAAATGTTAGTTTTGAAGTTAAGAAAGGAGAATCTTTGGTAATATTAGGAGGATCTGGAAGTGGAAAATCCGTATGTATTAAAACCATGACTACACTATTAGACATACAGCATGGAGAAATAACAATTGATGACATTAAATTATCTAAAATTAGTGAAAAGCAAAAAAATCAATTAATGGCTAAAATTGGCTTTTTATTTCAAGGTGGAGCTTTATTTGATTCATTAAAGATTTGGGAGAATGTTGCTTTTAGGCTAATTCAAGGAGAAAAAATTGGCCGTAAAAAAGCTAAAAAAATTGCCATAGAAAAGCTGGCAATGGTTGGCCTACCAAAAAATACTGCTGATTTATACCCTAGTGAATTGTCAGGAGGAATGCAAAAAAGAGCAGCCTTAGCACGTGCTGTTGCTATTAATCCTGAAATAATATTTTTTGATGAACCAACGACAGGTTTAGATCCTATTATGGCTGATGTTATTAATGACTTAATAATTAAAACCTCTAAAGAATTAGGGGCTACAACAGTTACTATTACTCATGACATGCATTCTGCTAGAAGAATTGCTGATAAAATTGCTATGCTTTATGAGGGTGAAATTATATGGCTTGGTAAAGCAAAAGATATTGATAATTGTAAAAATGAACATGTTAAGCAATTTGTTAGCGGCAGTAGTAGTGGTCCTATTGATTTTTTAAAATCTGCTAGTCATTAAACCTAAAAAAAGCTTTAGGTTAAAATTAAATTTATCTAAACTCATAAGAACTTCTCTTATTTCCCCAATCTCCTGGTTTTAAATCAAAAACTCCATGGCATTGAGTATGACAATTTTTACATTTAAATTTATCATCCAAATTCCAATCACTAACCTTGTAATAATCTCGACCAATTATTTTATTTTTGCATTTTGTGCAGTAAGTTGCGCTAGTTTGAGGATGTAAAACATTGCCGGTGTAAACATAATTTAGGCCATTTTTAATAGCAATATCTCGTGACCTAGTTAAAATATCTAGAGGTGTATGCTCTTTATCCATCATTTTGTAATCAGGGTGAAATGCTGAAAAATGCAAAGGAATATTAGCACCTAAATTATGGTCAATCCATTTTGTCATTTCCTCTATTTCTTGTGGTGAGTCATTCTCGCCAGGAATTAATAAAGTGGTTATTTCAAGCCAAACATCAGTTTCATTTTTAAGATAAATTAATGTATCTAGAGTATCCTTTAGGGATGCGCTGCATAATTTTTGATAGAAACTTTCAGTAAAACCCTTAAGGTCTACATTGGTAGCATCCATATATTTAAAGAATTCTTTTCTGGGCTCTTCACATATGTAACCAGCTGTAACTGCTACAGCCTTTATGCCAACTTTATGACAAGCTTTAGCTGTATCAATAGCATATTCCATAAATACTACTGGGTCATTGTAAGTAAAAGCCACAGAATTGCACCCTGTATCTAAAGCTGCCTGAGCGATCATTTCGGGTGTTGCTGTTTTAGATAAAATATCCACTTCCCTAGATTTAGAAATATCCCAATTTTGACAAAATTTACAGGTTAAATTGCACCCTGCCGTTCCAAAAGAAAGAATTGGGGTTCCAGGTAGAAAATGATTTAAAGGCTTCTTTTCAATTGGATCTATACAATAGCAAGTTGATCTACCGTAACTAGCTAAAATTACCTCATCATCTACCCTACCCCTAACAAAACATAAACCTCTTTGCCCTTCATGCAATTTACAAGCCCTGGGGCAAACATCACATTGCACTCTGCCATCGTTTAATTTGTGCCAATATTTTGTAGGAAATGTACTGGTTATTTTTGCATCAGACATATGTTAATATATTTACATTGCTATTACCTGTAAATTATAGTACAATTTATGGTATATTACAAATTTAATAACATAATATGTCCAGAATAAGAAAAGCAGCCGTGGCAGGAACATTTTATCCAAATGATAAAAAGCAGCTGGATCAAATGGTTGATGTTTTGCTTAAAAATGCCATTTCTTTAGACTCCAACCCAAAAGCTATTATTGCCCCTCATGCAGGATATATCTACTCTGGAAAAGTTGCTGCATCTGCATATGAACCACTAAGGTCATTAAAAAATAAAATTAAAAAAATAGTATTGCTTGGCCCTTCACATCATGTGTCGTTTGATGGCTTAGCGATTCCCCAAAGTGATTTTTTTGAAACACCTATTGGCAAAGTAACAATTGATCAAGAAGCTATTAGATTAATTCAAAAACTACCTCAAATTTCTGTTTCTGACGTGGCGCATGTAAGAGAACATAGCTTGGAAGTTCACTTACCTTTTTTACAAAAAATATTTGGCGATAAATTTCTTTTAACACCTATTGTAGTTGGCCATTCAAATCCTGATGAAGTTGGACAAGTAATTGAAAAATTATGGGGAAATGATGATACTTTAATTGTTATTAGTACAGATTTAAGCCATTATCATACCTATGAAGAAGCTTACCAAATGGACAGAGAAACCTGTAGCCAAGTTGAAAGCTTAGATTTAGAACAGCTACATTCACAAAAAATGTGTGGCTCACTACCAGTATCAGGTCTATTAAATGTAGCTAGGAAGAAAAAATTACAAGTTAAAATGGTAGATTTTTGTAATTCTGGAGATATTAAAGTTAATAACGCAAAAGCAAATAAAGATAGGGTTGTGGGTTATGCTTCATTTTATTGTGGTGATAAAAAGGATCTGGGTGATTTTATATCTAAAGCTCACAAGCAAGAATTATTAAACATTGCTCGTGGCACAATTGAATATGGTGTTGATAATAATTATGAAACACCTGAATATTTAGAATCTCTGTTAAATTTTGACAAAGAAACTCCAGTTGCAACTTTTGTTACACTTGAAATTAAAGGCAAGTTAAGAGGATGTATTGGATCTTTAGTAGCCCATAGAGATATTTTACAAGATGTGGCCTTTAATGCTTACAGCGCAGCATTTTGTGACCCAAGATTTCCTAAGCTTACTAAAGAAGAGTTAGAAAATTTAGAAATATCAATTTCAATATTAACTACACCACAACCTCTTAAATTTAATGGCGAAGAAGATTTATTGAAAAAAATTCAACCTAATATTGATGGTTTAATTTTAATTGATGGTAAAAAGCAAGGTACATTCTTACCTTCTGTCTGGGAATCTTTACCAAATAAAAAAGATTTCTTAGATCAACTTAAAGTAAAATCTGGCCTCACAGAAAATTATTGGAGTAATAATATTAAAATACAAAGATATCACACCGTAAAGTTTGATGAATCAATTTTATAAAAAAGTGCCAAATAAGTGCAAATGTTCTTAATGCCAAAGTTCATGTGTTATATTATAGGTGAATCTTAGTATAAGGTTAGTTATTCATTAGCATCAAATACTAGCTCTATTTCTTGCCAAATTTCATATTTATCTTTTGGTAAATTTCTAAGTGGAGAACATAATTTTAAGGCCTTTTTGGCATTTTTTAGGGCAATTTTAAGATCTTCAGGAAAGCCTTTAAACTCTTCCTTGTTTAATATCTTTAAAGATGGTATGCTAATAGTACCATTAGTTTTTAGATTAACATTTACCTTAATTGGAATTGGGCTAGATGATGAACTTTCTTGAATAGCTTTTTTATAACATTTTTTAATTTGGAACCTGACGTTTATTCTCTCCCTGGCTGAAAGATTAATAGTTTGGATTTTTTCAACATTTTTATTTTCTTCTTTAGCCTTTACAAAATGTTTTTTGCTTTCTTTTTTAGCTTTCTTTTTAGACTTTTTGGATGATGTCTTTTTCTTAGAAACTTTTTTCTTCTTAGACTTTTCCTTAATTTTCTCCTTCTTTTGCTTCTTTTCTGACTTTTTTACTATCTTTTTTGGCTTTGGCTCAACCTCTTTCTTTTCTATTTTTGCGACTTCTTTGGAATCATTTATTTTAGGAAAATTTTCTTCTTTTAAGGCAACAAAACTAACTGTAATTGGTTGATTTGAAGGGGTTTCAACAAATTCTTGAAAATTAAAGTTAAGATAAACAATAAGAATAAGCAATAAATGTAATGATAATGAATATAATAAATTACGAATCATTAAATTCTTACTTAATTATTTTTAGGTTAACTAATTAACTAACTCAGTTACCAATACTACCTTGCTGTAGCCAGCTAAATTAATTATTTTCACTACTTCCATAACTCTACCATAGTCAATTCCTTTATCAGCTCTAACAAAAATTTTGGAGCCAATATCATTATTGGTAATTTTTAATATTGATTTTGGTAAAATTTTTAACTTTACTGCATTTTCTTGTAAATAAATTGACCCATCTTTTTTAATTGTTACTGCAACTGGTGGAGATTTCTGAGATACTACACCTGAAGATCCTTTTGGTAAATCAATATTAATACTTCCTGTCATCATTGGTGCTGCTACCATAAAAATAATAAGTAACACCAACAATACATCAACAAAAGGAGTAATGTTTATGTCGCTTATTGGAGCTTTCTTTCTTCCTCTACTCCTGCCTTGATTAATTTTTAACGCCATAATTTAGGGCAATTGATTATTTTTAACAACAAATAGCTTACTATCTATCTTATCTTCAAAATTATGATCTTTTAAAGTTATTGTAGTTATTTGTTCTAGATCATCTTTAACTTCCATCTTTAAAAATTTTATTGGATTATCTTCAAAAACTAAAGTAAACTCACCGGCTTCCTTTTTATTCTTTTTAACTAGTGAAACCTCCAACATATTATCCTTCTTAGTAAAAGATGTAACCTCTATGTCTTTTGCTGCAAATGAAATGTTTTTTCTAGTTAAAAAGGAAGCTGGAGTACTGTTAGTTCTTAAATATGATGTTTCCTCTAGCTCAATGTCTAAATAAGATAAAACGCCACCATTTACTACAACCAAAATATTTGATGGTTGATGATATTCAATTCTCATTTTTCCTGGACGAGAAAGATAAAATTTACCTAAAATTGTTGAACCATCATAAGATTCTTGAATAAAGGTTGAGCTAAGGTATTTTATATTTTGTAAATAATTTTCAATCTTTTCTAAATCTGCTTTATTTTTTTCTAATATAGCTTCATTGGCAATAGCCTGACTGCTAAAAAGAAAAAATAAAATAACAGATACCTTAACTAATTGTGACATAATTTTTTCATAAAAAAAGGCTTAGATTTACAACAGACTTCTTACATAGCTGAACAGAAAACTGTCTGTAGCTTATGCAAGAAGTCTAATAAATCTAAGCCCTTTAATTTTTTAATTCTATATTTTTTTTAAACTAAACGTCTTTTGCGTAATATTGCTTTTCGTCTAGTGTACCCTCTGTACTATCAACCATCAAAGTAATGGTAGAATCACCAGTAATATTGATAGTAGTTCTCAACATATCGAGAATTCTATCAACACCAAGTATTATACCAATACCTTCAAGAGGCAGCCCAACAGAAGTAAGAACCATGCCCATAAAGATAATTGCACCACTTGGAATACCAGCAGCACCAATTGAACCAAGAGTACAAGTAAGAACCAACATGAAATAATCATGAGTTTCTAAAGTTACTCCAAAAGCTTGAGCAAAGAATACAGCAACAATACCAAGATAAATTGCGGTACCGTCCATATTAATACAAGCACCTAGTGGTAATAAGAAATTGGTACTAGTTTTAGAAACACCAAGTCTATTTTGCAACTGATCCATTGCTGTTGATAAAGTAGCTTTACTACTACTCGTAGCAAATGCCAAAGATTGAGTAAATATCATCTTTTTATAAAATGGCATTGGATTTATTCTTCCAATAAAGAATAACATTAAACCAAAGACAATATATTGGAATATACATGCTGCAACTACTGCAATAATTAACCAACCCAAAGATTCTAGAATTTCTAAACCTTGAGTTCCAACAACAGAAGCGATGAAGCCAAATACACCAAAAGGTGCCAATTTAACAATTCCACCAATTATTTTGAACATAATTTGAGCAGATGAATCAATAAGCTGCTTTGCTGGTCTTACAACGTCACTACTGATCAAATTTATTGATACACCAACAAAAATTGTAAATACAATCAACTGTAAAAAGTTGCCACTAGCCATTGCATCAATAGGATTTGATGGGATTAAATTTAATAAAAATTCAGTTGCAGTTGGAGGCGTTGTTGCTGTTGGCGTTATATCTGAACCAATATTTGAAAGATCAACACCCTCACCTGGTTTAAAAATAACACCAGTTGTAAGGCCAATAACTACAGCAAACATTGCTGTAAACATGTAGCTAACAAAGCCTTTAATTCCAAGAGACTTGAAATCTTGCCCCTCAGCAATTGAAGTAATACCAGATAGTAAAGCAAAAAATATCAATGGTACAATTACCATTTTAATTAATTTTATGAATATTTTTCCAAGAATTTTCAGATCTTCTGCCCTTTCTTCAAAGATAATACCGGTGGCAATACCCAAAACTAAACCGATAATGACTTGAACCCATAATTTTTTTAGATGTTTCATAAATTAATTAAAATTTGTTAGTATAAAATGTGAAACTAATAGCATTAAAGCTTACTCCCGCGCTATCTATTAACTTCTAATTAACCTTATTTGTAAGATAAATAGGAACGAAAGATGTTATAAATTCTAGATGTAAATGTCAAGATCTACACTGTTATACCTTTTAGCCTTAAAAATAAACTATCTTAAAGCATTTGGTCTAAAAAAAATTAAATTTTTTTTAATTTTTCTAAATTTATTCCGATTGTCTTAGCAATTCCTTTAGCTTTATTAATTGTTTCTTTCCATTCTAGCTCTGGATTAGAACCATGAGTTATTGCTCCTCCAACTTGAAATTCAAAATTATTATCTTGTATCATTAATGTACGAATTACGACTGATAATTTGCATTCATTTTTAGTGATTAATCCAACTGCACCACTGTAAACTCCTCTTTTGACTTTTTCTAAATCACTACAAACTTCCATGGCTTTAATTTTTGGAGCACCAGTCATAGAAGCTGGTGGAAAACAATTTTTAATAACATCTATGTTGTTTATTTTTTTACTCCTAGTTCCAAAAACATCTGAAGACATATGATGTAATGTTTTGTAGCTATCAACTTTAAAGAGGTTTTTAACTTGAACTGAGTTAACCTTGCAACTTCTACTTAAATCGTTTCTAACTAGATCAACAATCATAAGATTTTCTGCCTTCTCCTTGTCGCAATTGCGCAAAAAATTCTTACTCTTAACATCTTGTTTTTTATCCCTAAAACGTGGTGCAGTACCTTTAATTGGTGAAGATTTAATCTTGCCTCTTTTATTGATTTTAAGAAATAATTCTGGGCTAGATGAAATAATGTAATTTTCATTTAACTTAAAAAAAGTACTGTAATTACTAGGGCTAACTTTATTTAATTTTAAAAAGAGATCAAATTTATTTTTGACTTCTATTTTACCATAAAATTTTCTAGTTAAATTAGCTTGATATAAATCACCATTAATGATTCTATCTTTAATATCTTGCACTTTTTCTAAATATTCTTCTTTGCTAAAATTTGAATTTAGATTTCTAACCTCAATATCTTCATCAACAGGACTATTGATAATATTTGGTAATTTTTTTAAATATGATTTATCTGCACAAAAACATTTGATACGCTTCTTGTCATGATTAAATTCTAAGACCAAATTAAAATTAACAAACCATAAATCTGGCAAATTTATTTTAAATTCCTCATCATGACGTAGATCTTCTAACTTATTTTTTAAACCATACCCTAAATAGCCAAGCCACATTCCTTTTGATGATCTTAATGATAATTCTAGATCGTCAAAATTATTTACAGCTAACTCTTGTTTGGGATAAAGAGCTAAATAAGATTTAGACTGCTTAATATTTTTATGAAGACCACTGTAAAGAAAAGCCCAATTATCTTTGTAAGATGCATCTAGAGATATAGCTTTGGCTAACTTTAAGGGATTTACCCAAGGAATCTTCTTGAACATTAATTTTTACTGCAAATTAAAAAAAATATGTAAATATGGTAATCTAAGTCTTTAGGACTTATCAACAAGTTACTTATTAATTTATTTTAGATCAATGTCTAAATTATTAAAATTCATTTTTAAATATCTAGCCATCCTAACTCCATTTGCTTTTGTGGCAGGAGTTATTGTATTTGCTTATTATTATCATGATTTGCCATCGATAAATGAGATAGAAGTTGCAAATGACAAAAAAATAATTGAAGTTCAATATTCTAATAATCATAAAATAACTACTCTTGGTGATGTTTATGACAATCAAGTAACTTACAGTGAAATTCCTCAATATTTGGTTGATGCAGTTATTGCTACTGAAGATAGAAAATTCTTTAAACATATAGGCTTTGATATTTTTGGCATTATAAGGGCTTTTTATACTAACTTAAAAGCTGGTAGAGTAGTGCAAGGAGGAAGTACAATAACTCAGCAATTAGTAAAATTGCTTTATTTTGATTCAAGCAGAACCTTAAAAAGAAAAATCCAAGAATTATTATTAGCTATTAAACTTGAAAAAATATTTGGCAAAGAACAAATTCTTACTCTTTATTTAAATAGAGCTTATTTTGGTGCTGGAAATTATGGAATTTCTAGTGCCAGTAAATATTATTTTAATAAAAAAATTTCCAATATCGACCTAAATCAAGCAGCAATGCTTGCTGGCTTATTAAAAGCCCCTTCAAAACTATCCCCTACTCGCAATAAAGATTTGGCAGAAGGAAGGGCTAATCAGGTTTTGGTTAATATGGTTAATGCTGGATATTTAAGTGAAAAAGATTTAGGTATTTTTGGCGAAGAAATAAATTATAAAACCGATAAATTGCAAAGGCTTTATTTTGCTGATTATGTAACTGAAAATTTTGACTATTATTTATCAAATAATCAGAAAAAATCTAAATTCTTTAAAGTTCAAACAACTCTGGATCAAAAAATTCAAAATATTACAGAAGATGTCATTGATAAATATGCCAAAAACTACCGTACCAAATTAGGAAAAAGTCAAATTTCTACAATAGTAATGAGAAAAGACGGGGCTATCAAGGCCATGATTGGAGGAAAAAATTACCAACAAAGCCAGTTCAATAGAGCTATTTATTCTAAAAGACAACCTGGCTCAATATTTAAAACTTTTATTTATTTACAAGCCATATTAGAAGGCATTTCAATTGAAGATATTGTTGAAGATAAAATTATTAATATTGGCAACTGGCAGCCAGAAAATTACAATAAAAAATATTACGGTGAAGTAACAATAAAAGAAGCCTTTGCTAAGTCCTTGAACTCTGTGGCTGTACAATTATTTCAAAATATTGATAAAGATAGTTTAATTAAAAACTCTCGCAAAATGGGAGTTTTTGCTGATATTGACAAGCATGACCCAACAACATCGCTAGGCACAATGCAAGTTAGCTTGTTGGAATTAGTTAGTGCTTTTAGTGTCATTGCCAATAATGGGCAAGGTGTTATCCCTTATCAAATTACTAAAATAAATAGTAATGATGAAATTTTATATGAAAGACAATCTTCAGGAATTGGGCAGGTAATTGATGAAGAAAAGATCTATGAATTAAAAGAAATTTTACGAAGTGTAGTGGTTAACGGAACCGGAAAAAATGCTAATGTAGCACAAAATATTTATGGCAAAACTGGCACAACTCAAAACTTCCAAGATGCTTGGTTTATTGGTTTTAATGATGATCATGTTATTGGTGTTTGGATTGGAAATGATGATAACTCCCCAACTAATAATATCTCAGGTGGCACCATTCCAGCCAAAATTTTTGCTGATATTGCTCGACAAATTTAGAAATTAATCCACTTAAATGTAAATTTTAGTTTATTTTTTAGATTAAGTCATAATAATTTTACCTAAACTTTATTTAAATAAAGTTTAGGTAAAAAACATTAGTAAACCTTTTAAACTAATATCAAGAATATTATCAAAATCACTAGAATCATCCTACCAATCTAATATTAGGGCTCTAGTAACAATGTCAGAATATGAAAGATCTGCATATGAAAAACATAGCGAATTTCTTCTTAGAGGTGATAAAAAAATAAATGGTAAATTTAAAATAGTAGAAATATCTAGTAGAAATTTACAATATTTAGCTTTGATGATCTTTAACCCCTATCAAGGTGTATGTACTTTTAATCGCGACTTAAATACTGCAGAAGAAGGTGTAATACAAAGAGTTAAAGATTTAAATTTAGTTTTAAAACATAGTTCTGTTAATCCTAGCTTAATTATTGAGGCAAGAAAAATACTATCAAGATCTGCCTTAAAAAGAGCTGGAGTTTATGAAATATACGGAGCAATGACAAAAAGTATAGATAAGTCATTTAGATATGAAGATTTTGTTTTTGCTCATTTAGTAATTACAACCAAGTGGGTATAATCAAGCAGATTTATTAGATCGTAGATATTTTAAATTTCCGGTTACTAGCGAGCTAACCAATAAAATGTGTATGTTTTTTAAGGATGCTTATACCCTTAGCATGAACAGTGTTCTTGAAGAAAAATCACTAAGTTTAGCAAAGCCTACTCTAGACATAATGGCAAATATAAACGCTACACGGAAACAAAAAATAGCGCCATGAGATATGTATTTGCAGATGAAAATGACCAAATAATAAATAATACTGGTTGGATTAGCTCGCAACAACAATTTTTCTTTGGCTATGATATCACAACTGCAATAGCACTTTTAACCGTAATTAATATGAGAAATATAGGAGATGAATATTTTATTGTTGGTGATGACGTAGAATTTTCTAGAAGAGTATCTAAAATTTCTCCTTTTGAAATGAGAATTCCCAATGAGCTGGTAATAGATAATAACACTATTTTTGTACCAATAAATAATACACAGCAAAGAAATAATCAAAGTTGGGTTGAAAAAGTAAATGAAAGTAATCAAGAGAAATTTAAAGATAACTACCAAGGTATCGTTTATGAGTAAATTTATAAATTTCAGCTAACCTGCCCGATGCTAATGTTGAGTCCTATTAATATTGGTTTTTGTCTTACCTTTTGTATAAGTCAAAATTTATTTGTTGTAACTTTTAATTGAGGAAATTAAAGTACTTTGTAGTTGTAATTAATTAACAAATATCACTACAAAAGCATGTCATTAAATATTACCGTTCCACAACCAAAAGTAATTAAACCAAAAATATCTGTTTTTGGAATTGGTGGAGCTGGAGGTAATGCTTTAAATAACATGATTACATCTAATCTAGAAGGTGTTGAATTTATTGCTGCTAACACTGATGCACAATCCCTACAAAATTCTCTTTCTTCAAATAGAATTCAACTTGGTCTTAATACTACAAAAGGCCTTGGTGCTGGATCATTTCCTGATAGAGGTAAAGCAGCGGCAGAAGAAAATGTTAATGAAATTAATAAATATTTAGATGGTAATAATATGGTGTTTATCACTGCTGGAATGGGTGGTGGAACCGGTACTGGAGCGGCTCCAGTTATTGCAAAATTAGCTAAAGAGAAAGATATCCTTACGGTTGGAGTTGTAACTAAACCATTTGAATTTGAAGGAAAATATCGTATGGAAGCTGCAATTAACGGCATAGAAGAGTTAAAAAAATATGTTGATACTCTAATAATAATTCCAAATCAAAATCTATTTAGAATTGCCAACGAGAAAACTACTTTTGAATCTGCTTTTAAAATGGCTGATCATGTTCTTCATGCTGGTGTGAGAGGTATTACCGATTTAATTACCATGCCTGGCCTTGTTAATCTTGACTTTGCCGACATTAAAACAATTATGACCAAAATGGGTAAAGCCATGATGGGAACTGGTGAGGCTGAAGGCGAAAATAGAGCTGTTAATGCTTGCCAAGAAGCAATTTCTAACCCTCTTTTGGATGATGTTTCAATTCAAGGAGCAAAAGGCGTATTGGTTAATATGACAGGTGGTACTGACATGACTTTATTTGAAGCAGATCAAGCTGTTAATGAAATTAGAAAACAAGTTGATGAAAATGCTAATATTATTTTTGGATCTGCCTTTAATGAAGATATGAAAGGTAAAATTAGAGTTTCAGTAGTTGCTACCGGAATTGATGTACAAGATGATGAGGTAAAAAATGATGTTTCACAAGAAAATGAAGGTGAAGAGCAAGAAGCAAATACACCAGCATTTTTTGACCCTCAAGGGATTGAAGATATTGGTACAAATCCTCAAAAAATAGGGTCTAGTGATTTTAAACCAAAAATAAATTTAGATAACTTTATTCAAACAGAACAAAGTAAGGTTAAAATTAATAATGGCAAAGAAAATACTGTTGATACTCAAAATATTGAAGCTAGCAATGATAATTCTTCAGATAAGCAATTTGAAACTGTTGCCGCTAATAACTTTACACCAATAGAGGAAGAAAAAGAAAATACTCAGCCTACTCAAGAAATAGAAACGCCAGAAGCAGCAGATGACAAAGAAGAAAGTGGATTTAGTCTATTTAGATTTATTACTGGCACAAGCAAGAAAAATAAAAAAGAAGAAGTAAATCAAAATGATAAAATATCTGAAGAAGAACCTGAAGAACCAAAGCAAGAAGAAGAACAAGAAGTTTTAGATTTTAGTTTTCATGACAACATAATAGAAGAATTACCAAAAGAAGACATTACTACTAGTACTGCTTCTGGTGATAATTTAAAATCAGAAGATGATGTTTTAAATATTCCTGCTTTCTTTAGAAAAAAGGAAAAAAATAACGGCTAACAAAACATTATTACCAATGGCTAAATTATACTTGATTAGCCCACCAAAAATAAACTTAAAAGACTTCCTAATTAAGCTAGAAATAGCATTGTCCACAAAAAAAATTTCTGTTTTTCAACTACGCTTAAAAGATATTACTGATAATGAGATCATTAATAACTCGACTCAAATAATTAAAATTTGTCAAAAATATCAAGTACCTTTTATTTTAAATGATCGCCTTGACTTGGCCTTAAAAGTTGGGGCTAATGGCGTTCATCTAGGGGGAAATGATGGTGATGTTAAAAATGCCAGAAATAGCACTAGTAAAGATTTTATTATTGGCTCTAGCTGCTATGATTCAAGAGACAAAATTATGAATACAGCTCAAAATGGCGCCAATTATGTATCTCTTGGCGCATTTTTTCCAAGCAAAACTAAACAATCTCAAGGACACCCTACTTTAGAGCTACTAAAATGGTGTGATGATTTTATTAATATTCCTAATGTTTGTATTGGTGGAATAAATGATAATAATTATTCTAAATTAATAGAAAATGGCGCTGATTTTATTGCTGTTATTTCCTATATTTGGAACCATGAAAAAGGGGTTAAATTTGCTATTGAGTCTTTAAGTAATATTAACTAATTAATTTTTTTCTTAATACAAATAGTTTCACGCGAAATATTTTAAACTAAAAATATGTATAAAAATTTTCTTTTTTTAATCTTAGTAAATATAATTTGCATAAACATATCTGCAAATGCAAATTATCTGGAATTCTCTCCAAGTCAGTTTTCTAATCAAAATGAAATAGTAGTTGAAAAATGGAATAGTGATGAAGGCATAAAAAGATTGCAACAAAGTAAATATAAAAATGATTTTTATCAATTAGCAAATTTCTTTCAACCACAGATAAATCCACTTTATTGTGGTATTGCTAGCTCTGTTATTATTTTAAATGCAATTAGAAGTGAAAAAAATCAAATAAAGAGTCAAAAAGAATTGGAGATTACCAAGCCAGATATTTTTGGAGGAGGATCTGCACCCTTCAAATCTTATTCACAAATTACTTTTCTTAATAAAAAAACTGACAAAATAAAAGATCAGAAAATTATTGAATTAAAGAATTTATCTGACGATAAGTCCAACATAGATCCTGGTTTATCTCTGAATCATCTAGCTAAAATACTTCAAAAATCATACGACTTGAATGTTAAAATTAACCATGTTTCTAAAATAAGGGATAAAGATATAAATAATTTTAGAAATACAATACAAAAAATCCTAAATGACAAGGAAAAGTATATATTGGCTAATTTCCAAGGAAAAACAGTTGGTCTAAAGGTTTCTGGACATATATCTCCAATAGTTGCCTATGACCAAATAAGTGACTCTATTTTAGTGATGGATGTAGCTGGACATAAAAACCCTTGGTATTGGATAAAACTTGAGCATTTTTATAAAGCCATGAATACTAAAGATGGTAAACAGTATCGTGGATATATTACTATTTGGAATTAAACTAAATATATGTTGTAGTGAATTAAGATATATGTTATAATTATAAGATAACAACTAATTTACTGGCTTTATAGATATGAGAAAAATAACACAATATCTTTTAACATTATCATTATTGATTTTATTGCCCTTTTCCCTTGTTCATGGTGAAG
>JAYORG010000016.1:5298-27247 GCA_038123275.1 Rickettsiales bacterium | reverse complement strand
ATATTTAAGCAAATTTAGATTAGGAATTTAGCTGTATTTGAACATACAACCCCTTCGCTTGTGTGGCGAAGCCAGGACGTAGCAAAGACAGTGTTAATATGATGGAAGTCTGCAATTGTAGGAAAATTATGTAGTATTAAACATTTCAAACGTTGCCACCTGGCTTTGCCCCTTCAATAAGGGGTCAAAGCAAAAAAGTTATGAACCAAAAGGTTCATGACTTTTTAGTCATTGACCCCAGATTCGTGATGGGGCGCTATTGTTAATGAGATGTTATTGTCAGGTTTGGTTACAGGGTTAATTATTTAACACTAATAGTTCCTTGGGCTGTATCTTCGTGAAATTCTCCGAAGAATTTATATGTTCCAGTCTCTAGAGGACCAATAAGGAAGGTGGCCTTTTTGTTGCCTTGGATAATTTTTTCTCTTTTTAAATCATGACTTTCAAACTCTTCAGCTGTGGGGTCTAAGTTTTTAACTATTAGTTTTATTCTTTTTCCAGAATCAAGATCAATATTGTTTGGTATAAATCTATGGTTTTTAATTTCTATGGTATATTCAGGAAGATTTGCACTTACATTTATCGATAATAAAGAAGCTGCAACAAGAGTAGTAACAAATAGTTTTTTCATAGTTTTGTTTAGTTAATTTTAGCGGGAATGATTTTGCCATCTTTATTTTGTGCTGGAGTGTAATTTCCTGTACCATCTCCTGATGAGATAGCAAAAAATAAAAATGAGAAGATCATAAATATTAAACTTAGATAAATAACAAAAATAAATCTAGGATTTTTTAAGGAAAATGGTTTTGGCTTTATAGTTGGTTTTTTTATTTTTTTGCCATTTTTATCAATTTCTTCAAATTCACCTTCAATGTAGTTTTTCTTTCTTAAGTAATTAGTAACCATATTTTGGATTATTACCCAGAAAATATAGGTTAGAATTGGCACAAAAGAAGGCCATATTTTTAATAGTAATTTTAAAATCATGCTAATCTTGCTAAAATTTCTTCACGTTTAATTAAGGGTAAAAGATTTTTGAGTTCTGGACCATTTTCTTTGCCGGTTAAAGCTAGACGAAGTGGCATAAATAATGATTTACCTTTTCTGTCAGTTTTTTCTTTAATGGAATTAATCCATTCTTGCCAGCTATCTTGATTTATATTTTTTGGCAGAGATTCATGTGCTAATTGCAGTAATATTTTATCTTCTTCCTTATGTTTATGGCGCAAGTTATTGTGACATATTTCTATCCAATCGTTAATTTCATATAAGAAATTTAAGTTAGCTTTAACATTATTCCAGAATAGTTCATCTATTTTGTGATTAATGCCAATTTCTTTAAGAGATTGTATGACTTTATCAAATGGTAAAATTTGTAATAATTTATGATTAATATGCTTAAGCTCATCTAAATTGTAATTGGTAGCTGATTTACTAAAATTATTTAAATCAAATTTATCAATTAAGTTTTTAATATCATTTTCTATTACTAGGCTATGAGAAATACCAATTTGAGATAGTAGGTTAAATATTGATAGAGATTCAAGACCATCAGAGCGTAAAGTTTTTATGTCAAAACCTCCTTCTCTTTTAGATATTTTACCTTCACTTGCTTTTACAAGGCCTAAATGTGAGAAATTTGGCAATTTAGTAGCCCCTAGAGCCTCAAAAATTTGAATTTGGATTGCTGTATTAGTAATATGATCCTCACCTCGTAGTATGTCTGTAATGCCAAAATTAATGTCATCAATAACACTGCAAAAAGTGTAAGTTGGAATATTATTATCTCTAATTATTACCGGGTCGCTAAAATGAAGGCCTTCAAACTTGATTTCACCCTTTATTTTATCTTGCCATGAAGTTTTTTGATCATTTAATAAGAAGCGCCAATGTGGCTTTCTCCCTTCTTTTTGGTAATTATCTTTTTGTTCTTGTGTAAGATTAAGAGCTGATCTATTGTAAAGAGGCCTTTGACCATTGGCTATTTGAGATTTTCTTTGAAAATTTAATTCTTCAGCTGTTTCATAGCATTCGTAAATTCTTTTTTCTTTTATTAGTTTATTTTTAGCCTTTTCGTAAATATCTAAGCGATCAGACTGTTTTATTATTGGTCCATCATGTTTTAATCCAAGCCAGGCCATGTCTTTGATAATTAAATCACGATATTCGTCTTTTACTCTTTGTTTGTCTGTGTCATCAAGGCGTAGCATGAAGTTGCCCCCATGTTTTTTGGCAAATAGGTAGTTGATTATGGCTGTTCTAATGTTGCCAATGTGCAAATAGCCTGTTGGAGATGGGGCAAAGCGGCAAATTACTTTATTACTCATCTTTTTGGCCTTTTTTAACAACTCTAGTTGAGCATATTATGTCATGAAAAGCGGTTTTTTCTTTAGTAAAAGCAATCATAATTAGGCCAATACCAAAGGATATGGCTGATAATAGTGAAGCAAAGAAACGTGCTGTTGCTCTAAGGGCAGTTAATTTTTGTCCTTTTAGGTCAACTACATAGACATTAAATAGCATTTTACCTGGAGTTGCCATTTTTTTAGAAGAGATAAAAAGGATGGAATAAAAAGCAGCAATAACAATGGAGATAATATCAATGATTGTACGATTAATGCTGGCTTTTTGGTTTTCTACATATGAGTAAAGTTCTTCGTTAATTTCTATTGTTAAATATTTGTCTAAACCAAATAAATAAACTATGGAAATTAAGATTGGAGTTGTAATTAAGATATCAATTAGGCTAGCTGATAATCTTCTCCAAAAACCGGCATAATTTAGTTTTTTTGTCATGATTTATTCCCAAAATTTGTTAGTAATTTGATATCTGCGATCTTTATCAAAAGATAATTTGGAAAGTTTTATTCCAATAACCGCTTGTTTTCTTTTATATTCACTGGTGTAAAGTAATTTTGCAACTTTTTTTACTAGATTTGCCTCAAATCCAAGATCTATTATTTCTTTTACTGATTTTTCTTCTTCAATTAAATTGAATAAAATTTTATCTAATATTTCATATTCTGGCAAAGAGTCGCTATCTTTTTGATTTTCTCTGAGTTCTGCGGTTGGTTCTTTGGTAATAATATTTTTTGGTATTAGATTTAGTTTTTGATAAATAGAAATTGCAGGAATGTTGGAATTGCGCCATGTAGCTAATTTGAAAATTTCGCTTTTGTAAATATCTTTTAACGGATTTAAAGAGCCGCACATATCACCATAAATTGTGGCATAGCCAACAGCCATTTCTGATTTATTGCCTGTGGTTAAAAGTAGATGGTTGGAAGCATTAGAAATAGCCATTAAAATAGTACCCCTAATACGAGATTGTAAGTTTTCTTGTGTTAAGTTAGAATTTTCTCCAGTTACTTGCTCCTGGAGCAAGTAACCAAAAGTTGAAAATATTTCTTCAATTGGTATGGATTCTAGTTTAATTTCAAGATTATCAGAGCATTTATTAGCATCATCAAAGCTGGTTTGAGAGTTAAATTTTGATGGCAGAGCAATTAATCTAACATTTTTAGAGCCAATGGCATCGACTGCTATACAGGCACATAAAGCAGAATCGATCCCGCCACTCATGCCAATAACAACTTTTTTAAAACCATTTTTGTGTAAGTAGTCTCTAACACCCAATATGCAGCCATTGTAGGTTCGAGATAATTGTAGATCTTCCTTGGTAGCTTTATTATGGATAATTTTCTCTTTTGTTTTTACGTCGCCATTATTATTGATGGTTATGGTTTGATAGTCTTCTTCAAATTCTTTCATTTTTAAAGCTAGCTGGCTCTTTTTGTCTAAGACAAAAGAAGATCCATCAAATAAAATGCTATCTTGGGCACCAACTTGATTAACGTAAATTAATGGTTTTTTAATGTTGCTAATAAATGTTTGAGCGGTTTGGATTCTTTTTTCAATTTTATTGTGGCTAAATGGCGAAGCATTAATAACTATTATGGCATCTAGTTTTTTGTCATTTAATAAGAAGGCATTTTGTTTTGCCCAGATATCTTCGCAAATTAAAATAGCTACATTAAAATTACGAAACTTAAAATTAGTTAGATGGGGTGCTTCTTTAAAATATCTTTTTTCATCAAAGATGCCATAATTGGGGATATTGCTCTTTTTTATTATTTTCTTTACTTCTCCATCTTCAATTAAAAGGGCGCAATTATAAAGTAAGCTTTCTTCATAGCGATTGGAAAATGCAGCTGGGGCACCTACAATAATAGCAGTGTTGCAATTTTTAGTAGCCTCACAAATTTCATTAATTTTAAATTCTATTTCTTTAGTAAAATATTTTTTATGAAGTAAGTCTTCAGCAGGATAGCCAGATATTGCTAGCTCGCTAAATATTATTAAGTCTAAATCTTTGTTTTGAGATTTTTGATATTGATTAATAATTTTTGTGGTATTACCTGTTAAGTCGCCAACTGTAAAATTAATTTGGGCTAGGGCTATTTTAAGATTTTTTGTCATTTTTTTATATTTATAATTTGGATGTTAATTAGGTTAGTCAAATCAATTTACAATTTCAATATGAGTTATTTTAATTTGACAAAAATGTTAAAATTGTTATAATTATGTTTAAATGCTACACAACTTACATTAATGCAAAAATATGTCTAAATCTAAAAATCGTATACATGGAAAAATAGAAGAAAATATAGTTAGAAGAAAGTTTTTTAGCAGTAGTGGTTTTAGAGCTATAGTGACAGATCCTAGATATTCAAAATCTTGTTGTTCTTATAGGGATAAAAATGGCAATAGTTTACTTCATATTGCTAGTTTGCGTGGTGAGTTAGAAGCGGTTGAGAGTTTGGTTGAAGCTGGAATGGATGTGGATATTACAAATAATACTAATACCACCCCTTTACATTTTGCTGTTGCACCAACATCAGGTAAAACTAAAAACAAGGTAACAAAAGGACATTTAGCTGTTGCTAGATTTTTAATAGAAGAAGGTGCTGATAAAACAATTGAAAATGATTATGAAGTCACAGCTATTGGTGCTGCTAGATATTTTGCTAAATCAACTAGTGCACCAGGCAAAGTTAAAGAGGCGATAAAAATATTGGGAGGTAGGGAAGAGAAGAGGTTAAAAGATAATAAAGGAGGAGTTAAGAAAAAAGTATCCACTCCATCATGGTTTGAGGATGATTTTGATGGTGGTAAAAGTAAGAAAACAGGATCATTACCTAAGCCTAGGAAATTAAAGAGAAAGAAAAAGCCAGTAGTTATTGATAGTGGCAGTGAAAGCGATGAAATGAGTAGTGATAGCGATGAAATATTTGAGTCAAAGAAGGGTAAGAAAAAAACAAAAAGGGAAAGAAAGGAAACAAAGAAGAAAAGTAAAAATCCAAATATTATAAAACTAGCTGGTTTACATGAAGATCCAAGAGGGTATGACTATATTCATGTAGATGAAAATAACCAAGTGCATCTTTTAATGCCGGCAGTTAGCCATGTAGGTAATATTGGTCGAGATAATACTTGTCAGACCTTAACAGCGATAGTCAAGTTTTTTGGAAGTAGCGGAGTTGCAGATCGTGATAAAAGTAATGCCGGAAATTCTTTAAGAAGAATGCAAAAAGATTTTAACGCTGCCATTATTTTTTTGAGGAACAACTATATTAATAATCCTAAAGCTAGTGCAGCACAAAAAAAACATGCAAGAAGTTTGGTGGGCATTAAAATAGAACAGCTTAAACAAATTGAGAATCATATTAATACTTTTGAATTTGTAAAAAGAGATAATACTCATGTTAATAATATTCCTGTAAGTGGTTTGAGTCAGTATCCACAAGCTTTTAAAAATGTTATTGCTGGGTCTAATAGTTATTTTTCTATGGTTCTTGGTATACCTCCATCTGTGGGCGAAGATAGTGCATTAAGATCTATTAATACGGTTTTTAGAGCTGGGCGTATCATAAAATCTGATCATTCAATGAATTTTAATCACTCTAATGAACTTGTTTGTACTTTGTGTGATGATCTTGATAATAATGGTATTCCATCTGTTCCTGATATTAAGGGAGCAAAGGATTTTATGCTAGAATTTGCTAATACAATTTCTAATGAAGATATAGATAAGGATAATCCTAATAAAGCTCTACAAGAAGTAGTAACTATTTTACTCAATAAGGCCAAAGAATTATACCCAGATGCAAAAAATTATCCCGATTTTGCTAGCTATTTTGTTAATGCTTTTAGTGTAAAATGTAAGAATGGTAAAATAGTAGGACTAAAAGATGCTTTTGAGAATGTTGCTATAATTGACAATAAAAAGGAATTAGCCCAATCTTTGGTTAACTCTGTAGATCCATTAGGATGGCAAGATCTTGCTGAAATTAATATATTTAAACAGGATAAGACCATCCAAGGATGGTCAAATAAAATTCAGTTTCTTATGGCGCAAGCTAATATTTATTGTTATCATAAAGGTATTTCACATTATAACTTTGGTGAGTATTATGATGCTAATCCACAAAAAGTGATAGCTGCAATGCGTGGTAGTATTCATCGTAGTGTAGAAGATAGAATTATTAATATGATTAATCAAGATAGAGTTGCTTTGGGAATGTCTAGGGCATTAACAGAAGGTGATATTAAGATAATAAAGAAAAGGTTTAATGATCAAGCTAAACTAATTGCAAAATCTGATCATTTTGACGAATTTCACGTTTTAGTGCCAGGGATAAAAAATGCTGATTTTATTGGCCATAAAGGAAGAATATCATGTGACTTTGGTAGATATGTGTTAGCGCGTAATGCCTTGCCAGGAATGAAAAGAGCTAGTGATAATAGCCACACACCTGGTATTAAACGTGTTTATCATAATATAACTCAATTTTATCAATCTCAAGTAAATGTAGATCTTGCATCGGAAACATTAGAAGATGGTAGATTGCCTGAAAGAGGAAGTGTTAGCAAGGTAGATTTAGAGCTTAACTTTGAAGATTTAGTAGTGTTAATCAATAGAGACTTTTCTCAAGGGGTAGCGGTTTTATTGATGCAGTCTGATGATGAAAATATGGTTTTTCAAAATTTTACAGATGAGCAAGTAAAAAGTTTGAACAAAATTATTATCAAGTGTGGTGGCACAAAAGCATTATTGGATGAAGTTGCAAGACAAGCAACAGATAAGGATGTTTTAACAAAGATGCAAAAAAAACTTAGCCCTGGTAAGCCACCTGTTGGTTATATTCATATTACGCCAGAGATGGAAGGTGCTTTATATTCTCAAATAGCTTTTACTCGCTTTGATGTTCTATTAACGCCCAAGGCATTGGCTGCGCTTAAAAAAGCAAGAAAAGCAGGAAGAAAACCTGATCAAGATGCTTATATACAAGTTGCAAATGAAGATGGAAATCCTAAAAAAATAAGAAAAACATTACTAGAATTATTAGGTAAAGGAGGAGATCTTAAATCGGGTGATAATAATCTTAATATTCAACCATCCCAGCATGGTGGTTTTATGGTAGCTTTAGATAAAGGTCAAATTGGAGTAATAGAGGGGATAGTAGCAAATAATAAAAATAAATTTCATCTTACCAGAGAGATGGCAGTTAGCATGTATCAAGAAGCATATTATCGTCAGGTTTTAAGTAGGAAAATGTCTGAAAATGATTATACTGATATCATGACACTTGGCAATAATGGAACCCCACCTCTTAAGATGCAAAGAATATTACAATTGCTTGATATAAATATTGGTGAATTAGTAGCAAGTCAGGATCAACTTAGGCATGCTAATAATAATGGTTACATTATTACAATGCAGGAAAATTCCGAAACAGCTGATAGAATTGCTGATATTCATCGTAGATCTTTAGAAAGAGAGAAGGTTGTAGATTATATTACAACAATAGAAAAAGAGTTTGTAAAAAGATTTTGTGATGCGGATAGCAAAACTAGAAGAGATATTATAAGTGGTGTTAAGCCAAATGATAGGCATTTAACAATAGTTGATCCTTCAAATATACAAAATTATTACGTAATAGGTTTGGATAGGAGAGGACAATTTTTTGCTTCTTATTTTTATAAAAATAGTAGGGGTAAAAATGTTGAAAAGAAACTAATAATTACAAAAGATAATCAGGGTCGCATATATTTGCCACTAAAAATAGAAGGAGTTGGTGCCAAATTAGCAATACAAGAAGATAATATTGATTTTTATCACCAATTTTTATTAGACATAGTAGATTCTCAAGCCTTGGATAAAATGTTATTTCCAGAGAAATTTAAGGAGGAAAAAAAGAAAGGTAAAAAAGCAGATAATAAGTTACCTCCACTTAAGTTAAGGAAAAAGAAGGCACAGAAGAGGGTAGAAAAAAAATCAGAATGGCTTGATCTCGATAGTGATAGCAGTGAAGTTAAGATTGAAAAGCCTAAGAAGGCAAAGAAGAAAAAGAAAATTAGGAAACTTCAGAGAAAGCCTCTTGATTCTAGTAAATTTCCAACGCTTTTTGATTCTGATTTTAATTCTGATGATGAAAAACATCAGGAAGCAGCAAGCCTTTTTGATCTTGGGCCACGTCCTAAGAAAAAAGTTAAACCTAAGAAAAAGTCTTTTGATCTTGGCGCATTTCCAGGGTTTCTTGATGAAGATTTTAACTCATCTCCAAAGCTTTCTGGTCTTGATGAAGATTTTTTTAGTGAAAGTAAGAAATCTAATGATCTAGGAGGCATTGGAAGCGATGAGGAAAGTGAAAGTGAGTTTGAGAAGAAGGAAGCTAAGAAAAAAGTTGTTCTCAAGAAGAAGGTACCAAAGAAAAAATCTGCTGCAAAGCCTGTTGAATTTTTGTGGTCTGATATTGATAATACAAGTAATGAGGAAAGTGATGAAATTAGTAGTGATGATGTGTTTGAAAGAAAAGAGGGCAATAAGAAAAAAGCTGGTAATAGTTCTGGTAGTTCACCTTTAACATCAACATCGCTTTCTAATTTTAACAAAAGTGATAATGATAGAAATGGTCATAACATAGATGCTAGACATACTATTATAAATCGTGTTCCAGATACATTAAAAGCAGCAGAGTATAAGATTAAAGATAATAAAACAGTTTTTAAATATAAAAGTTCTAGAAGTGGAGGTTATAAAAAAAGAAAAGCATTTGTTCGATTATTGCGTGAAAATTTGGTAGATGGAAATGGTGAAGCTATTGATGGTATTAGTGTTGAGTATAGTGCTAATACTGTTATGTATAGAACAAGAGGACATATAAAAATTAAGGTTAATCAGGGTGAAAATCATGATGAATTGCTTCAAATATTAGCCAACGCCATAGACAAAACTACTAGTCAGATAGAAGCTTCTCCAAGTAGTAGTCCTAAAAATAAAAAAGGCAAGAAGAAGGGTAAAGGTAGTGGTAAAGTATTGCCAGAGGCTTCATTAGACCATCAACGTTGAGTTTTTAAAATTTAATTTTAAGCATAAAAACTAGTTTTTAATATTAGTTGATAGTAAAATGTGTTTTCATGATAAAATTAGAATTAAAGTTACAATGAATTATTTTGAGTTTAGAAATGATGAATTATTCATCGAAGAGTTAAAAGTTAGTGATATTGCCAACAAGGTTGGTAGCCCTTTTTATTGTTATTCTAAGAAAAATATTATTAATAATTATCAAAATTTTTATCAGGCATTTAGTGATGTTGAGCATAAAATATGTTATGCTATTAAAGCTAATCCTAATATCAATTTAGTTAAGATTTTTGCTGATATGGGGTCTGGAATTGATGTGGTTTCGAAGGGAGAAATTTTTCGTAGCATAAAGGCTGGAATTGATCCAAAAAATATTGTTTTTGCTGGTGTTGGTAAAAGTAGCGATGAAATTGAATATGCTTTAAATGAAGGTGTTGAGGAATTTAGCGTTGAGAGTGAATCTGAATTAGAGCTTTTAAGCGAGGTTGCTGATAAAATTGGCAAGGTAGCAAAGTTTTCTTTAAGAGTCAATCCAAATGTTGATGCTAATACCCATGACAAGATTTCAACTGGCAGAAAAGGTGATAAATTTGGTGTTGATATTCATCAAGCAATAGAAATTTATGAAAAAGCTAAAAATCTACCTTCTATTGAAATTTATGGAATTGCCACTCATATTGGCTCTCAAATTACTTCTTTAACCCCTTTTAAAGATGCTTTTGTAAAAATTAGAGAATTATGTTTAGAGTTAAGAGAGTGCGGCTTTGAAATTAAGAATCTAGATTTTGGTGGAGGAATTGGCATTATCTACAATGAAGAAAATCCAATTATGATTGAGCAATATGCTAAAGTTATTAAAGATTTAACTTCTGACTTAAATGTTTCAATAACTATTGCTCCAGGAAGAGCTTTAATCGGAAATTCGGCAATTATGGTGACAAAGGTGATTCATGTTAAAAAAACTGATTCTAAAGATTATTTAATCATTGATGCTGCTATGAATGACTTAATGCGCCCTGGTCTTTATGATTCTTATCATAAATTGGTTCAGCTTAAGAAAAAGCAAGGTAATTCACATAAATTTGATATTGCTGGGCCTATTTGTGAAACTACCGATATTTTAGCTAAAAATCGTTTTGTGGTTGAGCCACAATCTGGAGAGTTATTGGCATTTTATTCCTGTGGTGCTTATGGTGCTTCAATGTCAGGAGAATACAATTCTAGGCCATTAATTCCAGAGGTTTTGGTTGATGGTGATAAATTTGAAGTTATTAGAAGAAGGCCTAGCTATGACGAAATGATTAGGTTGGAAAAGATTTAACACTATCTGTCACCCTTCACATAAGAGACTCTAGAGCTGCAAAAAGCAGTTCAAGATTCTTTAAGTTCAGGATGACAGTTAGTACTATTAACCAGAGTTAAAAAACTTTCTGCCAGTTAATATTGTCATCCTGAATGATAGATTTTCTTAATTATCTTTGATGATTTAGAAAATCTTGCAGAAGGATCTCACGTCAAGGGTGGAGGATTTAATATTAGCTAATGTTTTTTGGCATGAGATCCTTCACATAAGAGACTCTAGAGTCGCTTTTAGCAGCTCAAGACTCTCTAAATTCAGGATGACAGTTATTATTGTCGGCCAATAGTTAATTTGAGAAAATTACAATATGTCAAAGTCAAATCAAGAAAATGTAGATAATAAATCTAAAGCTTTAAAAAAAGTGCGTAGTACTGCAGAGCATGATTTATTAAAATCTTTAATGGAACCTGATTTTCATGATGATGTAGATGATTTTCCAGAGATTGAGGATTTAGAATTAAAAGACTTAATACTTGAAGGAAAGAAACCAGATAGCAAGATCAGTAAACCTTACAAACTTCCTCTTACGAAGAAAGGTAAGTCTAATATTGTTACACCTGATCAAAGTAAGTGACTCACCTTACATATTTCTTTTTTGGCGTGAGATCCTTGATATAAGAGACTCTAGAGCCGCTTTTAGCAGCTCAAGATTCCTCTCTAAGTTCAGGATGACAGTTAGCGTTATTAACTCACCTTACGCACGCCGCAATTTTTGAGTGATTTTTAACGAATTTATAAAATTTTCCCCGCAGTGTATCTAGATATACATGAGGAGTAAATTTTAGAAATTCGTTAAAAAGCGCCAAAAAGGGTGGATGTGCGTAAGGTTAGTTATTAACCAGCATTAAAAAACTTTCTGCCAGCCAATAGTTAATTTGTAGTCAACTTCCATTTGTGGTCCATCCAACCTTTGATAGATCGGTGATGCGAATTCTATGGCTAGTCTGTTATTATTTAAGATGCCTTTATTAAATAGATAATTCATGCCAAATGATAAATCCAATCTTTTGCCATCGTAAAGAGAGGTATCTCTAGTGGCAATCATTGCAGTGTTACTAATAGTTTGGTCTATCCCTTCAATAGCTTCAAATATTTGATAATCTAGCCTAGTTGATACGGAAATATTATTGTTTAAATTTTTGGCAATCCAAGAAGTAATATTGTATTTATCACCTAATTTATAGCCATTATTATTAGTATCTAGCCTAAAAACACCATTTGTTTGAACACCTATTGAATAGTTATCTTGAAATGATTTGTAGGTTAGGCTTGGCAATAATTCATAAGATCCAGAGCCAATTTGCATGGCGTAAGGCAGTCTAGTGCCGTCATAAGTTTCTTTAATTTCGCCAGTTGGAATTGAAACTCCTAAACTAGCTAAAGATTGTTGATTATTTTTATTGTAGAATTGATAAATAGAATTGATTTTGGTATCTGAATAGCCATTAGATTCTCTTTTTTGTTTATCTGCTCCCATTTTTAATACAACATTCATGTCTTTTTCTACAAGGCTGCCCATTATGGAAGTTGTTAGTTTATTAGTAACCCCATACATAAGACCAAACATGTGCATGTGCATTTGCATATCAGCTGGTGCCATCATGTAATTATAATTATTTAACGTTTGAGATGTGGAAACTTTGTCTTGATTATTTCTTAAACCTTTCATTTGCATTAATGAATAGCGATAGCTTGTCATAAATTCCCCTTTAGGGTGAATATGTTCACTCATTACTCCAATTGGTGCATGGTCATCTGGTTTATCATTTTTAGCAAAGCTATTAGATGTTATTAAGAATAAACAGATAGATAAGGTTAATTTATTAAACATATTTGTAATTTTATTAAAAGTCCCAAATAAGTAAAATAGAGTTAATGGCAACAAACATCATGGTTAAGTTCATCGGTATTCCTACTTTTAAGAAATCGCTAAAGCGATAATTTCCAATATTGTAAACGTAAGTGTTGGTTTGATAGCCAATTGGTGTAGCAAAACTAGCAGAAGCAGCAAACATTACAGCAATAATGAAGGGCCTTGAATCCACACCAATTGAATCAGCAAGACCAATGGCTATTGGTGTTAGTAAAACAGCAGCAGCATTGTTGCTCATAATTTCTGTTAGCAATGAGGTAAGCATGTAAATAGCAATTAACAAAACTACAGGGCCGTGATGTCCAATTAAATTGGCAATGTAGTCAACTATTAAAGTTGCAGAGCCAGTTTTAGCCATGGCTATGGATAAAGATAGCATACCAAAAATTAGCATTAATATGGGCCATTCAATAACTCTATGGGCCTTTTTCATGTTGATACATCCAGTTAACATAACTGTTACAGCACCAATTATGGCCAAGCCAGCAATTGGCATAACATTAAAAGATGCAAACCCTACAACGCCAGCTAAAGTTGCAATGGCAATAGGAGCCTTTTTGCGGTCAAATGCTTTTCTTTTAACTTTGGTAACATTCATTATCGATTCATTATCAAATAATTTATCAATTTTATCTTTTGGGCCTTCAATTAGTAGTACATCGCCATATTTTAAGGTAATTTCATCAAAATGAGAGGTAATATTCTTTTTGTCACGATGTATGGCAAGAATGTAACAGCCATATTTAGCACGTATGCCTAATCCGGAGGCAGATTTATCAATAAATTGCGAGTTAATTCCTATTACACCTTCATAAATTTCAACTTCATCAGAGCTTGTAACTTGTGCATCATGTAAACTTTCAATGTCAAAACTTAGGCTAAAATTTTCTTTAATTTTTATTAATTCTTCTTTATTTGTTTTAAATACAATCTTGTCTCCAGCTTTTAGTGGTATGCTTCTAAAGGATTTAGAATTATTAATAGTAGTGTCACTGGTTAGGCCTGAAATAATTTTTTTAATAAAATTAGCAGATCTTGAGCCGGTATTATTTCTCACAAGGTCGATAATTTCATAATCTTCATCTTTACTAAATTGAACTTCATTGAGAATTTTGCCAATTAATTTAGAATCGTGTAAAATTACGGCTTCGGCGATGAATTTTTTGTAGTGATGTTTTTCTTCAAATTCTTTTTCTAAAAGTAGTCTTTCTGGTAGTAATCTACGCCCAATTATGCTCATAAATAATATGCCAGTAAAGGCAACAATAATTCCAGGAAGGCTAATTTCAAACATGCTAAAAGCTTGCTTGCCATGGTCTTGAGCTATGGAGTCAACTAAGATATTGGTAGATGTACCAATTAATGTACATGTACCACCAAGAATTGCTGTGTAAGATAAAGGAATTAGATATTTAGAGGGGTAATCTTTTAATTGTCTAGCTAGTTCAATAACAATTGGTGTCATGATTATGACTACTGGCGTATTATTCATGAAGGCAGATGTAACTATGACTCCGGCAAATAAAGATACTATTCCAAGGATTTTGTTTTTTTCAGTTAACAGTAAAATGTAATAGCCTATTAGGTCAATTACTCCAGTTTTTTGCAAGGCCCCACTAATAATAAACATACAGGCAATGGTAATACCAGCAGAGCTGCTAAAAACAGTTAGAGCATCATTAGTATCAATAACTCTAGTTGCAAGTAGTATTGCCATTGTTGTCATGGCAGTAATATGTGCTGGAATTTTCTCTTTTACAAAGGAAATAAAGGCAAAAATAGTAACTAGGAAAGTTATTAATATTTTAAAATTTGGGTCAGAAAAAATTTCAAACATTGAATTTTAGTAAATAGTTTTTGTATGAGCCAAAATAATAGCAACTGATATGGCTAAGTTCAAGGATCTAGTTTGATTTTGCATTTTTATTTTTATTTTAGCATCAGCCTGATTGGCAATATGATCTGGCACGCCAGCACTTTCACGTCCAAACAGCAATATGTCATTTTCAAGAAAATTAAAGTTAGTGTATGATTTATCAGCTTTTGTAGACAATAAAACTAGTCTAGATTTAGTGTTTACCACTTCATTTTGGTAAAAATTATCAAATGAATCATGGTGGATTATGGTGATTTTGTCAAAATAATCCATAGCTGAGCGCCTTATTTTTTGTTCATCAAAAACAAATCCACAAGGGCCAATAATGTGCAACTGCCCATCTAAGCAAGCAATGGTTCTAATAATTGAACCAACATTGCCAGCCATATCGGGCTGATAAAGAGCAATTTTTGTCATTTTACTATGATTAAACTCTAACTGGCATTATGACGTAAAGACCTTTTAAGCTAGAAGAATTAATGATAACTGGAGAGAAATTATCATTAAATTTCATGTCTATTGAATCGCAGCCAACTTGGTTGATAATTTCTAGTAAATAACGTGAATTAAAACCAGCTTCTATTTTATCACCTTGGAATTCTACTTCTACTTCTTCGTCGGCAAAGCCCCCATCAGAAGAGCTAACTTGTAATAAAATTTTACCATTATCTAAGGTTAGTTTAACGGTTCTATGCTTGTCGTTGGCAATTGTAGATACTCTGTCAACAGCATTAAAGATAGTATTTTTGCTAATGTTAATTATTTTGTCATTATTTTTGGGAACAACTTGGTTATATTCAGGAAATTGCCCATCAATTAATTTTGAAATTATTGTACAATTACTGCATTGTACTTTAATTTTACTTTTAGATAAGGAGATTTTAATAGTTTCTTCATCTTCAATTATCTTTCTAATTTCATTGATAGTTTTTCTTGGTATGATAACGCCTTCAATTTCTTTTGTTAGGTCGCTGCTAACGCAAGAAGATAAAGCTAGCCTATGTCCGTCGGTAGCAACACATCTTAATTCCAATTCATCAGAGTCATTTTTGGCAATATGTAAGTATAAACCATTTAAGTAATAGCGAGTTTCATCATTTGAAATAGCAAAGCGTGTATTATCAATAATTCTAGCAAAATCTTGCGCATTAATATTAAATTCATCTGTCATTTCGCCTTCACTTAAAACAGGGAATTCAACTGGATCCAAGCAAGGAAGAGAGAATTTTGATCTGCCATATTTAATAATTGCCAAAGTGTCGTCTTCTTGTAATTCTATGTTAATGTTAGTGTCATCGGGAATTTTACGAACAATGTCATAAAGCAATTGTGCTGACATTGTAGTAGAGCCTTCATCTTTAATTTCAACGTCAGATATTGTTGAAGTAATAACTATGTCCATGTCTGTTGTGGTAAAGTTTAGCTTACCAGCTCTAGCTTCAATTTTAACATTAAGTAAAATTGGAATAGTGTTTTTTCTCTCAACTGCGCCTTGAACGTTGGATAATATCTTTGATAATGACGACTTATTGATTTCAAATTGCATAATCTTGTTTAAAATAATTGGTGAAATTTATTTTTATTTCATTTAATGTCCTTTCTCCTATTAAATCAAGAAAAAATAGGACTTACGCAAAAGGTGAAGTTTACAATAAAATGTAGCGGTAATGAGTTGCCCTTAAAGTAAGTTCTAAAATAGACTTAGAAGATATGCTTAAAATTGGTGATGTAGAATTAGATAGCAATGTGTTATTAGCTCCCATGTCAGGAGTGACTGATCTACCATTTAGAAAATTAGTTAAAAGTTTTGGCGCTAGCTTGCTAATATCAGAAATGATTGCGTCGCGTGCCATGATTATTCAAACTAGAGAGTCATTAAAGAAATGTCAAAAAGACAAAGATCATTACCCAATGTCGGTGCAGTTGGCAGGTTGTGATCCAGAAGTGATGGCCCAGGCAGCAAAGTTAAATGAGGATCTTGGTGCGGATATTATTGATATTAATTTTGGTTGCCCAGTTAAAAAAGTTGTGAATGGCTTTGCTGGTAGTGCTTTAATGAAAGATGAGGAATTGGCAACGCGAATAATGGAGGCGGTTGTAAAGGCAGTTAAAGTACCAGTTACCATGAAAACCAGAATGGGTTGGAATAGCGAAAATCTTAATGCTCCAACGTTAGCTAAAAGAGCGCAAGATGTTGGAATTAAAATGTTAACAATTCACGGGCGAACTCGTTGTCAAATGTATAATGGTAATGCTAATTGGGAATTTGTTAAAAAAGTAAAAGATGCAGTTAAAATACCGGTTATTGTTAATGGCGACATTAAAGATGCAAAAATGGCTAAAGAGGCCATGAATCTATCTAATGCTGATGGCGTTATGATTGGAAGAGGATGCTACGGTAAGCCATGGTTAATAAACCAAATTCATCAAGAATTAAATGGTTTAGAAGTTTCTCCTACTCCAACCTTAGAAGAACAAAGAGATATTGCGTTAAATCATTTAGAAAGCATGATAGAGCATTATGGTGAATATGTTGCAATTCCCTTAGCTAGAAAACATATTGGTTGGTATAGCTCTGGCATGAAAGGATCAGCAGAATTTAGAGCCAAAATTAACACCTTAAAAGACGCTAAAATTCTTAAAACAACTATCAAAGAGTTCTACAATAAAAATATTTAGTTTTACTTTTGTTTTGATTCTTTTCTTTCTGGGACATCTAAATATGTTGGTTTAATTGAAGTTTTGGGTGTAGCTTCTTTCATTGCTTGAATTAATTGAGGAAATTGTATTAAAAATTTTTCTTGATAATATTTAATAGGTTTTTTGTTGTCTTGCATATTATTTTTATTTAATTGATAATCTCCTTTTTCTAAATTCTTTAGCAATTCTAATAAGTCGTAACTTACAGTTATTCTTTGAAAGTTATCACAACTATTTAGTTCATAGCCACTTTTAGTAAAGTTCATTCTTAAGGCATCAAAACTAGCTAACCAAGACTTGTTGCCATTATTATAATATTTTTGATTATAAATTGTAACTTCTATTGGCGGATGTTGATGGTTAAGGTTTAATAATAAGTGGCATTGTATATTTTGGATATCTTTATTTGTGTTATTCTTACCTGTATATGCACAAATTTTGTCAATTAAATTGATATTTATTGATAATAATTCGGAAACATATTTTTGTATTTTATGTTTTTTACAAGAAATTTTTTCTACTACTATTTCTAAATCTATATCATGTGGTATTATCTTTTCTTTTATGTAGCACTGATATAAAAAACTGCCTTTAATAGAAGTTTTTAAAGTTTTGTTGTATAATGAAATATCATTGAAATAATTATGTAATTTCTTAAAAAAATAATCAGTTTTTTGCTTTCTTGATTCTCTTTCTTTTTCTGATAATGAAATGAGTCTTAATTGATCTCTGTGAAGTAAATTTAAGTGGCTAGTTTGCTTGGTTTTTGTATTGTCTTGAGCTTTTTTAAGTTCTTTTTCTTGTGGTATTAGGATTTTTATCGGTATTTCTTTTTCTTCTTTAGAATCTTTTTTTATAGTTGGTTTTTTCTTTTTATTATTTTTATATTTTGCAATTTTATCTTTTGTCTCTTCAATTAAATTTGTTAAAAATGATTGATCCTCATGCGTTATGTTTTCTGGTAATTGCGAGCATTTTTGAAGGGCATTACCAATTGCAATACAGTCATTTAAGTTATCAATTTTTTTAGTAATAGCATATGATAAAGAAATGTAGAATTTATTATTATATTTTCTAATTTTTTGCAATTCATTTCTTATTAAGTGACTAGGTTGTTTTAATTTGTATATTATTTTTAATGAATTAATCGGATCGATTTTATCTGGAATTTTTTTGTGAACTATTATAGAACTATTCTGATGTTGTTCTGAGTTTTTTAAGTCTATTTGGTTCTTTTTTTTTATTTTTTTTGATTTTTGAGATAGTTTGTCTTTTGACGGTATTTTTTGTTCTTTTATTTTTTTGTTATTTGTCCGACTGGTATAATTTTTATAAGATTTTTGAATAATTTGAATGATGCTAAGGGATGCTATTGCAGTTAAAGTAAATTGTAATATTTCGGTTTTAAAATTTATGCTTGGGTTTAAGTAGGCAAGTAATAGTACAGTTGATAATATAAGAGCATGAGATAAATAATATACTGTTCCTTTTTGTTTTAGGGCTCTTTGAAATTTTAAGAAATTTGACTCTTGTAATTGTAAGTGATTTTTTTTGTTAAAATCTGATATTTTGTCTTTTGATTTTTTGACTCGTTTGTCTGGATGACTATCTACTAACTCATTAATTTGTTGTAAATATTTTTTGAATTCTATTAAATCACTACGTTTGCAGTGATTTAATTGTTCTATGATATAGTACTCTATTTTAAGAACTTGATTTTTCTTGGGACTTTTATTGATAATGTTAAAAATGATAGTCTTAATTCCAGCCTTAAATAAATTATGGTTTATTTTATTTTCTGGATTTATATCTTTAAAAAGGTTAATAAATTTTTCAGATTCTAGATAAGAAAATGATTTTCTATCTTTTGTAATTGTTAAAAACCAAAAATCATTTTTATCAAAATTTGATCTCATATTATAAACATAAAGTTATAAATAAAGGTGTTAGATCACTTTTATTAGGTATTAAAACTATTGGCTAATTAATATTTATAAGTTAAATTAATTTAAAATGTAAAGGTTTAAAGGGTAAAAGTGAGATAGGTAAAGGATAAAGGTAAAGTTGTCAGTCCAATATATTTCACTTAACATTCCTCTGTAAAACCTCAACTCTAATACAATCTTTTTTCTAATTTTATTTAAGTTTTAATAGCAATTTTTTTAATGTTAAAGATACAAAATATATTACTGTTTCTTTAAAATAAGATGGTAATGTGATGAGTAATTTCATAAATCAAATATGTGATAAATATTCAACCATCTGCTTAATAACTTAATTAGTTTTTTCTTAAGGGTTAGGTAAGAAAAGATATTATGTAAAAATAATAGACCAGTCAACTTTTAACCATCAATTTTTGCATCTTAGATCTTAATATCAAATTAGAGTTTTTAGCTAAATTTTAAACTAATAAATTTTTTTGGTAGATTTCCAATAAAGGGATTTAGAAGATTTGATAGAAGTAATAATATCCCCAAATACAACCACAGGTTGTATTTTATGTATTAATTTGAGACGAAAATATGAGATTATTATTGTGATAATTGAGGAGAATTTATCAAACTCAATATGGATTTTTGTATTTGCGACAAAATAAAATTATAAGTTTGTAACCTAAAATGAGAATTTGTTATCACCCTAAAGGCAGTTATCACACTTAGTTGTTTTTTTAATAGATTAATTCCTATGGTGTAATTTCTATTTAAAAGTTTTTTTCCTAAAGGATTTATTTCTTCTCCATCAAAAAATATTGCAGCATTAAAATTAGGTATTTGAGTTAGTAAGTTCATAACGTCACTTTTAACGATGTCTCTGGCGTGATTTATTGTTTGGGGGTTATTTTTTTTAAATCTTGTGTAAAAAAAATTAAGAGGTGAATAAAGTATGGAGCGATCTAAGTGCTTATTTACACCGCTTTCCAAGGCTTTTACTATTTGGGATGAAAGATTTTCTTGGGACATTTATCATTTATTAAAATTAATTAGACAGATTTTTCAAAGTGCTGTATAATTTTTGTTTCTATTTTGGCATTATTTAAACGGTTAATCTCTTTGATTCCGGTTGGTGATGTAACATTAATTTCAGTAATATAGTCACCAATAATATCAATTCCAACAAATATTAGACCACGTTTTTTGAGTTCTTTACCAATTTTTTGGCAAATTAATTCTTCTCTTTTGGTTAAAGTAGTTTTGTGAGCTTTAGCGCCAGCATGAAAGTTACTTCTAATATCGTCTTTTGCTGCTATGCGATTAACTGCGCCAATTACTTCACCATTTAGTAGTAAAATTCTTTTATCACCATTTTCAACTTCCTTAATAAATTTTTGGGCAATTAATGGTGCCTTGTAAAAGCCTCTCATCACATCGGCCAGAACATTGATGTTTGTGCTATTTTCTTTTAAATAAAATACCCCATCTCCGCCAGCGCCATAAAGTGGTTTAATAATGATTTCGCCGTGTTTTTTTCTAAAATCCTTAATTTGTTCTAAGTTGGATGTAATTAGAGTTGGTGGAATAAATTCTTGAAAATCAGTGACAAATATTTTTTCTGGGCAATTTCTGATTTCGCTTGGATTATTTAGGATTGTAACTTGGTCTTTGATTTTGTCTAGCAGATAGGTGCTGGTAATGTAATTCATGTCAAAAGGTGGATCTTGCCTAACTAATATTAGGTCATAATTAGTTAGATTATCAAAATTACTTTCTAAAATATTTACATGATTATCAATTTTATTTTGTAATTTAATTTTATGGACATTAGCCTTAAGAATATTATCTTCTAAACTTAGAGTTTCTGGTAAGTAATAATAAATTTCGTGCCCTTGGCTTTGAGCTTCTAGAAGTATAGCAAAGGTGGAATCTTCTTTTATATTAATAGACAAAATTTCATCCATTTGTGCAACTATTTTCATAATTCAAATTATATTTATTAAAATGATGAAATTGCAAGATAACCTATCAGAAAATAATTTTCCAGTAATTGATTTAGGAGATTATATTTTAAGAGAACAAACAATGGATGATCTGGAGGATTTTCATCAATATTATACAGATCCTGAGGTTAATGAGTATATTGTTTCTGATATTCCAGATTCTTTGGAAGATAGTGAGTATGAATTGCAATATTGGATTAATATTTTTTATAATAAGAGCGGAATATATTTTGGAATTGCCAGAAAAGATAATAATCAATTAATTGGCTCAATTGGGATAACAGGAGTTAATAGAGTTCATAATCGTGGAGAAGTTAGCTATGATCTAGCTAAAGAATATTGGCAAAAAGGCATTATGACTAATGCTTTAAATGCTGTGGTGGAATATGCTTTTTTGGAGATGAAATTAAATCGTTTAGAGGCATTTGCTTTGCCAAAAAATATTGCTTCTAGAGCTTTATTAGAAAAATGTAATTTTTATTTAGAAGGTGAGTTAAAACATCATCGTAAACATAGGGGTGTTTATACCGATATAGGTATTTTTAGTTTAGTGTATGATGAATATCTTAATTTCTTAGATGATCAAGAAGAAGATCAAGAAGATATTATTAATGAAGGTGCTTTAGGTGTTTTTAAGGATGAAGATGATTATAATATTGATGATGAGGATGAAATAGAGGATGAAGATGATTTAGAAGATGAAGAATGGGATGATTTAGAAGATGAAGATGAAGATGAAGATGAAGATGAAGATGAAGATGAAGATGAAGATGAAGATG
>JAYORG010000016.1:0-5198 GCA_038123275.1 Rickettsiales bacterium | reverse complement strand
AAGGTAATACAGTTTTACTTTAACTAAGAGTTAAGGTAAACAAGAAATAGATATTATTTACTATAATTTTGTATATCTAAATGGTATCTAAAAATAGCTTGCAAGTTAAGAAGTTATATCTAGAATGACTCCCTCTCTTAACAAGGTTAGGGGGTGTTTTTAATCCAGATTTTAATAGTAATTTTGGTGTTGATTGGTTTTTGCCAATTCAATTAACTATTAAAATTGTATAATAACCAAAGCAAATATATAAAAAATGACTAAAGCAAACACTAAAGCTGTAACCAAAGAAGGGGCAGCTACAAAAACTACTACTAAAGTAGCTACAACTAATAATCTTCCTAAATTTACAATTAGACAACTTCTTGAAGCTGGTGTGCATTTTGGGCACAAAACTTCACGTCGTAACACTAAAATGTGTAAATATCTATTTGGTGTTAAAAATGGTTTAAATATCATAGATCTACAAAAAACAGGCAGATTACTTCATGAGTCTTTAAAAGTTGTTAAAGAAGTTGCCAAGAATAATGGCAGAATTTTGTTTGTTGCCACTAAAAAACAAGCCAGCGATTCAATTGCTATAGCTGCTAAAAGATGTGGTCAATATTACGTTAACTACAGATGGCTTGGTGGCATGTTAACTAATTGGAAAACTGTTTCAAAATCAATCAAAACTCTAAAAGATATAGAAGATCAATTAGCTAATGACGAATTAGGTTTAAATAAGAAGGAAAAATTAGTTCTTACCAGAAAAAGAGAAAAGCTTGAAAATACTCTTGGTGGAATTAAAGATATGGGAGGTTACCCAGATTTGGTTTTTGTTATTGATACTCACAGAGAATCATTAGCAGTTGCAGAAGCTAAAAAAATTGGCATTCCAGTAATGGCAATTTTAGATAGTAACTGTAATCCAGATAATATTACTTATCAAATTCCTGGGAATGATGATTCAATTAAATCAATCAAACTTTATTGTCATTTATTATCTGAGGCTGTTTTAGCAGGTATTTCAGAAAATATGTCTATGTCTGGTGTAAATTTACAAAAGGTTGATGTATCTAAAACTGTTACCAAGGAAACTAAAGTAGTTAAAAAAGATGAAGAAACTAAGGCAGAAATTAAGAAGACTCTAGAGTTGGATACTAAAACTCCAGCAAAGAAAGCTGCTACTAAGAAAGCCCCAGTAAAAACTGAGAAAAAGGTAGAGGAAAAAGTAGTAGAAAAAAAAGCTGTTAAAAAGGCTCCAGCGAAAAAGACAACTACTAAAAAAGCTACAACTACTAGTGCTAAAGCACCAGTTAAGAAAGTTGCAGCAAAAAAAGCTCCGGCTAAAAAATAATAATAATTAAATAAAAGGTAAATAATGGCTGATTTAGCATTAATAAAAAAATTAAGAGAAGCAACAGGATGTGGAATTGCTGATTGCAATAAAGCATTAGCAACTTGTAATAATAATTTTGACGAGTCTGTCGATTGGTTAAGAAAGAAGGGCCTGTCTAGTGCTTCTAAAAAAAGCGGAAGAATTACAGCAGAAGGCGTTGTAGCTCTTAAAATAGAAAATAATAAAGGTGCATTAATTGAAGTTAATGCTGAAACAGACTTTGTTGGCAGAAATGACAAATTTCAAAATTTAGTTAATGAGTTAGTGAGTAAGTCTTGGAATTTTGATGCTGATATTGAGGCTTTTAAAAATTCTGAATATAAGTCTGGTGTTACTATTTTAGAGGAAGTTAATAACCAAATTGGTGTTATTGGTGAAAACATAAATTTAAGAAGAATAGATAGCGTTAGCGTAAATCAAGGTATGGTTTGTGGTTATGTTCATAATGTAGTTACTGGTAATTTGGGAAGAATTGCGGTTTTAGTTGCTTTAGAGTCAAAGGCCGATAAGTCTAAGTTAGAAGAAATAGGCAAGCAAATTGCTATGCATATTGCTGCCGCTAAGCCTGAAGCTTTAACTATTGAATCTGTTAATAAAGATAAGTTAGATAGAGAGATTGCTGTTTTAAAAGAACAAGCTAAAAGCTCTGGAAAGCCGGATAGCATTATTGAAAAAATGATGAATGGTAGAATTAGAAAATATTACGAAGAAGTTGTTTTGTTAGAACAATCTTTCGTGATGGATGATAAGATTAAAATAAAAGATTTAATTGCTAATTTTGCTAAAGAATCTGGTGAAACTAAATTAACAGATTATAAATTATATATTCTTGGCGAAGGCATTGAGAAAAAAGAGGAAGATTTTGCAGCTGAGGTTGCTTCAATGACTAATGCATAATTTTAAACAGAAACTAGCTAGCAGCTAAATATAAATAAAATAAATATGACCAAAGTTCAATTTAAAAGAATTCTTTTTAAAGTCTCTGGTGAGGCGATGATGGGTGATTCTAGCTTTGGTCATGATCCAAAAGCAATTTCTAATATTTGCAATCAAATAATTAAAGCTTTAGAAAAAGGATCTCAAATTTGTATCGTTGTTGGTGGTGGTAATATTTTTAGAGGCATTAGTGTTGCTGCTAATGGTATGGAAAGAGTAAGTGCTGATTATATGGGCATGTTGGCTACTTGTATTAATGCTTTAGCTTTGCAAAGTGCTTTGGAGAAGGCAGGTGTTGATACTAGAATGCAATCAGCAATTCCAATGGATACAATTTGTGAACCTTATATAAAAAGAAAAGCTGCCAGGCATTTAACTAAAGGTAGGGTAGTTATCTTTGCTGCTGGCACTGGTAATCCATTTTTTACAACTGATACAGCAGCAGTTTTAAGAGCAATTGAAATGAATTGTGATGCTATTTTAAAAGGCACCCAAGTTGATGGTGTATATTCTGATGATCCAAAAACAAATAAGGATGCACTGCGTTATGACACATTGACATATAGAGATGTAATTAAGCAAGATTTAAGAGTGATGGACCAAACTGCTATTACTTTAGCAAAAGATAATAAATTACCAATTGTAGTTTTTTCAATAAAAGGTGAAAGTGCCTTAAGTGATGTTGTTGAAAATAAAGGAAAATTTACTGTTATTAACTAATAAATTTATAACTTATGATTGAAGAATTATGTAGTAAAGCCAGGTCTAAAATGGAGGAAACTCTCAATTTTTTACAAAGAGATCTAGACAGTATTAGTACAGGCAGGGCTAATCCAGATTTATTAAATACAGTAAAAGTTGATTCTTATGGAAGCTTGATGCCATTGGCTCAATTATCTTCAATTTCAGTTCCAGATTCTACCACTCTTTCTATTCAAGTTTGGGATAAAGGGTCTGTTAAATCTATTGAGAAGGCTATTATTGATGCTAATTTAGGTTTTACTCCCATGACCGATGGTCAGTTAATTAGAATTTCAGTTCCAAAATTAAGTGAGGAAAGAAGAATCGAAATGTCAAAATTAGCCAAGAAATATGGTGAAGATAAAAAAATTGCTATTAGAAATACTCGTCGTGATACTTTAGACGAACTTAAAAAAAATGAAAAGGAAGCTGGTATTTCAAAAGATCAGGTTCATGATTTTCATGATATGGTGCAAGACATAACAGATGAGTTTGTTAAAAAAATTGATGAAAAAGTTGCTCTTAAAGAAAAAGATTTAATGACTGTATAAATTTTTAATCATTTTCGGTAAACTTATGGTTAACGAAAATTCAAACATTATCCCAAGTCATATTGCTGTTATTATGGATGGCAATGCTCGCTGGGCACAATCAAAACATTTACCCGTTAAAATGGGTCATAAAAAAGGTGCTGGTGCAATTCAAACATTGGTTGAAAGTGCAATAGAATTTGGTGTTGAGTATTTAACAATATTTGCTTTTTCAACAGAGAATTGGCAAAGGCCAAAAGAAGAGGTAGATAATTTAATGGATTTGATGCATTCTTATTTAACAAAAGAGGCTGATAAATTTATTGAATCTGGAGTTAAAATTTTAATTTCTGGTAATTTGGAAAATCTTGATCTTAAAATCAAAGATAAAATTTTAGAATTACAGGATAAAACTAATAATAATAAGGCTATTACCTTAAACGTAGCGTTTGATTATGGCGCAAGAAAAGAAATTGTAGATGCATTTAAAAAAATAATTTCTACTATCAAGCATGAGGATAATGTATTAGAGTTGATTAATGAAGATTTAATTAGTAAAAATCTTTATAATTCTCAAATACCTGATCCAGATTTAATTATTAGGACTGCTGGCGAAAAGAGATTAAGTAACTTTTTATTATGGCAGTCAGCTTATAGTGAGTTTTACTTTACACAAGTTTTGTGGCCTGATTTTAGTAAAAAGGACTTATTATTAGCAATATCTGAATTTAATGAAAGACAAAGACGTTATGGTAAAAGAGAAAGTAAAGCTTAAATTAACAGCTGCATTAGCTTTATTAAATTTGCTATTTGGTAAAATTAAAGTAATTGCACCAAAATCAAATTTTGGACAAAGAATTTTGAGTTCCGTGGTATTATTATTAATAGCGGTTTATGCCATTTATTTTTCCAAGGGCTTATTTTTTCTTTTAACAATTGCTTTAACTATTATATTGACTGTTGAGTGGTTAGAAATAATTAAATCGGCTAAAGATCAAAGAAAATGGCGTATTATAGGTTTTGTTTATATTTTAATTCCAGTTTGGGCAGTGTTAAAAATTAGAGATCTTGACTCTAATATTTTGCTTTGGATGTTTTTTATTGTTTGGACAACTGATATAGCAGCTTATTTTGTAGGTAAAAGTTTTGGTGGAGCTAAATTAATGCCCAAAGTTAGCCCTAATAAAACTTGGTCTGGATTAATTGGTGGAGTAGTTGCAAGCATGATAATTGGTTTTTTGAGTTCTTTTATGTTTGTTACTGGTAATATTATTTTTTTTACTATAGTTAGTGGTCTTTTGGCAGCTGTAGAACAGGCTAGTGATTTGGTTGAATCTAAGGTTAAGAGAATATTTAAAGTTAAAGATTCTAGTGGTATTATCCCTGGTCATGGAGGGTTATTAGATAGAATGGACGGTATTACTTTTGTGGCTCCTTTTGTATTATTTTTGACATTAATTTTTGCAGATAAGTTTTATTAATTATTAACTATCTATCTTAGGTAGATATGGTGGTATATACTCTTTTATATCTTATCTATAATATATCATTAATACCATCTTCACTGAATTTCTTAATATAACTATTATTACAACCAAACATCTAAGAGA
>JAYORG010000015.1:0-35304 GCA_038123275.1 Rickettsiales bacterium | reverse complement strand
CAAGCCGCCGGTAGTTACACCGGTACTTATAACGTTGCCGTTAATTATAACTAAACTACTACTTTAATTTAAAAATTATTAACTTAAAAAAACCCTGGTCAAATTGGGAGAATTGATCAGGGTTTTTTATTGGACGTCTAAATTATATTCACTTCTTCATAAGACTAATAACATCCTTATTAAATCTAAGCAAATATTCTAACGATAAATGTGCACTGATAACTTGATCTGTATTCATTTTTGATAAAGATCTAAGTGAGTTTTTAATAACAGGATTTATACTATTAATAACTCTAGCGAATTTAATACTTCACTCTTTTTCTTATTTAGAATTTTTGAAAAAATTATTATTAATTCTTTGTCTGATTTACTTAGGTTTTGATTGTGGATTTTTGTCATGATTATTGCTCCTTTTATTAATAAAAAGTCGCAAGCAATTGTGATTAAACTACTGGCGAATTGTATGTTAAAGAAGCAACGAATTTATTATATTGACTATGATGTAATGGATTGGTTGTAACTACATAACTAATTAATTAGTTATATAGTTGGCAGGAGGAACCGAATGGCGGCAGATGATAGGCATCGACTCCCAGCGTGGTTCTCCTGCCGTTTTCACGTGTTTAGTTCCAAACAACTGATAGAGTGTAAGGACTCGTATACAAGTAAGGAATAAACTTTGATTATCTTATAAAGACCTTTGCACAACTAAAATCGTTCAATTTTTTTCTAGTTTTGAGGGGAAATTAGCTGATTTTTTAGTCACATATGAACATATTTGACTAAAAAATTGGTTAATTTATACCAAAAATAGAGAAAAATTGAACGATTTTTAATAAGAAACACATTAAATTTTAGTTGTGCAAAGGTCTTTTATACCAATAGATCTTCTAAAATTATAGTTGATTTTAATAGTGTCATATGATACTATCATAGTAGAATTTTAAACCTGAAATAACTAAATAAATGAGCCTTAAAATACCACCATTTCAAATTAATAATCAAATTTTGCAATTATGCGAGAAAGTATTTTATGAAATTGGGGTTTTGTCTGGAGCAAAATTAGTACCTGCCCCTATTAAATTACGTCGTAATAATAAGATCAAAACTATTCAATCTTCTTTGGCTATTGAAGGTAACTCTTTAACAATTGAGCAAGTTACCAATATTTTAGATGGAAAAAGGGTTATTGGCAAAGAAAGTGATATTAAAGAAGTAACTAATGCCATTAAAATTTATGATGACCTTTCAACATTAAATCCCTTATCGATTATTGATTTTAGAAAAGCCCATAAAATTTTGATGCAAGATCTGGTAAAAGATAATGGTAAATTTAGAAATCAAGGAGTGGGTATTTTTAAAGGAAATAACATTAAACATCTGCCTCCTCCTGCAAAAAGAGTTGAGGTCTTAATTGAAGATCTATTTAAATTTATCAATAAATATAATGATATTTCATGGTTGATTAAAGCTTGTATTATGCATTATGAAATTGAATTTATTCATCCATTTTTAGATGGAAATGGTAGAATAGGACGCTTATGGCAACAATTATTATTAATGAAAGAAAATTCTATTTTTGAATATATTGCTGTAGAACATATAATTAAAGCTAATCAAAAAACATATTATGATATTTTAGGGCAATGTGATCAAGAAGGAGAATCTACGAAATTTATTGAATTTTCTTTAGAACAAATTTTAATTTCCTTAAGAAAATATAATGAATCATCAATATCACAAATAACAAATTATAAAACTCGAATAGAATATGCTAGAGAGCATATCAATAAAGACTGGTTTTCAAGAAAAGATTATATCTCTTTACATAAAAATATTTCTAGCGCTACTGCTAGCCGCGATTTATTAGAAGCTATTTCCAGAAATATATTAAAGAAAACTGGTGAAAAAAATCAGGTTAAGTATCAATTTACTTAATATTATGGTATTATATAATACTATCAAAAAAATAACATTTCTTTAGAGGAGATAATATTAACTGTCATCCTGAATTTAGAATCTCTTAGTCATCTTTGATGACTTAGAGATTCTTGCATGAAGGATCTCACGAAAATGAACGTTAGCTAACATCAACATCTGTTCCTTGGATTGAGAGACTCACCAAACGGATAGAGGGGATAATATAACATATTAAAAATATCTCCTAAACTTCTAAGAACACTTAAAAACATTGCCACACCTTGTTTTAGTAAAAACATATGGTTTACGACGAAAACCCATTCTTAAAGCAAAATTAGACATCACAAATTATGACCTCCAATTTCTCAATTAATTATGAATAGGAACAAAATGAAATTCAAAACCCATCCCCACAGCCTTAGCAAAGCGATCAATAGTTTTAACAGTTGGAATTGCTTTGCCACTCTCTAATCTAGCAATAACTGATTGAGTTGTTTTCATTTTTTTGGCAACATCTGCCTGCGTCATATTAGCACAAACTCTAGCTCTTATAAATTCACGAGCCATTTCAAATTCTGGCTCTAATTGCTCATAATTCTTTTTAAAATCCGGATTCTTAATCCATTGTTTTTTTAAGTCTGATAGTTTAATCATTTTTTACCTCCTTTAATCTTTTTATTACTTTTTGAAGGGCTTTAAGTGGTGTTTTTTGAGTCTTCTTAATAAAAGCATGTAATACAACAATACGCTCTTTCTTAACAGTAATATAAATAGCTCGAGCAATGCCACTTTTTCCTTTCATGCGCATTTCCCATAGGCTAGCTTTTTGAAATTTTAAAGATTTAACAAAAGGTTCTCTAATATTTTGTGGGCCAAATTCTTCTAACATTTATGCTATGTGCAAAAACTTAGCACGCAAATCCAAAGGCAATGCCTCTAGTTCCTTTTGTACTGCTTTATTTAAAATTTCTACCTTCCAAGACATATTAGATATTATAGCATATATGCTATAATAATGTCAAATAGAAATATTTATAAAATATAGATAATAACAAGAGTAGAAACTAATATTGGCATAAACCAATCCATTACTAAGAGTTTTAAAATCTGATATCTATTATAACTCCAAAACCACTTATCAAATCTATTTAATGAAACAGTTAATCTATCATCAATATACTCTGGCTTAATAACCGTTTTTAAACTATTTTGACTAACTTCTAGATTCTCTCCATTTTCCATTCTATCCAAAATAGAACTCACTTGATTCTTAGTTTCATAAAACCACCTATAAAGGGATGATTGATTTTTATTGTCAGGGTTATCCTTGACAGGATCTCCCCAATTACCTGCTTTAATAAAATTAAATGTTCCAGTAACTCTAATCCTTAACCAAAAAAAACAATCTAGAGTTTCAAATATAAAATGAATAAGAGAATATAATGTCAATATCAACAAAATCTCCCTAATTACAATACTATCTAAATTATCTATTTTCATTCCAATAAAACTCCCGGAACTAATTTTAAGCTGATAAAATTCTACAAAGAAAAGTAATGCTGTAAATAAAATTAAATTTCTTCTAATACGAAGTGCATTCTCAGAAAACCCTTCAAATTTTGGAGATCCTAGAATTTCATCATCTGTTTTTCTTTGTTTTTTAGCCATAATACTTTGTATTAAAATTATTCTTTAAACACCAATTCAATATAATATTTAACTTACCCCTCACCTCTCAACTTATCCCAATACCCAATCCTCTTTACTAACTCCCTCTCAAATCCTCTTTCATTTGGATTGTAATATCTTGGTCTACCATTATTTTTTTCTAGTAATTCTTGTGGAAAATATTCTTGTCCAGAAAAGCAATTTTTTGTGTCATGATCGTAAATATACCCTTCTTTTAGGCCTTGATCTTTCATGAATTTGGTTGGGGCATTTAGGATGTGTTTTGGTGGAGAGAAGTTATTATGTTCTTTTGCGCTGCTAATTGCTGCCTTATGAGCTTTGTAACAAGCATTAGATTTTGGTGCTGTGGCACAATAAATTACAGCGTTGGTAATTGCGTAATCACCTTCTGGAGAACCTAAAAAATCGTAAGAATCTTTTGCTCCTAAAGCTTGCAATAACGCATTTGGATCTGCGTTACCAATATCCTCACTGGCAAATCTTACTAATCTTCTTAAAATGTAATGCGGGTTTTCACCAGCAACCATCATTCTGGCTAAATAATATAAGGACGCATCAACATCACTACCTCTCAAGCTTTTATGAAATGCGCTAATTAAACCATAATGACCATCGCGATCTTTATCATAATTATCTGCTTTTTTTTGTACTAATTCTAATAACTTTTTAACATCAATATCACTTTCTCCCTTATAATGATTTAACTCCTCACATAAATTAATTAAATATCTACCATCACCACAAGATAGCTCGATTAATTCCTTTCTAGATTCCTTGGTTAGAGGTAATTTCTTGCCAAAATGGTCTTCACATTTACTAATTAACTGTTCTAAATTATCCTCTTTTAAAGATTCTAAAACAATAATTCTACATCTTGAAAGTAGTGCCGAATTAAGTTCAAAAGAAGGATTTTCAGTTGTTGCACCAATTAGAGTAATTGTACCATCTTCAATAAATGGCAAAAATAAATCTTGTTGTGAACGATTAAAATGATGGATCTCATCAATAATTAAAATAGTATTTTTACCTTCTTCCTTTCTTTTTTTTGATTCTTCAAATATTTTTCTTAATTGAGCTGTATTAGAATTAGTAGCAAGTAATATCTCCTCATGACATTCTTGAATTTTAGTTATATTTTTGGCAATTGTTGTTTTGCCACAACCTGCCGGACCATATAAAATTATCGATGGAATATTTTTGCTAGTAGCTATTCTAGCTAAAATACCATCACCTTTAAGTAGATGCTCTTGGCCAATAATATCATTAAATTCCTTTGGTCTAAGCATATCAGCCAAAGGTTTATTACTTAATTTTGTCATTATTAATAGTTGATAATTTGAAATTGATTCTTAGAATTCCTAACTTCATTGGTAAGATAACTTTTAACAAAGAATGAGTAAAGAAAATTCTAAAAATAAAACACAAGATGTAGATAAGTCTAAAAGAGATTTTGTTACAACTGCAGCTTATACAACAGCTGGGGTTGGCGCTGCTTGTATGGCTTTACCTTTAATTGATTCTATGAATCCAGCTGCTGATGTTTCTGCGTTAGCTTCAATTGAAGTTGATATTTCTAACATGCAAGTTGGTGAAGAAAAAAAGGTAATGTGGCGTGGTAAGCCAATCTTTATTAAAAGAAGATCAAAATTGGCCATTGATTCAGCTAGAAAGACAGAGCTTTCAGACTTAAAAGACCCTCAAAGCGATAAAGACAGAGTTAAAGAGGGTAGAGAAGAATGGTTAGTAACAATTGGTATTTGCACTCATTTAGGTTGCGTTCCCATTGGTAATAGTGGTGAATATAATGGCTGGTTTTGTCCTTGTCATGGCTCGGTTTATGACACTTCTGGAAGAATTAGGAAAGGTCCAGCACCAAAAAATTTAGAAGTGCCACCTTATGCATTTATTAGCGACAACATAATTAAAATAGGTTAAAAATATGTCAGGAAATATAGAAAATGATCTTCCAAAAAGCCTGGTTGAAACTTCCAAATTAGCCAAATGGATTAATGATAGATTTCCTATCGTCTCTTTTGTTGAGAATGTTTTTTTAAGACATCCATATCCTAAAAATTTAAGCTATCTTTGGGGTCTTGGTTCAATTTTGGGTATTGCTTTATTGGTTCAAATAATCACCGGCTTAATGCTTGCTATGCATTATGTACCCAATACTGCTATGGCTTTTGAGTCTGTTGAACATATCATGAGAGATGTTAGATATGGCTGGTTAATACGATATGCTCACGCTGTTGGAGCTTCTATGTTTTTTGTTGCAGCTTATGCTCATATGGCTCGTGGCATGTTTTATGGGTCTTACAAAGCTCCAAGAGAATTAATTTGGTGGTTTGGTATTATTATTTTCTTACTAATGATGGCAACTGCTTTTATGGGATATGTTCTGCCTTGGGGTCAAATGAGTTTTTGGGGTGCTACTGTAATTACTAACCTATTCTCAGCAATACCTGTTGTAGGTGAATCGATTGTTACATGGCTTTGGGGTGGATATTCTGTTGATAACCCAACTTTAAATCGTTTCTTTGCATTACATTATTTATTACCATTTATTCTTTTGGGAGTAGTATTACTACATTTAATTGCTCTACATAAGTCGGGCTCTAATAACCCTGCTGGAGTTGAAATAAAAACCAAAAAAGATATAATTCCTTTCCATCCATATTTTACTGTTAAAGATTTTGTTGGCTTTGGTTCTTTCTTTATTATATTTGGCTATTTTCTATTCTTCTACCCCAATGCTTTAGGTCACCCTGATAACTATATTCCGGCTAACCCATTGGTTACTCCAGCCCATATTGTGCCAGAATGGTATTTCTTGCCATTTTATGCTATTTTAAGAGCTATTCCTGATAAATTAGGTGGTGTTTTGATGATGTTTGGTGCAATTGCGATTCTTTTTGTGCTGCCTTGGCTTGATACTAGTAAAGTTAAAAGCGGTGTGTATAGGCCAATTTTTAAATGGATTTTTGCCATATTTATTGCTAATTTTATCTTTTTAGGATGGCTTGGCCAAACCCCAGCTGAAGGTTGGTATGTTTGGGCTTCTAGAGGTTCAACTTTTTATTATTTTGCTTACTTTTTAGTAATTTTGCCTTGGCTTGGTAAAAATGAAAAAACTTTACCGCTGCCAAAATCAATTGATGAAGATTATAAAAATAATCATTAGATAAATATGGCATTAGAAGCAAAAAAATGTTATGAATTATTAAGTCAAATTCCTAAAGGAAAAGTTACAACCTATAAGGAAATTGCTCAAAAATTAAATAGCAAAGCTTACAGAGCCGTTGGAACGTTAATTGGCAAAAACCCAAATGCTCCCAAAGTTCCATGTCACAGAGTGGTATCATCAAATGGATCAATTGGTGGTTATGCTTTTGGAGTAAATAAAAAGATAGAACTTTTGCAAAAAGAAGGTATTAAAGTAAAAGACAGTAAAGTAATAAATTTTAAAAAAGTAATTTATAAATTTAACTAATGAGAAAATTATTAATTTTAGTATCAATATTACTAACTCTTGCAACCAACACATTTGCTGCAAGTGGAGGAGATAATGCTGCTTTAAAACCAAAACAATTAAAATGGGAATTTGATGGCTTTTTTGGTCGTTTTGATCGTGCCTCAATTCAAAGAGGATATCAAGTTTATAAAGAGGTTTGTGCAGCTTGTCACTCAATGAAATTATTCTCTTATCGAAATTTGCAAGATGCTGGCTTTAGTAAAGATGAAGTTAAGCAAATTGCCTCAGAATATGCCATAATTGACGGCCCAGATGATAATGGTGACATGTTTGAAAGACCAGCCTTACCATCTGATAAATTTGTTTCACCATTTCCTAATGACAACGCTGCAAGAGTTGCCAATAATGGCGCCTTGCCACCAGATTTATCCCTCATGATTAAAGCTAGACCAGATGGTGCTAATTATGTTTATTCTTTAATTAGAGGTTATAAAAAAGCTCCAGAACATTTTAAAATTAATGAAGGGCAATTTTATAACCCATATTTTGAAGGAAGGCAAATAAGCATGATGCCACCTTTAGATGATGATGAGTTAGTTGAATATCAAGATGGCACTTATGCCACTAAAGAGCAAATGACCATTGATGTTGTTAACTTCTTGCAATTTGCCGCCGAAGGAGAAACTGAAAAACGTAAAAAAATGGGAGTTAGATCTATGCTATTCTTAATTATCATGACTATCTTATTCATGGTTGCAAAAAGAAGGATTTGGAGTAAACTATAAATAAAGGAGCCTCTGAAAAACCTCAGTGCTGATATTTATTTTGTTTTTTGAGTGGAAATTACAGCTATTTTTAGCCTAATATTAAACATATTTGGTAAAAAATAGCTGTAATTTACGCCAAAAAGGTACAATAAAGATTAGTGTTGAAGTTTTTCAGAGGCTCCTAAAGATCTAAAATAATAAAATATTACAGATTATGGCATTTGAATTTAATAAAAAAAATCTAAAAAAAGCTGATAAAATACTTAAAAAATATCCAAAAGATAGGATAAAATCAGCCGTAATGCCCCTACTTGACTTATCTCAAAGACAAAATAATAATTACATATCAAAAGACATAATTGAATATGTTGCTAATATGATAAATCTTCCTGAAATAAAAGTTTATGAGGTAGCTACATTTTATTCTATGTATAACTTAAAACCTGTTGGTAAATTTCTATTACAAGTTTGTGGAACTACACCTTGTATGCTACGTGGCAGCGAAGATCTTATTAAGCTTTGTAAAGAAAAATTTGATATTGGTTTAAATGAAACTTCTGAAGATAAATATTTTACCTTAAAGGAAGTTGAGTGTTTAGGTGCTTGTGTTAATGCCCCTATTGTACAAATTAATGATGATTATTATGAAGACTTAAACTTAAGCAACTTTGAGAGAATTTTAGACGAATTAAAAAATGACAAACCAGTGAAGATAGGTTCTCAAACTGGTAGACAATGTTCTAAATCAATTTAAAAAATTATGCAATCTAATAACTTACAAAAATTATCAACAAAAAGAGTTGAAGCCACTATGGGTGGTGGTCAAGAAAAGATCAATATACAACATTCTAAGGGTAAATTAACTGCCAGAGAAAGAATCGACGTCTTATTAGATCCAGATTCGTTTGAAGAATATGGCCTGTATGTTGAACATCGCTGCGGTGATTTTAACATGGAAAAGAAGAAACATGCTGGGGATGGAGTTGTAACTGGACAAGGCACAATTAATGGTCGCCTAGTGTTTGTTTATAGTCAAGATTTTACCGTTATGGGTGGATCTTTGGGTGAAGCACATGCTAAAAAAATCTGCAATATCATGGATAAAGCCATACAGGTTGGTGCTCCGGTAATTGGTATTAATGATTCCGGTGGAGCTAGAATTCAAGAAGGTGTTGATTCTCTTGGTGGTTTTGGTGATATTTTTCAAAAAAATATTGATGCAAGCGGTGTTATTCCACAAATCTCTCTAATTATGGGCCCTTGTGCCGGTGGCTCAGTCTATTCTCCAGCCTTAACTGACTTTGTTATGATGGTTGAAAAGTCATCTTATATGTTTGTAACTGGCCCTGATGTAGTTAAAACTGTAACTCATGAAGATATTAGCCAAGAAGATTTAGGTGGAGCTAAAGTACATGGTGAGAAAAGCGGTGTTGCTCATTTAACTTTCAAAAGTGATGTTGAATTACTTCTTCAAGCTAGAAGATTAATTAACTTTTTACCTTTATCAAATAAGCATAATGTTCCAAAAATTCCATCCGTTGATACTGCTGACAGATTAGACGTGTCTTTGGACACATTAATTCCAGAAAATTCCAACCAACCATATGATATGGGCGAATTGATTGAGAAAATTGTTGATGAAGGTGATTTCTTTGAAATTCAACCAAATTATGCTAATAATATTATTGTTGGTTTTGGTAGATTAGAAGGAGAAACAGTTGGGATTGTTGCTAACCAACCTATGAACTTAGCTGGATGCCTTAATATTGAAGCTAGTGAAAAAGCCGCTCGTTTTATTAGATTTTGTGATTGCTTTAATATTCCACTTATTACCTTTGTTGATGTACCAGGGTTTTTGCCTGGAGCTGACCAAGAACATAATGGTATTATTCGCCATGGCGCTAAATTGCTTTATGCATATGGTGAAGCAACAGTACCAAAAATAACTGTAATTGCTAGAAAAGCCTATGGCGGTGCTTATATTGTGATGAATTCTAAACATTTAAAAGGTGATATTAACTATGCTTGGGCTGATGCTGAAATTGCCGTTATGGGACCTGCAGGTGCAGTAGAAATTATCTCAAGAAAAGAAATTAAGGAAAATCCAAATTCTAAAGACCAGATAGTAAATGATTATAAAGAAAAGTTTGCTTCACCATTTGTTGCTGCTTCTCGTGGCTTTTTAGATGAGGTTATCAGGCCAAGAAATACTAGGAAAAGGATTTGTAAATCTTTACAGATTCTAAAAAATAAGAAAACTAATAAGCCTTGGAAAAAGCATGATAATCTTCCTCTTTAGAAGAAATAAATTTTCTAGATCAATCATATTAGGCTAATTACAATCATTAACAGCTTGAGTCTGACACTGAACTAAAATCGTATAATTAGCGGTATTGCTATTAAAATCAGCTGTCGTAGCCTCATATGCAACTTCAATGTAAATAACAGACCAATTAGCACCATCACGATAATACTTCTTACCATTTGCACTATCTTGAACAAAAGCATGAACTATTGGACCTTGCCCTTCTACATAGCCATCAATAGCTATTAACTCCTCATTGCTTCCTTGTCCAAATAAAATTTGAGTGTCTGTTTTATATCCTAATATTAATCCTTCATTAGCAACAGGAGAAGTATTGGTTGAACCAAAGAAATAATTATTAGCTTTATCACTAGTTCTTTTTTCTACAACAAATACTGTATAATCTTGCTCTACTACATCTGTGCCAATATAATCAAATAATCAGATATTCCATCAAACACTGCCGCTGGTAATTTACCTATAATATTTTGGGTTAAAGATGGTTAATTGTCTCCTGTAAATTGTGTGACACTTGTACCACCCCTAGCTTGTGGGCTTTTATTCTTAAATGTAAAAAGAGACTCTGCGTTAACTTATCTTAACAAGTCAAAAAATTATTGATAAATTAAAGAATAAATCTAGAAAGATCTGTTTTACCACTAGCTAAGTCTCCTAAATTATCATTAACATATTTGGAATCTACTTTTATCTCTTTGACTGAAGAAAAATTGCTAGCTTCAAAACTAATGCTTTCTAGAACTTTTTCTAGTAATGTATATAATCTTCTTGCACCAATATTTTCAACTTCATTATTTAGCTTATAAGCAACTCTGGCAATTTCTTTAATACCATCTTCGCTAAATTCCAAATCAACATTTTCTACATTAAGTAATGCTTTATATTGCTTGGTTAAACTTGCCTCTGGCTCCTTTAAAATACGCACTAAATCTTCTTCGCTTAAATCTTTTAATTGAACTCTAATTGGAAACCTACCTTGCAACTCAGGAAGTAAGTCAGATGGTTTTGAGATATGAAAAGCACCAGAAGCAATAAATAAAATATGGTCCGTTTTAACCATACCATATTTAGTATTAACGCTAGTACCTTCAATTAAAGGCAGTAAATCTCTTTGTACACCTTCTCTTGAAACTTCTCCCCTAGAACCAGCAGCATTATTTTTGGCACAAATTTTATCAAACTCATCAATAAAAACAATACCATCATTTTCAACCAACTTAATAGATTGTTTTACTACTTCATCTTCATCTAATAATTTGTCACTTTCTTCATTAATTATGGTTTTCATGGCATCTTCAACCTTCATTTTAACCTTTTTGGTTTTAGTTCCGCCAACTGCTTTGCCAATAATATCACCAATATTAAGCATGCCAATTTGAGCCCCAGGAAGATCAAATGTTGCAGAAGGGCTTGATGGATTATCGATAACTTCTATTTCAATTTCTTTATCATTTAACTTACTTTCATCAAGCAACTTAGAAAATCTCTCTAATGTTTCTTTGGAAGAGTCTGAACCAACTAAACTTTCTAAAACTCTAGCTTTGGCATTTCTTGTTGCAACCTCTACAATATTTTCTTTCATTTGATCGCGCACTATTTTCATAGCAACATCTAAAAGATCACGAATTATTGCTTCAACATCCTTGCCAACATAACCAACTTCAGTAAATTTAGTTGCTTCTACTTTTTGAAAAGGTGCATTAACTAGATTAGCTAATCTTCTAGCAATTTCAGTTTTACCAACACCAGTTGGACCAATACTTAAAATATTTTTAGGAACAATTTCTTCTCTTAAGGGGCTATCAACATTTTTGCGACGATATCTATTTCTCAGTGCAATCGCCACTGCTTTTTTGGCATCTTGTTGGCCAACAATATATCGGTTTAATTGATTAACTATTTCCTTGGGGGTAAGTGACATATTGTCTTCTTTATTTATTGGTGTATTTGGTAATTTTTTCACTGCTTATAATTTAAGTTAATTGATATTAGATATTTACTATTAGATAATAAACTATTTAGGGAAAAAACAATGCTCTTCTTTTGGAAATTTCTTATTTTTTACATCATTTGAAAAATTTTTAACCGCATCACTTATGTCTTGTGATAAATTGGCATATTTTTTGACAAATCTAGGGCTGTATTCTTGCTGTATGCCTAAAATATCATCAATTACTAAAACCTGACCATCGCAATGAGGCGAAGCACCAATTCCAATTGTTGGAATGGTTAATTTATTGGTTATTTTACTAGCAATTTCTTCGATCACACCTTCGATAACCACGCAAAAAGCTCCGGCATCTTGTGATTTAACAGCAAGATCAATGATTTTTTGAGCGGTTTTTTTGTCTCTACCCTGTACCTTAAAGCCTCCCATTTCCTTAATATTTTGTGGCGTTAAGCCAACATGAGATACCACTTTTATTCCTTTTTGATTTAAAAATTTAATAGTTTTTATTAGATCATCATTTTTTATTTCTAGCTTAACTGCTTCACAGCCAGTTTTAGCAACTACCTCTAAAGAAGTTTTTAAGGCTTGCTCTTTTGATGTTTCATAAGATCCATATGGTAAATCAACAACTATTAAAGACTTTTTAGTAGCATTTACTACCGCTTTTCCATGATTAATCATCATATCTAGCGTAACTCCTAAGGTGTTATTCATGCCATAAATTGTCATACCCAAAGAATCACCTACTAAAATTATATCACAAAACTCATCTATTAATTTAGCAACAGGGTGTGTATATGCGGCAACACATGTGATTAACTCCTTACCCTTTTTATTGGTAATGCTAGATATATTATTCCTTTTACTTTTTGTACCCATCACACTGTATTAAATAGTTATTGTTGTGATCTTTGTAGATATTGCTTTACTTGTTCTAAATTTGCATTTTTATTTAATTTAGAAAATTTACCTTTATGACTAATAGCAATATTTATTGGAACTTTATTTTGTCTAGTTCCAGTTAAAAATATTATTTTTGACAAACCACTGAATGATTTAGTATCTAGATCAACTGACCCTGTTGTAATAGCATTTATACCAGAAGAATCAGCACTTATTTTTAATTTATTTATTGCTCTAACAGGGCTTAATTCTAAAGATCCTTTAACATTTTTAAAGGTAGTATGATATTTTTTATTAAATAAGATAACTTCAGGATTGGTTATTTTTATTTTAGAATAGCTGACTAAAAGCATTCTCTTTAAAAGCTCACTTAGGCCAAATTTACTAACTTTAACATTAGCACCAATAAACTGTAATTTAGTATCTAAAGATCTAACAAAATTTCCAGAATTAATTCCATGAGCATTAAAAATACCAGAAACATTAGAAACCCCACCAATTGTATTTAGGCCAATTACATCCTTTAAAAATTTCCTATTGTCAACTTGTGTATATGTAAAGCTACCATTTAATGATTTAACTTTTCTTAAAACTATGTCGCCATTATATTTAAAATCACCATCATAAACCTTAAGAGATCCATCCTTTATACTCCAAACTCCGTCTACTAGGCTACCTGCTAAATCAACATCTAAAATGTCTATATTATCAATAGAAAACTTACTAGATTTTATCTTAATTTTACCATTAAAATCAATTAACGTTGGCAGTAAGAAAAACCTATTAGAAATAGGTAATCTATTAAATTTTTTATTATCTTCTAGCTTGGAGGTTATATATTTAAAATCATCAACCTGAAGATCTAGCTCTATCATTGGCTTTAATCTAAGATCAGTAGCAATTGATAATTTAATATTAATTGCTTTATCTTGTGATTCTAAATCTAACTCCTTTAGATGGAATACACCAGGGCCAATACTAAGATTTATCTCTTGATTTAAAAAAGTATGATTATGATATTTTAATTCATCTATTGTTAGTGAAATATCATTTCCAGCCTCAATAGTATTTAGCCAAAGTAACTTTCTTGATAATGAACCAGGGGATACATATTGATTTCTTTCAAAAGAAATATCAAAATAATCTGTTAAATTTAATTTATCAATATTTAGCCTAACATCCGCATTTTGCAAATCCTTACTATCATCATATCTAATATTACCAGTAATTATATTTTTACCATTATCTATATCTACTTTTAAACCTTTTAGAGCTGAAAAACTAGATAATAATATTATTTCCCCAGATAAATCATATTTTGTTCCTGATATTGATTTTAGAACTTTGGATCTTAAATCAATCCATGATAAAAAATTATTAAAATCTCTACCACTTATTTGGTAACTACCAATGAAATTAGAAATATTATTGGTCTTTTTAAAAAAACCTGAAACCTTCATTTCACCACCATCAGGAATTTTCATAGTAGCTTTCTTGATTTGTAAAGCTCCATTCTCAGAAACTGCTAATACTATGTCAACATCACTTAAAAATTTATGGAAATACTTTGCTTTATCAATTTTAATACCAACATCCATTTTTAAACTATCAAATAAAGGCTGTTTTTCTTTTTTCTTCTCCTGATCTCCAATTATAATACTTTGATCCAAAGAAACTTTCTCACCACTAATAAATTGCTCCATAATGTTCTTTTCAAAATCAATAATTTCACTACTATGACCTACATATCTAGCTGACCATAGGCTATCAATATCTGCATCAGTGATTTGAATTTTGGAATCAATAACTGCATTTTTGGAAGAAAAATTAGCATTAACATATCCTGTTCCACTAATTACCTGGGAATCTAACTCAATATCAGATATCTTATAATTTCCTTTATTAGACTCTATTTGAGCACCTAGCTTAATTGCAGATACTGAATTAACCTTTCCATAAATTAAATTATATTTTGAAAAATATTTATTGAAGAATTCTTTAGGATTGACAATATTAGCCTGCAACTTTCCAGAAAAACTAGACCTAATTAAATTATTAAAATCAGAATCAAAAAATTCTCCTTCTAATTCTACTTTTAATATAGGAGAATTTACAATTAACTTAGAATCTGCATTATCACGAGTATTTACCAATAAATCAAACTGTGTTGGTATGTCATTTACTAATAAACTACCATTAATTCCAAGATTTTGATTACTTATATTATTGTTACTAATAAAATTAATATCTTTAACGTCTAGAATTATCTCTCCTCCAAGACCCCTTCTTTTGAAGTAGCCATTTATAACCTCAATATTTTTAATTGATTTAATATCAAATATCTCTTGTTCATTTTCATTAAATTTAAAAATCCTACTAACTAACTTTGTATCATCATATACTACACCCCTTCTTTCTTCTACTATATCTATTTTTTTATCATCTTTTACTGCTTCACCGGATATCTCTGCCTCAATCCCTTCTACTACCTCTTCTGCTACTTCTTCTTTTACTTCTTCATTAACATTTTTTCTCTCCCCCATTTCTTTTGCAATTGATTTTTCTTCTATATCCTTATCCTCTTCTTTCTTTGCAACTTCCAATACTTCTTCAGCCTCTACAACTTCTGCAGTCATTTCTTCTTTGGAAACCTCTTCTTTTTTTGATAAAGTAGCATTTGGATCAAAAAAATCCCACTCTATAACTGGCGAAATAAACTCTAATTCATCAATTTTAATTTTACCAAATAAAGAGCTAAAACCAAGATTAACTATTACTTTTTGCATAGAAATATTCACTCTATTATTATCATAAACTGCATTTCTTAAAGATGCCTTTTCAATAACAATAGCAAGAGATGGGAAGAAATTAACCTTAGCAGCACCATTAATAATAAAATCACCTTCTATTTTTTTATCCAAAGAAATCTGTAAATTATCTCTCAGAGCATTGGGATCCATCAAAGAAGAAAACATCAAGCTCAAAGAAATTATCAGGGCAAAAATTAAGATTGTTATTTTTACTAATAATTTCATTTAATTACTTTAAATAATATCATAACTCACAGCTTTTTTACATAAAAATGAATTTAGAACTATATTTAGCAAGACTTCAAATAGTAATCATACTAATGATTGCCCTTGCATAAATTAAAATTCATATAAAATTCTTAATTTATTTTATACAATCTCTAATAATAACATAAATCTTTTTGATTTACAATTACAAAGCGGATAGATTCTAATTATCAATTCTGTCAATGATTGAATCAGTAGTTAATATTTTATCTGAATTAAAGTCACAAAATAACATAAAATATATGATTAACAGTAATAATATGGCATAAGCTACATATCTTCTACCTGGAATATATTGCTCACTCTCCTCAGGATCAATTAGTTTATATTGATCTACTCTACCTACATTAATAGCCAAAGATGCTACTTTTTCCTTAACTAGGCTTCTATCAATTTTTAATAAATTACCATAAATTTTAATTAAACCATTGATGTAAAAGACTGACTTCTTTAAATAAATTCCATCATTTTCTAAATCTTTAATATCCTGCTCTTTTATTTTTAAAGCCAATGACACATCTTTAATTTTAATATCATTTTGAATACGGCAATATTTTAGTATTTCTCCAATGGTTAATTCTTTATCTATTTGATAGTCTTTGTTTTTAATTTTAATTTTCTTCATCGTAGATTGCGATTAACTAATTTAACTAAGTTAGCAGTAGCTTTTATATTGGAACTGGCAAAAGCATCCTTGGACATTCTTTTTAACAACCTTGGATTATCAACTAATTTTTCAATAATATTGGTAATGTTATTAATTGTAAAATCTTCTTCTTTAACAATAACAGCTCCACCACCCTTTTGTATTTCAATTGCATTTTTTTCTTGATGATTATCAGCAGAATTAGCAAATGGTACTAAAATCATTGGTTTTTTGGCAGTAGCCAATTCAAAAACTGATGATGAACCGGAGCGCGATATGACTAGATGAGCCTCCTTAATTTTTTGATCAATATCCTGAAAAAAAGATTTTAAGGTAATATTTAAATTAAAATTTTTATACTGACTAAAAGTTTCATCAAGCACATCACTTCTGCATTGCTGAACAATATTAATTCTATTTTTTAACTCCACTCTAATATTAAAAAGAGCCTTTGGCAAAATATCACTAAAAATCTTAGCCCCTCCAGAACCTCCAATGATTAAAATATTAAAATATTCTTCTTTTATCTTTTTTACCTCTTCAAAGTCAGAAGCCAAAACCAAGTTATATCCCAAATTATTCTTTGACTCATATTTTTTATCAAAAATAGGATATTTATATTCTTCCTTGCTTAATTTTAATATGTCTTCTCGTACTGGATTGCCAACATATTTAACTTTTTTAGAAAATTCTTTTTTAATGGCATCAGTATTTTTAAAAGATATGGCAATAATATTAGCAAATTTTGTAAAAATTCTATTTACTTTACCCAAATGAGCATTCTGCTCATGTAAAATAATCTTTTTTCTCAAAATAACTGCCGCAATTAAAATAGGAAAAGTGGCATATCCTCCAAAAGCAATAACAATATTTGTCCGCTTAAATATCATTAAAATTAATGACTTAATAACACCAAAAGATATCAAAAAACTAGCACAAAATAAAGAAATTACGCCCTTCTTTATTTGAGATGAAGGAATAACATTAAATGTAAAATCATCCTCTAAAGAATGATATTTAGAATAATTTTTATCAGCAAAAATTGTCACTTTCAAATTATTACCAGATAAAGATTGTGCCAAAGATTTAGCTGGAAAAATATGACCGCCAGTACCTCCAGTTGCAATTATCACCCTCTTATTTTTTGACATATTGACAAGTTAAAGAATATTAAGTAAGTTATTTGCTTTAATTAAAAATCTAAGACATGATAGATAAAACTTCTAAGAAACATTTTATTGATTTAGACATATTAGAATCTAATGAACTAAAATCAATAATTTCTACAGCAAAAAAACTAAAATCTCTTAAAATAGAAGATACAGCCAAATTACTTCAATTTCAAAATCTAGCAATGATTTTTGATAAGAACTCCACTCGCACCCGAGTTTCTTTTGAAGCGGGCATTAACCAACTTGGCGGAAATGCTATTGTAATGGATAAAAATTCTACTCAATTAGGTAAAGGTGAATCCATATCAGATACTGCTAAAGTTCTTTCTGGATTTGTAGACATGATTATGATACGTTGTTCAAGTCATGAATTGCTAACAAAATTAGCGCAACATTCAAATGTTCCGGTAATTAATGCTTTAACTGATCACAGCCACCCTTGTCAAATTATGGCCAGCATTTTAACAATAGAGGAAAAATTAGGTGATATTAAAAATAAAAAACTATCTTGGTTTGGCGATACTAATAATGTTTTAAACTCATACATACACGCAGCCAATAAATTTGAATATGAACTTAATATTGCCATCCCTGAAAGTTTTGATTTTTGCAATGAAGAAATTAAAAAAGCCCAAAATCAAGGTGCTAAAATTAACCTTTATCATGATCCAAAATTAGCTGCAAAAAATAGTGATGTACTAATTACTGATACTTGGTTTTCTATGGGAGATGTAAGTGAAAATGATAAATTAAAACATAAAGAAAAAGAAGAAATATTAGCACCATATCAAGTAAATGAAGATTTAATCAAATTAGCTAATGATAATGCTATCTTTACTCATTGCTTGCCAGCATATCGTGATATTGAGGTAAGTACAAAAGTAATAGATTCTGACCAATCAGTAATATTTAATGAGGCTCATAACCGCCTTCATGCACAAAAAGCTATTATGCTTTGGTTGAATAATATTACTCTTTAATCTTAGAACCTGTCCCTTATCTTTTAAATTGTTAGATTCTTAGTCAGCAATAAACCCATTTCTTACCAAAACCTCTTTAGCTTCCTTACTTTTTAAATATTCAATAAATTTTCTGGCATTATCCATATTATCTCCAGCTATTACCAAAGCATGATAATCGATATTAACAAATGGTACCTGACTTAAAATAACTATTTCCTTATTATTAGCAATTTCACTTGCTATTACAATAGCACAATAATGATTATGCTCATTAATAAAATCAATTATCGACTTTTTATCTTCATTTAATTTTTGAAATATTTGAAAATTATCAACATTACTTTCTGCAAGTATTTTTTTAGTGTATCTACCAAGAGAACTGTAATCAGAACCAACAATTAATGGTGCCTTCTTTTCATTAATAAATTGCAAAATCTTATTGAGATCACCAATTTTACTAACTTCATTAAAGTTGATTCTCTCATTATTTTTAGAAGTAATTAAAACCAACTTATCTTCAGCAAAATCAGCTGAGCTGTAACGATCTACTAAACCTTTTTGACTTAAATTTTTAACCCAATCCAAATGTGAAGAAATAAATATGTCTGCTGGCTCACCAAGATCAATATTATCAATTAATTCAAATGAAGAATTAAAATTAACTGAAATAGCCACATTAGCTTTTTTAGAATAATTACGAGCAATTTTAGTGATGGCGTAAGTCATATTTGACTCAGAAAAAATAGTCAAACTCTCAGAATTAGCTCCAATAGCAGTTTTATTAAGAAATAAACTCAAAATTAAGATGGATAGACTTTTTAAAATATTACTTTTTACCATACAACTCCTCTTTGGTTACTAATATTTCCTGGTTAATATCTAAATTTCCATCTTCATTAACATTTCTAAAAAAACAACTTTTTCTACCAGTATGGCACGAAACTGGTATAGGCTTGCCTTCTTGTTGTATTTTTATTACCAAAGCATCGCCATCGCAATCAATTAAAACTTCCTTTACTTGTTGAATTTGGCCAGAAACTTCACCTTTTTGCCATAATTTTTGTCTAGATCTAGAATAATAGTGCGCTAAACGTGTCTTTAAAGTCATTTTTAGAGCCTCCTGATTCATAAAAGCCATCATTAGTACCTCTTTACTAGTAATATCTTGAACCGTCACTGGAACTAAACCTTTAGCATCAAATTTAATTATGTCAAAAATATTTTCTACTTTCATTTACAAAAAATACTCATTATTATCCGGATCTTAATTTAAATACAAATTTTTTGAAATGTCACCTTTAAAAATAATTACATGCACCAGAAGAATAGAATTTGATGCCGCACATCGGATAATAGACCATGAAAGCAAGTGTAAAATGCTTCATGGCCATCGCTATGCTATTGAATTAACTTTTGGATCTAAAAATTTGGATAAATTAGGTAGAATTATTGATTTTGGAGATATTAAAGATATTTTTGTCAATTGGGTAGATAAAAACCTAGATCACAATACAATATTAAGCATTAAAGATAAAAATTTAGGTGACTTGATTAGCAAAACTACTGGTCAAAAAATCTATTATTTAGACGAAAACCCAACTGCAGAAAATATTGCTAAACATTTATTTAACGATATTGCACCAAAATTATTCTCTAAATTTAATTCAAAAATAGTTGCAATAAAAATATTTGAAACTCCAAATTGTTCCGCACAAATATCATGAAAAATCATAATTTATGACTTCTAAAATAACTAATCACATATCGCAATATCGAATTTATTATGAAGATACCGATGCTGGAGGAGTGGTGTATTATGCTAATTATCTTAAATTTTTTGAAAGAGCCAGAACTGATCTCTTAAGAGAAAAAAATATATCGCAAACTGATTTAATTAATAAACATAACTTAATTTTTGTAATTGTGAATTGTAATATTTCTTATAAAAGAGGTGCTCAATTAGAAGATTTAGTAACAATAAAAACTACTATTAAGAAAACAGGATCAGTACAAACAACATGGCATCAAGAAATGTTTTTAGAAGATACATTATTAAATGTTTTAGATGTTAAAATTGCTTGCGTTGATGCAAATACTAAGAAACCACCAAGAATACCAAATGAAATAAAGGAAAAATTAAATGTTTGATAATATTACCAATAGCCTAACCAAAGTTTTTGACTCTCTTGCTGGAAAAAAGCTCCTTAATGAAGGACATATTGATACAGCCATGAGAGAAGTACGTATTGCTCTTTTAGAAGCTGATGTATCTTTAGAAGTATCTAAGGAATTTATTAAAAAAGTTAAAGAAGAAGCTTTAGGTAAACAAGTAATTAAAGATGTTAACCCTACTCAAATGATTATTAAAATTGTTAATGATCAATTAGTTGAACTACTTGGAAGTGATACTCAAGAAATTAATTTAAAGGTTAAAGCACCTGTTACTTTGTTAATGGTTGGTTTACAAGGTGCCGGTAAAACTAGTAGTTGTGGCAAGTTAGCTTATCATTTTTTAAATAAGAAAAAGAAAAAGAAAGTTCTCTTAGCTTCACTTGACAATAGAAGACCAGCTGCACAAAAACAATTAGAAATTTTAGCAACCCAAGCAAAAGTTGATAGCCTAGAAATAATAGAAAATCAAAAACCAGCGGACATCGCTAAAAGAGCTGTAAAGCAAGCTAAAGAATTAAATTATGACATCTTAATGTTAGATAGTGCTGGTAGAAATAGCATTGATGATGAATTAATGAAAGAACTACAAGAAGTTAAAAAAATTACTAAACCAGATGAGACACTTTTGGTGGTTGATGCCTTAATTGGTCAAGATGCTATTAATGTTGCCAATAATTTTAAAGATAAAGTTGGAATAGAAGGTATTATTTTAACTCGTATTGATGGAGACTCACGAGGCGGTGCGGCCATCACCATGAAGTTTTCTACTAATTGCCCAATTAAATTTTTAGGAGCCGGAGAAAAAATAACGGACATAGAAATTTTTGACCCCAAAAGAATAGCCTCCAGAATATTAGGAATGGGAGATGTAGTTTCTTTGGTTGAAAAAGCCCAAGAAAATTTTGATGAAGAAGAATTAAAAAAGACTGAAAAAAAACTTAAGAAAGGCAAATTTGACCTTAATGACCTAGCTTCTCAATTAAAAAATATGAAAAGAATGGGTGGCATGTCTTCTGTTCTTAAATTGCTTCCTGGTGCCAGCAAAATTTCTCAAGCCATGGAAAATAGCAATTTTAATGAAAAAGAACTTGTCAGACAAGAAGCCTTAATTCTATCTATGACATTAAAAGAAAGATCCAAACCAGAAATATTAAACTCTTCTAGAAAAAGAAGAATAGCACTTGGTGCCGGAAGTACAATTCAAGAAGTTAATCGTTTGCTTAAAAAATACAAACAAATGCAAAAAATGGTTAAAAAAGTTGGCAGAATGGGCAAAGACGAATTGATGGACATGGTAGGAGGAAACAATGCTAATCCAGATTTATCAAATTTATTGAAATAATCATGACCAACTTACATAAGAAAAAATGTTTACCTTGTCACGGTGATATTGTAAAATTTGGTGATGTAAAAATTAAAGAATATCTAACAAAAATAGATGACTGGCAATTAAAAAAGAATTTTCTTGTTAAAGAATTTAAATTTAAGAATTTTGCTAATACCTTAGAATTTGTTAATAAGATTGGAGCAATAGCTGAAGATGAAAACCATCATCCCAATATTGAATTCACTTGGGGTTATTTAAAAATATCAATTCAAACTCATAAAATAAACGGGATTTGCGAAAATGATTTTATTTTAGCTGCTAAAATTGATCAATTAACTACTTAGTTAAAATGCCATCACACAAAGAAGTAAAAACTTTAAATTACACTCCAAAGCAAATATTGGACTTGGTAATGGATATTGAAAATTATCCTAAATTTTTACCTTGGTGCATTGGTGCCAAAATTACTAAAAATATCGATAAAAATAATTTAGAAGCTGACCTAGCTATTAAATTTAAGGGAATATTCCAAAAATATTCTTCTCATGTAACATTAACTCAAACTTCTAAAAATAGCTTTGAAATAAAAGCAATTGCTATTGATGGTCCATTTAGAAACTTAATTAATCTCTGGCATATTAAAGAAGTAAAGGAAAATAAAAATAGCACTAATGTTGATTTTTTCATAGATTTTGAATTCAGTTCCAAAATCTTAAATAAAATGATCGGACCTTTCTTTGAGAAAGCTACCAACAAAATGATTCAAGCCTTTGAAGAAAGAGCTTTGGAACTTTACAAATAATAAATAATTTCTTTAAAAAATAATTGTGCTCACTGAGGCAAAAACGTTAAGAAAACAATTATTAATTGTTTTTAGTTTTTGCGGGCATAAATCTATGATTTATCCCTGAGTTCTTACTTTAAAAAATAATTGTGCTCACTGAGGCAAAAACGTTAAGAAAACAATTATTAATTGTTTTTAGTTTTTGCGGGCATAAATCTATGATTTATCCCTGAGTTCTTACTTTAAAAAATAATTGTGCTCAGTGAGCACAATTATTTTCCTAAACATTAAACATAAAAAACCCTTGTAAATTTAATAATCTACAAGAGCTAAGAAACTTAAAAACATTAAAACTATTTAGTAGCTACTATTGGGTCAACCCAAGAAACATTACCGTCTTTGCGATTGTAAACAACATTAACTCTGCTATTTTCTTTATTAATGAAGACCAAGGCTGGCAAGTCCCATAAATCCATTTTCATAATTGCTTCATCAACTGTTAATTCTTCTACTTTAGCAGTTTTTTCTTCAATAATTTTTAAAGCACCATTTTCATTAATCACCTGTGCTTCCTCTTCAAAAGAATCATGAGAAACTGCTGGAATTACATATTTTGGCACTTCTAAAATTTGATCTCTAATATCAACACTTTTAAAACCACCCTGGCTTCTGCGATAAGTTTTTATTTTACTTTTGTATCTTCTAAGTTGTTTAGAAGCTTTTTCTAAAGCATTTTCAAAGCAGCTATACACTTCTCCCGACTCAGCATTACTTCTAATACTAATATTACTAACACCTTCATTAACAACAATATTAGCCTTGAAAGAATTTTTATTCTTAGTAAAAAATACATCAGCATTAACTGCATTTTCAAAATACTTTGTTACGCTAACTTCTAAACGCTCTCTTACATGTTTTATTAGAGATTCACCAACTTCCATATTAGAACCTAAAACTCTTATATCCATTATTTCTACCTATTAATTAATAATTATACTAAAGATTACTTCTTCATTATAGCAAATTTTCGAAGATATATCAACAACTTTATTTAGAATTTTTTCAAGAAAACTAACTAACTATTTTGTAAAACAAACTGCAAAATTCCACCAGCCTTGTAATATTCAACTTCATCACTTGTGTCAAGCCTAGATAAAAGCTCAATTTCTTTACTTTTTCCACCATTTTTAATTATGCATTTTATTTTTTGCTTTGGAGATACATCATCATTAATTCCAACAATATCAATATCCTCATCACCTATCAAAGACAAACTTTGTGCACTTTCACCTTCTTTAAACACTAATGGTAACACTCCCATTCCAATTAAATTAGAACGATGAATCCTTTCAAAACTCTGAGCAATTACCGCCTTTATTCCAAGTAAGTAAGTTCCTTTTGCAGCCCAGTCACGAGAAGAACCAGTGCCATACTCCTTACCGGCAAAAACTACTAATGGCTTATTTTGTTTTTTATACTCTTTTGCAGCATCAAAAATAGTTATTACATCTTTTTGTCCGGATAATCTGGTAAAACCACCCTCCTTACCATCAACCATTTTATTTTTAATTCTAATATTTGCAAAAGTGCCTCTAACCATCACCTCATGATTACCTCTTCTAGATCCATATGAATTAAAATCAGCCTTGGCAACATTATGACTTTCTAAATATTTAGCAGCCGGAGAATCAACAGCAATATTACCAGCTGGAGAAATATGATCAGTGGTGATTGAATCACCAAATACTGCTAATATTTTAGCATCTTTAACATCACTAAGTTTATTATTTTCTACATTATCAAAGAAATTTGGCAATCTAATGTAAGTACTATCATTATCCCATTTGTAAGTATCAGACTTATTAACATTAATTTTCTGCCAACTCTCATCTCCTTTAAATAAGTCCTTATATTTCTTAGTAAATACCTCTCTACTAACAAAATTATTAATTACTTCCTTAATCTCTTTATCCTTAGGCCATAAATCTTTTAAATAAACCTTTTGCCCATCATTTCCAGTTCCAATGACATCTTTTGTTAAGTCAATATTCATGCTTCCTGCTAAGGCATAAGCCACAACCAAAGGTGGTGATGCTAAGTAATTTGCTTGAGTAAGAGGATGTACTCTTCCTTCAAAATTTCTATTTCCAGATAATACCGAGGTTACTAATAAATCTTTATCTTTAATAACTTTTTCAATGTCACTATGTAATGGTCCAGAATTACCAATACAGCTAGTGCAACCATATCCAACAATATTAAAGCCAATTTTATCTAGATAATCTTGTAGACCAGAATTTTGTAAATATTCACTAACTACTTTCGAACCTGGTGCAAATGAAGTTTTAACAAAATTTTTAACTTTTAAACCCTTCTTATGAGCATTACGAGCAAGCAAAGCAGCTGCTATTAATACCTCTGGATTAGAAGTATTAGTACAAGATGTAATGGCAGCAATAACAACATCTCCATTACCAATAGAACTATTAATAGCAGGAATTACCACCCTATTATCAGATAAATCTTTCTTACTACCTCTTGCAAGAGAAGCAAAAGATTCTTTAGAATTTTTTAAGAAAATCTTATCTTGTGGCCTTTTAGGTCCTGCAATTGTTGGTTCAATTTTAGATAAATCCAATTCAATTACTTCACTAAATTCTGGATCTACACTATTCTCATCCCTGAAAATACCCTGCTCTTTAGCATATTTTTCTATTAACTGTATTTGCTCCTCATCTCTACCACTTAATTTTAAATAATTGATAGTTTCTTTATCAATTGGAAAAATTCCACAAGTTGCACCATATTCTGGTGCCATATTAGAAATAGTAGCACGATTAGCTAAAGATAAATTATTTAAACCATCACCAAAAAATTCTACAAATTTACCAACAACTCCTTTATCTCTTAAGGTACTAGTAACATTTAATACCAAATCCGTAGCAGTAACTCCCTCATTTAACTTACCTTTTAATTTAAAGCCAATAACTTCAGGTATTAACATTGAGATTGGCTGACCAAGCATTGCTGCTTCAGCTTCAATGCCACCAACTCCCCATCCAAGAACTGCCAAACCATTAATCATTGTAGTATGGCTATCAGTACCAACAACTGTATCTGGATAAATTATTGTTTCACCATTTTCTTCTCTTTTCCACACAACTTGCGCTAAATTTTCAAGATTAACCTGATGACAAATTCCTGTTCCTGGTGGAACTACTCTAAAATTATCAAAAGATTCCTGACCCCATTTTAAAAATTCATATCTTTGGGTATTTCTTTTCATCTCTAAAGCAACATTTTTATCAAGAGCTTCTTGATTTCCAGAAAAATCAACTTGAACAGAATGATCAATAACTAAATCAACTGCAATTTTTGGATTAATGTTCTTTGGGTCACCACCTTTTTTTAAAATAGCATCTCTCATGGCTGCTAAATCAACTATCGCTGGAACCCCTGTAAAATCTTGCATTAAAACCCTAGTCGGACTAAAAGCAATTTCAACCCTCTTACTCTTATGTTTGACAGAGTCAATAATTGCACCAGCATCACTTAAATTAGATGAGTCAAATCTTAAAATATTTTCTAGAAGAACTTTTAAACTGTATGGTACCTTGGTAATATCCTTATTAAGCTTTTGAGATATTTCATTTAAAGAAAAATAGCTAAATTTTTTACCATTTAATTCTAGCTTTTTTTTAACTGTATTATTTTTACTCATAACAAATAATTTTAAGATTTAGTAGAAATTATTGTCCAATTTGGATTTTTAGACTTAGTATCTCTACTAAATGTCCAAAGATCAGAAATCTCATTTATGTCCTCTCTACTGCCATCTACTAACTCTTCTTTCTCATCTAAAACATAACTAATTTGCTTAGATATAAAATTAACAGATATCAAAGCTTTACTATTTTGCAATTTAGCATCTTTTATTACAATTTGATCAATTGATATCACATTAGTATTTAAACTAGTATTTTTTTGTGTACGATCATCTATTGCACTGGCAAACTTTGTAAATAAATCTTTAGATAATAGAGCTTTTAATGTATCTTTATTGCCACTAGAAAAGGCAGACACAATCATTTCAAATGCCTTACTAGCACCATCTACAAAATCTGCTGCTCCAACTCTTGATTTTTCTAAAACCACAATAAGATCTTCTCTTAATTTAGGGGTTAATTTATCAAATATTTCTTTATTTCTTGAATCTATCTTCTCCTCATTTTCTAGCTTCTTGCCATCCAATTCTTTATCTTGCATATCTTTAATATCATTAGAAGATGTGATATCGGCTTGTTCTTTAAGAAATTTTTTAATAGCTTCGCGTTTTTGATCTTCATCCACCTTGCCAAATTGACTTTTAAGCTTAAAAAATATAAATAACGCTACTGCTGCAAAAAATATTATATCCATTATAATTAAATATAAATTGATGGGGCAAACGACGGGGATTGAACCCGCGACCACTAGAACCACAACCTAGCGCTCTACCAACTGAGCTACGTCTGCCATTAATTTTATATTTAAGGAAGATAATTTAAGCCTTTAACCAAGTCAAGCTTACTTTTGTGTAAAACAAACTAGAAACAGGGTTGTGTAATACTAAACAAAAGAATTATCTAGAAATTAGTATTTTCAAAATTAATAACCAAAGTATCAATTTCACTGTCAGAATTGGCAATAAAGGCGTCTGTTGTACCATTAGCACCTTCAAACTCACTGCTATCAGCAAGATAATCCTCACCAATGTCACTTTGATAGAAGTCTATTATATCAGATTCTGAAGACTCTGCTGAATCATAGCCAGTAGTAAATTCTTCAATATTAACAACCTCAAAGTCACCTTCTTCATAATAGAACTCAGCATCTGAGAATTCCATTTCTGTTCCATCAGTTTTAGTATAAGTTGACTTACCATGTTCAATAATATCGCCAATTAAATTTAAATTATTATCACTTTCTAAATTAAATTCAGCAATACCAAGTTCATCTAATGTAAATAACTCTCCTTCATCAGTAACACCATCTAAATCAGCATCATTCCACACTTTAAATAAGGTAAAGAATTCATCTTCAGCATTCAACATACCATCATTACTAGTATCAAAACCTGCCAACCCGTCAAGATCAGTTTCTGCACCTTCTTTATAGCCAAGATACGAAACTTCATTAGTTTTATTAATTATATCATCATCATCAAAGTCAAATACCAATACACCATCATCAGCCCCAGCCCATGCTACATGCTCTTTTGTTCCATCGTGATCAGCGTCAAACATAACATTACTTTCATCTAAGTGACTATACTCAACACCATCACCATCTAGATCAATTACAATTGGCGCCAAAGTAAATGTTTGCGGCGGAGAATCATCCGAAATATTACCAGCACTATCCATTATTTGTACCCAAACACTATTTGTGTTATCTGTTACTCCTGGATTAATATCTGGATCAGTAGAATCAATTACTTCATCTGGAATTTCAATATTAACAGCTCCAGAAGCAATATCAGCAATAGTTAATTCATGGTAAATAACCCTTTGATCATTAACAAATAAAGTATTAGTTGAATCAGCTGATGCGGTACCCCAAGACAACCTTACTAAATTACCAGCAACTGCATTTGTTCCAGTTAAATCAACATCAACTGTAATGGTTTCTGTTTCTTGAGTAATAACATTATCAGCACCATCATTAATTATTACCGCTGTTGCAACAGACCCTGGTGGAGTACTATCTATATTCATAGTATGATTTAAAGTATTACCAGTACTAGAAGTAACTGTTATAGCTAAACTATCTCCATCAATAAATGTTGGAGTATTAGTATTATCATCATCCGTAGTAACATCAATTGCCCAATTGCCATCATCATCAGCAACAACAGTATAAACAAATGTGTTTGTACCCTGAACAATATCAATAGTCATAGTAGCACCTGGTTCCTCACTTCCTGAAATAGATGGAGTTAAATCAGCAGTATCTGTAGCAGCATAAAACTCTAGAGCTTCTTGTTGATAAATACTTAGAGTTTGATTACTACTATATTTAATTGTCGGATCACCTGGGTCATTAGCTGTTAAAGAAACATCTAATGGTATTGGAGCAAGATTAGCATAGCCTATTGGAATTAACATAGTTAAACCATTAATATTAGTACCAACCACATTCCAAACACCTCCTCCTAAATCTGTTGAAGTGTAATCAGCATCACTATTAAAGGTTATAGTAGCAGGAACTCCAGTAATAGTAATATCAAATATTTCCGATCCATCCAAATCAGTAGTATCTATAGTTATCAAATCATCCATATCAACTACTCTACCACCATTAGTTTCAAACAACCTGATATCATCTAACCATGGTCCTCTACCATATTCAGAAAGAACACTAGTATCGTGAGACTGATAAATATCAATTATCACATCATTACCATTTCCTATAAAATCTTCACTAAAACGTTGCCAATTAATTTCTAACGGATTTCCTGTTAGATCAACAGTTCTTGAAGCTAAAACATTCATGGTCACAGCATCTGTTACAACCATTTCAAACTTCATATTTGCCGCTAAAGCGGTACCATCATCAAGACCAGAAGTAGCAAGTAGATCTAATTGATATTCAGCCCCACTAATAGTTGAAACTGTTCTGGTTATATGCCCAGTATCAGCAAACCCATCATAATTTGAATAATCTAACTCTATAATACCACTTCCTGTTATAGAATGCACACTACTAGTTGACAACCATTCTATAGCTTGCCCATGAATAGTATTTTGACTAGAATCATCAGGATGTTGTATAGCACCAGCACTCCATCCATCTACAATATCATATGTAAGGGTTTTCTTAGATAAGTAATCATTACCACCAACTCCATCATTTCTAATATTGTCAATATAAGCAAATACACTATTAAAAGATTCATCTTCAAAAATACTTTCAAATACATTTATTTTACCAGTAGCAAAGCCATCAATAGCTGTCACATCAACATCATCAGTAATAGGATTTACATAAACACTAACTGTACCTGTTCCAACTCCACCATGCTCATCTTGAACTTGATAAGTAAATGTTGTATTACCAGATAAATCAGGAGTTGGGGTAAATGTTACAACACCAGCATTAACAGTTACTACACCATCACTACTAGTATATGACCCTGGTACAATAGATAAATTAGAACTATCCACATCAGTTGCATTAGCTAATAAATCAGCTTCATTAAAGGTTGTAAATCCATCTTCATCAATAGCAGGTCCAGAATCAGAAACAACTACTGGGTTATTGTTGGTTCCAGTAATAGTCATGGTAATATCATGACTAGTTCCATCTGAAGCAATTACAGAGATAACATCATTAACAACATCACTAGCTGTTAATTGTTGCACAGTATTTTGATCTAAGGTATAAACCCAACTGCCACTAGTTAAAACTAATGTTCCATAAGTACCAACAATAGTAGAATCAAGAAGTGTTGGATTATCCCCAGCATCAGCATCATCTATAGTTATTGAACCAGCTGCAATAATAACATCTCCAATATTTCCTTCTGTTACCCCTCCAGCAACATCTCCAGAAACAATTGTTGCATCTTCACTACCAGTAACGGTAATAGTAACTTCACTAGTTACAACACCACCATTACCATCATCTACTTCATATTCAATTGTTACATCTTTTGTTTCCCCTGGTTTTAAATAGTCAAAATCAGTTCCTGGATCAAATGTTACTGTATTATCTGGATTAATAGTGGCTGTCCCGGCAGAAACTGCTGTACCCATAATACTACCCATATGATCATTTATTTGTGCAACCTCACCACTATCTAAAACTTTATTCCAACTGGATAATTCAGCAACTGTTCCTTTAAAATACCCTCCATCACCACTAATATTACTACCATTTGGCAATTTTGTTGTACTATCAGCCTGTCCAATACCTATAGAGCCAGAATGTGAACCAATGGTTGCCGCAGCTACAGACCCAATTTGGGTACCATTTAAATATCCAGTTATAGTTGCATTATCATGAATCATCATAGCAGAATATTCCGTATCGGCTGCAACAGCACCTAAATTAACACTATAAACCGAACCACTAGCACTCCATCCTTGCACATAAAGATCTCCACCAGTAATTACCATATTATAACCCTTACTACCATCACCTTGTTCATAAATAACCTGATCACCACTAACATCACTACCAGTTTTAAATACTGCAGCAATTGATTTTTCACTAAATGATGATAGGTTAATGGCAGAGTCATTGACTATATTAAACCCATGATTTCCACCTGAAAAATCAACCCCACCATAGCCACTAAACGAAGAATCATCATAAGTTGGAGCTGTAATTGCAATAGCATCATTAGATCCACCAACAGTATCTGCCTTATCATCCCATAAAGTCACAGGATCACCATTATTCAAAGTTGACAAATCAGCAGCTGAAAAATGGAATACCTGATCAGAAGTTGGTAAATCCGTTACAACACTAATAGTTGCATCAGTAACCGTTAAAACATCAGTAGAATCTATATCACTATCATTAGCTAATACATCAATATCCACTGTATTATCTTCTGTTACTGTGTCTACATCAGCAGTTAAAATAGGAACATCGTTAGTACCAGTAATACTAACAGTAATATCTTGTTGCGTTCCATCACTAGCTGTTAAAGTAACAATATCATCAACTATAGCACCAGAAGCTAAATTTTGAACAACAGAGCTATTTAAAGTATAAGTCCAAGCACCAGATACTAGATCTAAAGTACCATAAGTACTATTAATAGTAACATCATCAAAAGTAGGATTATCTCCAGCATCAATATCAGATATAGCAATAGTACCAACTGCAGTTGCTGGATTATCTTCTATTGTATTACCAGTAAATGTACCACTAACCACTGAGGCATCATCAATATTAGTTACATCAAATGTTATAAAGTTTTCAGTATCATCAATATTATTAGTGCCACTATCATCCTTAACTTTAAATCCAATATCTGCATATCCCACACCTTCATCATCAGGATCTGGCGTAAATACTAAATTAGGTATATCAGCAACTAATATTTCTTGATCTTGAGTAACCGCAACAGAATTTAACTCTAATGCTCCATTACCCGGTAAGGTTGTAATAACAACACTTAGGAAATTATGACCATCTACATCACTAAAGCCAAAATCACTTTCACTAAATACATGTGATGTATCCTCATCAATTACTAAAGTATCATCAGCACCTGAAGGAGCAATATCTGTTGAACCAGTAACAGTATCAAATTCAGTAACTATAACCTCTAAAACACTAGTATTAGTAGCAGTACTTCCATCAGCATCAGTTGTAATGGCATCAACATTTAAATTAATAGTCCCTATAAATCCAACCGCAGTATTTAACTGTAGCCCAGTTAATTGAGCCTCAGTTAGTGTCCATACCCCACCACTTTCATTACCCGCACTCAAAGTAGCTCCAGCTGGAAGATTAGATATTTCAATTGACAATGTTTCTGATCCATCTGTATCAGTTAAACTAGCTGTAATATCAAGATCTATACCTGGTGAAGCCTCAACTATCTCTACATTATCTACTAATAACGATGAATTATCACCATTATTTTTACCATTTATAACAGCAAAACCAAACTGTATCGGTCCAGTTGCAGTAGCAGTATATGTATAAGTTTGCCATCCAGTACTGCCAGTTCCACCAGATCCATTAACTATATCTGAATGAGAAAGAACAATAACATTACCATCAACCACAAGAATTGCACTATCAATTCCACTTGTATCATTCTCTTTATCAATAAAGTTCCAATCAAATGATACTTGATCACCAACTTCTAAATATAAATTATTATGCATTATACTAATTTTTTTAGGAATAGAGTTAGCTGCATCACCAGTTTCAGCTGTTAATACTGCAGCCAAATCACCAGCATTTAATCCTAGGGCACTTTCAGCATTAGATATATTATTTGAAACACCACCACCATTTGAAAGAGCCAATTTAGCCATTTGAGCTCCAGAGGTTGGACTATAACCTTCATGACTATTATCTGTATTTACATCACCAACTTCAGACCAATTATCAGTTATAGCACCTTCAAAATCCAATGTTGGATTTACAAATTTAGCAACATTAACTGTAGTTAAATCAGCTTCATCAGCCTCATCATCAACAGTAAGAGTGGCTGTTGAATTTTGATCATGAGCAGGGTCACCATCGCTTACTGTAAAGTTAAATACAACATTTGGTATTCCTTCATCACCAGCAGGAGTAAAGCTCCATGTTCCATTTCCATTATCAACTAAATTACCATCACTTGGATTATTTAGAGTAACACTAGTAACATCCAAAACATCTTGATCATCTAAATCACTAGCATTAGCAAGTAATTGAGCTTGCGTAATAATAACAACTTCATCTTCTTCAACTGTGCCTAAATTAACCACTCCAACAACAGGTGCATTATCATTTACTCTAGTAATATCTATTGCTAGTAATGTTTCATTTGAATTATTAGTGCCATCTGTAGCTGTTACACCAATATTTAAACTAGTAATATCAACAGAATTATCATCATTAATAGCTGCAACACCAGCAGCAGTTAATGTAACTGTTCCAGTGTTTGGATCAAGAATTTCAAAATAACCACTTCCATTACCAGAAGTTATAGAGAATGTAACACTACTTTGATCATCTAAATCAGAAGCTGTAAATGTAGCAACTTCATCACCCACACTTAAAGCTTCCTCTAATAACACATTACTATTTGCTGTATCTATTGTAGGGGCATTATCATCTACCCTATCAATTGTAACTGCTACGATAGCTTCAGATGAATTATAGGTTCCATCAGTTGCCGTTACACCAATATTCATACTTAAAAGATCAATTCCATTATCATCATTAATGGCTAATACACCAACAGAACTTAAAGTTACAACTCCAGTATCAGGATCAATCATAAAGTAACCATTTTCATTACCAGAAGTAATAGAAAATGTAATATTTTCTGAATCACCAAAATCAGCATCACTAGCTTCAAATGTAGCAACAACAGTTGCAGTTGAAACTGACTCTTCTGTAATTGTACTACCAGTAGCAACATCAATTACTGGGGCATCATCACTACCAGTAATAGTTACAGTAGCCTGACTAGTAACAATTCCACCATTACCATCATCAACTTCATACTCAATAACTATATCAATTGATTCACCATCTTTCAAATAATCATAAGAATCACCTGGATCAAAATTAACTGTATTATCAGGATTAACAGTTACCGTACCTGTATCTGTATTAGGAAGCCCTAAATTATTTGCTAAATATTCATTAACTTGTTTAACTTCACTACCATCTAATGCTGAATTCCAGCTAGATAATTCACCAATAACACCAGCAAAAGGAATACCACCACTAGTGCCATCCGGCAATTTACCAGCATCATCTGGCGCACCAATACCAACATCACCTGAATGACTAGGAATATCAGGAACTCCAGTCACAGAACCAATCTCAACACCATTTAAATATCCGGATAATGTTCCATTATTATGAACTAAAATAGCTGAATATTCCGTATCTGCACTAACTTCACCTAAATCTACAGAATATGGTATATTACCATTTTCCCAAGCAGAAACAAATAAATGGTTATTTTGAATAACAATAGCATAACCATGAGTTCCTCCACCTTGCTCATATATTACTTGATCACCACTAATATCACTACCTGTCTTAATCGCAACAGCAAAAGATTTTTCAGTAAAGGTTGATAAATTAATATTTGAATCATCAGCAACTTGCAATCCAACACTACCGGCAGAAAAATCAACTCCACCATATCCACCAAAAGCACTAGAATCATAGGTTGGAGAAGCTGTAAGTGTAGTTGCATCATTAGAACCGCCAATAGCATCTGCTCTATCATCCCACAAAGAAACAGAATCACCATTATTTAAAGCTGATAAATCAGAAGCTGAAAAATGAAACACCTGATTAGCAGTTGGTAAATCAGTAGCAATATCTAAAATAGTAGCATTAGTAACAGTTAAAACATCAGTAGAATCTATATCACTATCATTAGCTAATACATCAATATCCA
>JAYORG010000014.1:0-42690 GCA_038123275.1 Rickettsiales bacterium | reverse complement strand
TGGTATAATGGTGGTGCCGCTGCTGATGGTGGTGCTATTAATATTTCCTGTAATGTTGGTTCTGTTCAAGGAACTTTAGGACCTTTAACTTGCAGTAATGGTGTTTATTCAGGAATTACAACCGGAAATTGTGGTTATGCAAATTGTAATGATTCAGATCCAGATACTTCTTTTATGCTTGATGGAAATGGCACATGGAATACTAACCCCATAAGTAATTTAACGCATCTTGACACTGTGTCAGCAACTTGTCCAGGTGGAGATAATGGCACAGCACCTTTACTTACTTGTAATAATGGTTTATTAAGTCAAAATAGTGGTAACTGTGATGTTGCTAGCTGTAGTGACCCTGAAGCTGCACAATCTTTATCAAATGGTGGTGGTTGGACTGGAACAAGCGCTGGAGATGCCTATATTAATCAAACTGCCACCTATTCGCATAGTACTGTAATGACTGGCGAATGTTTATCATATTACAACACCGCAACTCCAACATTAACATGCAATAATGGTACCTGGGTATTTAATAACGATGATTGCGATCCAGTGCCAAATTGTCCAGCGCTAGACGGCAATCACTACAAGCTTGATGTTCCAACAAGTAAGCCTGCTCCAAGCTGTGCCGACACAAGAAATGATACCGGCACCTCATATTTCCCATGTTGCACTGATGGAAGATGGTATACTTATGTAACAGGATCTTACACCATGTATCTTGTTGGAGGAGTAACACTTCCTGACACTTGGACTAATACGAGCCTTAATTATGCCTCTTGTCTATCCTACTCAATAGCTGGATCTTGTTACAACAAAGATGTATATGGTGTTGACCATTACGAAAATAATGAATTTCATTCATACCTGAACCCATAATGTTGGTGCATCCTTTATATTTAGAACTGATCTATCAACATTTCTTCAAACAGTTGATTTAAGTGTTGATTAAAAAGATTTCAAAGATTTCTTTTCATCCTTTTATGACGTTACTGATATAGTTTGTGACGAATTTAGTATCTAAAAAATTACATTTTTAAACCTCATGATTTTATTATCTAAATTAATTTAGCTAATCCAGATTTAAATAATTCTGAATTTAAATGAATGCCATTTTTAAAAATTTAAATTAAGTTATTGAATTTAAATTTTCTAAAGAGCATATTTAAAAATTCCAGATTTAATATTAATATATAAATTAATTTAAAATAATGAAAATAACTTTTAACAAACCAAGCACCATTAAAGGTAAAATTTTAGTTATAATTACCAGTGAAGAATCTTTAAAGAAAACTAAAAATGAAGCCATAAGAAACATACAAAAAAATAATGATTTTAAAGGTAAGATTGGTCAAATTTGTCAAACTGTATTAAAATCAAACATTGTTATTATTGCTGGAACTGGATCAGAAAAGAAAATAGATGAGTTAACGGCTCAAAATCTAGGTGGACAAATTGCTGCCTATAGCAATGCTATAAAAACAAAAAAATTAGAAATTAATATTTCTAGTGAAATTATTAAAAACCCATTAAAAGAAGCTGACTTTGCTAGCAACATAGCTTTTGGTGCCAAACTACAAAGTTATCGCTTTAATAAATATTTCCAGGATAAAAAAGAGGGCAAAGAATCTGCTGTAAAAGAAATATCTATCCAAACCACTGAATTTAAAACTGCCCAAAAAAAATACCAATTACTAGAATTAATAGCTGACAATGTGTCATTTGCTAGAGACTTGGTCTCTGAACCGTCAAATGTTTTAACACCGCCAAATTATGCTAAAATTTGTCAAAACTTAACTAATTTAGGATTGGAAGTTAAAGTTTTGGGTGAAAAAGAAATGACAAAACTTAAAATGAATAGCCTTCTAGCAGTAGGACAAGGAAGTTCTCAAGAATCAAAGTTAGTAATTTTGAAATATAATGGGGCAAAAAATAAAAAAGAACAACCTTTAGCATTTGTAGGAAAAGGTGTAACTTTTGATACTGGTGGCATTTCAATCAAGCCATCACTAAATATGGAGGATATGAAAACCGATATGGGAGGATCTGCAGTAGTAGTTTCTTTGCTTCGTTTATTAGCACAAAGAAAAGCCAAAGTAAATGCTGTTGGAGTTGTTGGTTTAGTAGAAAATATGCCAGCTGGAGATGCCCAAAAACCAGGAGATGTTGTTACCTCTATGTCTGGTCAAACAATAGAAGTCATCAATACAGATGCTGAGGGTAGAATGGTTTTGGCAGATGCTCTACATTACACCAATACTACTTTTAAGCCAAAGTTTATTGTTGATTTAGCAACTTTAACTGGCGCAATAATTGTAGCTTTAGCTGATGTGCATGCTGGTTTATTCTCTAATAATGATAAACTTTCTAAGCAAATAGAGGAATCTGGTAAAAAAACTGGAGAAACAGTATGGAGACTGCCAGTTAGTACACAATATGATGAAATGATTAACTCTGATATTGCTGATATGAAAAATGTAGGATCAGGAAGAGGGGCAGGAAGTACGACTGCCGCACAATTCCTACATAGATTTATAGGCAAAACACCATGGGTACATTTAGATATTGCTGGAGTAGCCTGGAGAGGGAAGGGCAATCCTTTGGCGGTTAAAGGTGCTAGCGGTTATGGTGTAAAATTACTAAATCAATTAGTAGCTGATCATTATGAAAAATAATAAATCTATATAAATTTTATATAAATTTAGAACTCAATAGTAAACTTACTACCTTTACCGATTTCTGATTCAATTTTCAAAGATCCTTTATGTTCTTCTATTAAATGCCTTACCAGTGGCAACCCAAGACCTAGGGAATCAACCTTGTGAGTATTGTTATTTTTAATAGTTCCATATTTAATTAAAGCTTTCTTAATTCCTGATTTGCTCATTCCAAAACCTTGATCTCGTAGAATTATTTTTATCTTTTTATTAGCACTAGATGACTCCTTTATTTTAATAGAAATTTTAGTATTTTTATTACTATATTTAATAGAGTTATTTAGTAAATTAACAAAAATCTGCTTGATTCTTCTTTGATCACATAAAATTTTTGGCAAACAAATATCTGACTTAAAGTCTATTGTAATTTCAGACCTAATAGCACTTCCTCTAACTATTTTAATAGATTTATACATTAACTCCTCTAAGTTTTCTTCTTTTAATTCAGCTAATTTAAAATTTCCAGACTCAGATTGTCCAACATCAAGCAAATCTTGTATAAACTCTAGAGACTCTGATGCTTGATTTTTTATTTCTCTTAGAAAATACCTCTTATTCTCATCATCTAAAGCATCATAACCCTCTTTATTTTCTAATATTTCACCAATTGAATAAATTGCTGTAATAGGATTTCTTATTTCATGAGATACAGAAGATAAAAAAGAGCTTTTATAAATATTTTGCCACTCTGCTTTTTCCTTCTTTTCCTCAATGCCAATATATCTTTTTATTTTTTTAATTTGTTGAGCTAAGTAATCTATCTCAGCACAATCATACCTTGGAATAATAATGTTTGTACTACCATCTGCTATTTCTTTTGATAATTTAGATAAATTTAAAATAGGATTTACCACCTTTCTTTTAATAATTACATAGATAATGACGAGCAACAACAATAATACTATGCTTTGTTCAATTCTTGGCGATATATAACTAATAAACTCATTAGTAAGCAATGAAGCATCTTGACCAATAACTATTATAAAATTTGAATCTAACTCATTATGTAAATGCTTAAACGCTACATTATTTAATTTAAAATCTACCTTTCCTGTACTGTTCTTTGAACTTATAATATCCTTTATTTTGTCTGGAACCAGTATTTGATCACCAATATTGTTAAAAATTAATTCTACATTATTTTTTATTCTATCTTTCCTAAATATCAAAAATTTAATTTGAACATTACCTAATGCCTCCACCAACTTTGACCTCAACTTAACAACATTAAGTCCCATTGATATTGTACCAATAAAATCACCATTCCTACTAGCAATACCATAGCCATATGGCAAAATATATTCACCACTAATAATACCATGATCCAAATATGATAAATGCCCCTTCCAAGGCTCAACATGAGCCAAAGATATCCATTGTCTTTCATTTTTTGAAACTCTTTTTGGGTTATTTAAAGTTCCATCTCTACTGGTTGCTAAAACAAAGCCATCTTTATCAACAAAATCAAATACGGTCCAAGGAAGCAGGTTGTTATTGTTAATAATTATATTTTTATACTGAAATAAAACTGATGCAACTCCCCCTGGAGTAATATTTTTAAGCTTTAATATTTCTCTTGCTAGTACATTTATTATTTTATCAACATAAGAAAATGTATCATCTAAATGGCCACTAAGAAGATTTGCTGCTGAATTATAGTTGATTCTTTTTTTATCATGGTATAAATCGTAAGACTTATAAGTTTTAAGAGCAGAAATAGATATAGCAAAAAATAGAATATATAATATGATTTTGACATAACCTTTTTCTAGGGACATAAATTTTATACTATTATAATTTTTAATTAAATTTCTAACATTAAGGATGTTCATTAATTAAACGTATAATGATACCTTACTTTTATTAAATCAAATATAATTTTATCATGCGTAGAGGTGACAGTTCTAGTACCGGCTTTAAGATAGCAAAGCCCCAGCCAAGAATAAGTTCTTCAACAACAAACGATTATCAAGACAGCTTAAGCGACAGTAGCCTAGAACCTTTGACTGATCAAAAAAAAGAAAGATCTGATTCGTTAATAAGCACTTCTTATGAAGAATATTATGGAAGTGGTACTTATTCTGATAGATATAAAGGTACAACCAACAAAATAGACCCTAAAAAACTATTAATGGCGGCTAGAAGAGTATTAATTAATAAAATTAATAATAGCTCAAGCAACCAACAAGAAATATCCTTTAATATATTAGATTTTGGCTGTGGGGATGGTAGATATTTTCATGCTATTCAAATGATTGCTAAAGATTTACATAAAATAGCCTTAAGACATGGTAAGACTTTGAAGATTAACTATATAGGATCTGACCCAATAAGTAGTGCTATTGAACAATATAGGAAAATTATAGACAAAGCTGGTAAATATAACACTAAAACAATAAAAGGTACTAATAAACTAAAAGTTTTTAAATATAAATCAAGACAATTAAACGTTAGTCTCATAAGAAATGATTTAGAAGTGCCAAATAGTCAATTATTTGAAGCAGTAGGTACAGAATCAGAAAATAATGATTCTTCTATAGATTTAGTTATGTCCATGTATGGAGTATTATCTCATATTCCAAAAAAACCAAAAAATGAAATTATTAGCTATTTTCATGAAATAATGCATGATGATGCTGAGATAGCTCTAACATTACCAAATAAGTTAAAAAGATTTATACCAGAACAAGAAGCATCTAAGAAAAAAGGCTTGCCAGATGGAGACCTTACCTACGCTAGAGATGGTTTTGAAGGAGAAATACCTTATCACGTTTATAGCTATAATGAAGTATTAGAAGAATTTGGAGATTTTTTTCCAACTGGAAGAAGAGCTGATGAAGAAAAAGGCAAGCTCCACATAAGCCACACAATTGAAGAAACCACATCAACAAAAGATCCATTTAAAGCTCAAGCAGATAGATTAATTGCTATAGGTCTAATAAAACCAGATGAATTAGTGACAGCAGCAGATTGTAAGCTTATTAAATATTTACTAAACCAAAATTATTCAGCTCCTGAACTAACAGCAATTCAAATAATATTAGAATCTGATCAAAAATTTATTCTATACTTACTAGATCAAGTTTACCTACACAAAACTTTTCAAACTGTTTCAGAGGCATTAACAGCTTATCCAACTAGTAAGGTTCTTAAAGATTTATTAAGAAATAACCTGTTAGAAAAAATACCAAATAATAAATTACTTCTTTATTATGTTGCTTACAACAAACAAGAAATATTAGAATCAAAAGAAGAATTCTTTCTTGATTTCAACAAAAATATAGATCTTCATAGAAACAACCTTGAAAAATTTAATAGACTTTTTCGCCTTAGAGTAGCAATAGATCCTTTTGAAGAATATGCATCTACAATATTATCAATGGATCTTATTGAAATAGAGGATCAACAAGCAGTAGCTAATTATAAATTAACTAAATATTTACTAGATAAAAATTACAAACCTGAGGCCTTAATAGAAATAAATAATTTTTTACTCAGTAAAAATCATAAAAAACAAGATAGCCAAAGAGATGAGACAGATTATAACATATGGAAAAATTTATTAGTTAATGAATTAGGATTAGACCCATGGTTCTTTAACTATCTAAGTAATAATAAAAGTAAAATACTAGAACAAGAATTAGATGGTTTTTTTGCTAATTTTACAACAAATAAATTAAAGCATACTCAAATTTGTTCTAAATATACTAATATACTTAATATTAATGCACAAATAGCAAATGTATCACTGCAGCTAGAAGAATATAATATTCTATTTAATTCTCTAAAACTAGATATGGAGGCAATAAAAATAACTACAAGACGTGTAAACCAAGACGCCCAATATTTCTTTTTATCAGCAAGAAAAACTCCATACGGACTTGAAAAGGCAAAACCTAAACCTGACTCAAAATATAACCTTCCAGAACAAAAACTGCACAAATATGCTGTAGGATATAAAAAGTTGCCGTCATCAGTTAATCTTAATGAGCAAAAAGGTCTTTTAGAAACAATAACAGTAGACATATTATTAATAAATTTAGCAAAAGATCTTTGTAAGTCTCAAGAAAAACCTAAAAAAACATCATGTTGTTGCTTTAGTTTTTGTAAAAGTAAAACTTCTAAACTTAAGCTAGAAACTAGCATAGAGCTAGGAGAACAAAGTACAACAATAGAAATACACGACTGGGATAAGGAAAAAACTACCATAACATCAAGAATTAACATAACCACAAGATTAGCTTCAGCCCTAAGAAAAAAAGGATTTGAAACTAATATATTTAACGCTAATCTAGATGGTTTAGATAGTAGGTCTTCATTTCTTCAAAATAGCAACACTGTTATTAATATTACATGCGGTACAAAAAAAAATATAGTAATTGAAATACCTAGAAGCGTTCAATGTCAATATGGATTTGTTGAAAAAATTACTGCAGCTTTTGAAGATGCCCAACAGAAACGTCCATCAAGCTATACAAGCCCAACTTTTATAGGCTCCTTTAAGGGTGAAATACCGCCACATAGACTATAAAGCATCAATAATCTCCTTGATAGAATTTGTTATCATTAGCAATTCATCTCTGGAGATTATTAAAGGAGGCATGATATAAATTACATTAGAAAATGGCCTAAGCCAAATTCCTTTATCAACAAAACGCTCTCTTATCTGGAAAATTTCTTGTAAACTAATATCAATTTCAACAACTCCAACAGCCCCAAGAACCCTAATATCTTTAACTTTATTAAAAGATTTTAAATCTTCTAACTCTCTAATTAATATCTTTTCTATATCTTTAACTTTTTGAGTATAATTATCTCTTAAAAACAATTCAATTGAAGCATTAGCAGCAGATGCAGCCAAGGGATTTCCCATAAAAGTTGGACCATGCATTAGAGCCTTATCTAAATCATCACTTAAAAACTCATTAAAAATCTGATCACTAGTGATTGTTGCTGCCAAAGTGCAAAAACCTCCTGTTAAAGCCTTTCCAACTATCATTATATCCGGAGTTATATTAGCATATTCACAAGCAAAAAACTTACCAGTCCTATAAAAGGCCACAGCACATTCATCGCTAATGAACAATAATTTATGTTTCTTGCTAATATTATAAATTGCCTTTAAAACTTCTTTTGTATGAAACTTCATGCCTCCAGCACATTGGATTAAAGGCTCAATTATAACCCCAGCAATATTTGACTTATTTTTCTTAATAAAATCCTCAAATTTATTTAACTCATCTTCGTTACAAGGCAAGTTAACACTATAATTATTTGGTAAATATTTTTTAAATTTTTTATGCATACCATTAGTTGGATCAGCTAAAGACATACACCCCATAGTATCACCATGATATGAATTTTTAAAAGAAATAAATTTTGTTTTTTGATGATCTTTTTTATTAATAAAATATTGAACAGCCATCTTCATTGAAACTTCAACTGCTGTTGAACCAGAATCAGAAAAAAATACTTTATTTAGACCCTTTGGAGTAATTTTAGCCAAATTATAAGCTAATTTATAAGTTTCATCATTAGCAAGACCTGCCATCATAATATGTGGCAATTTTTCCACTTGTCTTTTTATTGCTGCTACAATTTTTGGATGATTATATCCATGAGCAACACTCCACCAAGAAGCAATCCCATCAATTAAAACTCTATTATCCTTTAATATAATTTTAGACCCCAAAGTAGACTCTACTTCTAATTGTTGAGGCGCTATTTGCATTTGACTATAAGGCAGCCAAACATTTTCCCTGCCTTTTTTTATAAAATCCATACTCTTTAAAAAATCTATGATTTAATTTTATTTACCCAAATACCATCTTTATGTACTTCTAACATCTCTTTCTTAATTCTTTGGGCCTCATTATTCATTCCTAAATGATAATAAATTTCGTATAGTCTAAAATAAGCCTCAGCTGCTTGATTAGTTCTAGAGTAACGAGCTAAAACATTATCAAAATGCAATATTGCCCCAATATAATTTCCTCTTGTCATTTGATAGCGCCCAACCGACATTTTACTACCAGCTAGATGTTCATCAATTATTAATATCTTATCTTTTGCATCTTTTATATATTTAGAGTAAGGATATCGAGCAACTAATTCTCTAAAATTATAAGATGCCATTTTAGTATAATTTTGACCTCTATCAACTTGAGGAATCATATAAAAATATGATATAGATTTCATATATTCTAAATAAGGAATATATTTACTAGATGGATTTAATTCTACAAAAGTTTGAGAAACTCTTATAACATCTTCATATCTCTTTTCTTTATAATAAGCATATGCAGCAATGGTTTGTGCCTTTATCGACCATTTTGAAAGGGGATAATCATCATAAATTTCTTCAAATTTTTCTGCCGCCTCAATATAGCTTTTATCTTTTAAGATCTCCATAGCGTCTTTATATGCACTAATTGCAGTTTTAGGCTGCTTATCTTTAGAGGAACAAGAAATTATTGCTAAAGACAAAAATATTGCTAAAAAATTCTTCATTTTTTAAGTATATTTATTTTTTTAACACGATCAATCCTAATATCAGAACTTAATTTATGAGCATCAAAACCTTCTGTTTCAGCTAGAATAGAGATTGATTCCTGCAATTCATCAAAAGCATTCTTATTACAAGAAATAACTGATATTCTTTTTAAAAAGTCATAAACAGATAAGCCACTAGAAAATTTAGCACTGGACATTGTTGGTAGGGTATGGCTAGGTCCAGCAATATAATCTCCTACTGCCTCTGGTGTATACTTACCTAAAAATATAGCCCCAGCATTAGTAATTTCATTAGCAATACTATCTGGATTTTCAATCATAATCTCTAAATGCTCCGGGGCTATATCATTAGATATTTTTACTGAATCATTTTTTAAGTTTTCAACAATAATAATATATGAATTTTTTAAGCTTTCTTTAATTATATCTTGACGCGAAAGTGTCTTTGAAAATTTAACAACACTTCTTAATGCTAAATCAGCAAATTTTTTATCATCAGTAACTAAAATTGCCCTAGAATCAGGGCCATGCTCAAGCTGTGACAACAGATCAGCTGCTACCCAATCCACATTAGCCTTATTATCAGCAATAATTAAAATATCCGTAGGACCTGCAACCATATCTATACCCACAGTCCCAAATAATTGTTTTTTAGCTAAAGCTACATAACTATTACCAGGTCCTACAATTTTATTTACTTTTTTAATAGTTTTTGTGCCATAAGCAAAAGCAGCAATAGCTGCAGCACCTCCAACTTTATAAACTTTCTTAATACCACAAATTTTACAAGCTGCCAAAACTACATTGTCAATTTTACCATTTTTTGATGGAATAGTAACTATAATATTTTTAACTCCTGCAACAATAGCTGGTACAGCTGACATTAAAATTGAACTTGGATAAATTGCAGTTCCACCAGGCGTATAAACACAAACAGACTCAATTGCCTGCCATTTATTTCCAAGAGTTACACCTATCTCATCTTTATATTCAAAATCACTTGGAATTTGCCTTTGGTGATACTGAGTAATTCTCTTGTAGGCTAGTTTAAGAGCTAATAGTAGTTTTGGATCAATGTCTTTAATAGAGCTATCTATTTCATATTCCTTAACTAGAAGATCTTCAGATTTAGTAAAATTAGAACCATCAAATTTATTGCAAATTTTAATAACAGACTCATCTCCGCCTTTTTTAACTAGCTGAATAATATCAATAACAGCATTATTTATTTTTGTATCAATATTATTATCAGCTAATTTTTCTAATTTTTCTTTAAAGTTTAGATCTTTGTAGGATATAATCTGCATTACTGAAAAAATTGAATTCTGTCACCAACATTAATATTCAATTTTTTGGCCAAACTTCCATTAATTTCTAAAACCATTTTTACTTTCTTTTTAGAAGAAATTCTTTTCTTAGAAAGAGGACTTGTAGAATGTGCAATCTTAACTATCTTAGAATCTTTATCAATAAAGATCATATCAAGTGCTATTAATGTATCCTTCATCCACATATTAACCACTACTTCTTTTTCAAAATTGAACAATAAACCATGATCTCTAGGTAAATCCTCGACAAACATTAAACCTTTCTCTTTATCTGAAAGACTACTAATAATCTTAACTTTAAAATTAGTAATAATTTGATCATCATCATCATTTATGATTTGCAAGTTATTATTATAACTTGTAGTATCAATCTCTGCACTTAGAACAGTAGATTCTTTAAAGAAAAACAATAAAATAAGCGAAACAAGAACTAAATTTTTATTTAAGCGAATTATCATATCCATGAAGAGTTTTAAATTAATTATTATTATCACCTTTATACTATCGGCTACATTTTATAATAAAACTTCCTTTTCTAATATTCAAAATAATAATTCACAAACTAAAATAAAGGCACAAATTATTAATGTAAAAAGAAATAGCAATAAAATAGAATTTAGTCAAAATGCAATCTTGGAAAATGACGATACAAGTATTTTAGCTGATAAAATTATTGTTTTTTATGATGAAGATAAAGATAATGAAACTACCTCAATTAAAGAGGCTATAGCAATTGATAATGTCAAAATTTTTAATCAAGAATTTGTTGCTACTGGTGATAATGGCTTGTACAACACAAAAGAAGAATCCTTTACCATTAAGGATAATGTAATTTTTAATAATGGAACCTCTATTGCGAAGGGAGAAAAATTTATCTATAATGTAAAAAGTAAAAGAGGGTTTTTAGTTGGAAATGCACAAAATGCTAGTAAGTTAAAAAGTGACAGCAGGGTCATTGTAATTATTAATGAAGATAATGAGTAGTAAAAAAGTATTAAGCGCCAGTAATTTAAATAAAAAATATGGCAAAAAAACAGTAATAAAAGATATTAGTCTAGAAATTAACAAAGGAGAGGTTGTTGGGTTACTTGGTCCTAATGGAGCTGGAAAGACTACTTGCTTTTACATGATTGTTGGCCTTGTTAATTGTACATCAGGTAATATATTTTTAAATAAATTAGATATTACTAAAATGCCCATGCATCAAAGAGCTAATCTTGGCATTGGATATTTACCACAAGAAGCCTCTATATTTAGAGATATGAATGTAGAAGAAAATATAAATTGCATATTAGAAATATCAGAAAACAACATTAAAAAAAGGAAAAGAAGACTAGAAGAATTATTAGAAGAGTTTTCAATAACTCATATTAGAAAATCTCATGCCTTATCCTTGTCTGGAGGAGAAAGAAGAAGGGTAGAAATTGCCAGAACTTTAGCTACAAATCCATCTTTTATTTTATTAGATGAACCATTCGCAGGAGTTGATCCAATTGCAGTTAATGACATTATGTCAACGGTTGGTTATTTAAAAAATAAAGATATTGGTATTTTAATTACAGATCACAACGTGAGAGAAACCTTAAATATAGTTGATAGAGCTTACATAGTCTATGATGGATTAATTTTAACATCTGGAAATAAAAAAGAAATAATTGACAATAAAGATGTTAAAAAAGTTTACTTAGGCCAAAATTTTAAAATTTAAACTTAATTAGATATGGTACTTACAAAAATGATGAATAACTTTTTCAAGGCAGAATCTACTCCTGGAATAGTTCTATTTCTTTTTGCTTTAATAGCGATAATTATTACTAACACTGCCTTGGCAGATAGTTATAACAAATTATTTTCATTTAATATACCCCTAGATCTATCATTTATAGGTATATATAAAAATTTAAGCATCAAAGACTGGATTAATGATGCTCTAATGGCTATATTCTTTTTATTTGTTGGCTTAGAACTAAAAAGAGAAATTTTTATTGGAGAACTATCAGGAAAGTCTAAACTATTACTTCCTTCCCTTGCTGCACTAGGAGGAATTGTGGTTCCAGCAATAATATACTTAAATTTTAATGTAGAAAATAAAATTCACTTAAAAGGTTGGGCAATTCCAACTGCAACTGATATTGCCTTTGCTATTGGCGTCTTAAATCTTTTTGGTAATAAAATTAATAACTCTCTAAAAGTTTTTTTGGTTGCATTAGCAGTTTTAGATGACCTAGCTGCTATATTGATTATAGCCATATTTTATAGTCGTGACCTAAATATTTACTATATAGATCTTTCTTTGGTAACACTTTGCCTATTACTAATATTAAATAGACTTAGAGTTAAATCTTTAAGTGCTTATATGATATGTGGTGTATTTTTATGGATTTTTGTTCTAAAATCAGGAATACATGCTACAGTTGCAGGTATATTACTAGCACTTTTTATCCCAATAATTATTAAAAATAATAGAAAAGATAAGTCACCTTTGCACATATTAGAACATAAACTTCATAATATGGTGAGCTATATCATATTACCAGTTTTTGCCTTTGCTAATTCCGGAATATCATTTGATAGCTTATCGCTAGATATTTTAACTCACCCCATTGTCCTTGGCATAACAATAGGATTATTTATGGGTAAACAAATAGGGGTATTTAGCGTAGTTTATTTACTTGATAAGTTAAAAATATGCCCACTATTTAATGGATCTAACTGGTTAGAAGCTTATGGAGTTTGTATATTAACTGGTATTGGCTTTACCATGAGTTTATTTATTGGTAACTTAGCTTTTGATAGCTCTGATAATTTAAATAATGAAATAGTTGTAAGTGTAATATTGGCTTCTCTACTTTCTGGAATAGCTGGATTCTTAACAATATTGATTGGTACTAAAATTAAAAATAAATAAACATGGAAGGTTGGTATCTTAGAAATAACTATATCTTTGACAGAAATAACCTAAATGTAATTAAGAAATGGTGGCTAAATATTGATAAAATTAATTATCTATTGGTTATATTTATTATAATCTTTGGTCTTTTTATGACCATAACTTCTAGCCCTTACGTAGCCAAAAGGATAGGAGTTGAAGATTTATTCTTTGTCAAAAAACAGCTAGTATTTACTATTAGTGCAATAATTATATTCACCTGTATTTCTTTCCTCAATAAAGACCACATAAAAGCAATATCAATATTGGGTTTGTTAACATTAGTTGTTTTGTTAGTTACAGTTTTAATAATGGGATTTGAGATAAAAGGATCAAAAAGATGGATTTCTTTACTTGGCTTTACATTGCAACCTTCAGAATTTGCTAAAGTATTTTTTTTAATATTTAATGCTTTTATTTTAAGTAAAGCGCAAAAAAAAAATTGGTTAATTAAATATGGCACCTCATGTGGTGTTTATTTTATAATAGCTTATTTATTTATTTTACAGCCCGACTTTGGAATGACATTTATATTGACTATGACTTGGTTAGCACAATTATTTGCTTTTGGACTACCTTTAATTTTTATAGCCATTATAATATTAATGTCTGGAATTGCTACAATTTACGCCTACCAATCACTACCACATGTTGCCAGTAGAATTAACAAATTTATAGACATTGATATCAAAAATTATCAAGTTGAAAGATCTATTGACGCTTATATTAATGGTGGTTTTTTTGGAACTGGCCCAGGAAATGGTTTAATTAAAAAATATATTCCAGATGCCCACACAGATTTTATATTTGCTGTTATTTCCGAAGAATTTGGCTTAATATTTACATTAGCAATAATGTTGACTTTTTTAACAATAATAACCAGAGCCATAAAAAGACTAGCCTTAGAAGATGACTTATTTACATATTTGTCAGCAACTGGATTAATATCTTTGTTTTCCTTGCAAGCCCTAGTTAATATTGGAGTTAGCATAGCAATGCTGCCAACAAAAGGCATGACTTTACCATTTATTAGCTACGGAGGATCTTCAATACTTGCCATGTCTATATGCATGGGAGTAGTCCTATCTTTAACTAAAAAGAAATATGATAATAAAATTGAGCAAAAAAATATTATAACAACATGAACATAATACTAGCTGAACCAAGAGGCTTTTGTGCAGGAGTTACAAGAGCTATAGAAACAGTGGAAAAAGCATTAAAAAAATTTGGAACACCAATTTATGTTAGACATGAAATTGTTCATAATAAATTTGTTGTAAATAGCCTTAAAAATAAAGGAGCAATCTTTATAAAAGAAGTAGATGAGGCGCCAAAAAATGCCGTAGTTATTTTTTCAGCACATGGGGTATCAAGTAAAGTAGAAAAAGATGCCATAGATCAAGGATTAAATATTATTGATGCAACTTGTCCTTTAGTTAGTAAAGTTCACCGAGAAGCTATAAAATATGAAAATCAAGGCTATGAAATAATATTAATAGGACATAAAGGACATCCAGAAGTGCAGGGCACTAGCGGAAGAGTTAAAAAAAATGTAATTTTAGTATCAGATGAAAATGACGCTAAAAATATACAAGTTAAAAATCCTGATAAAATTGCTTACGTAACCCAAACAACATTAAGTGTAGATGATACCAAAAAAATTGCCAATATATTGGAAAAAAGATTTCCAAAATTACAAAAAGGGTTAGCTACAAAAGATATTTGTTATGCCACTCAAAATCGTCAGGATGCAATTAAAAAATTAAGCAAAGAAATTGATCTATTATTAGTTATTGGCGCTAAAAATAGTTCTAACTCAAATAGATTAAGAGACTTAGGATTTGAATCAAACCTGCCATCATATCTAATTAATGATGCAAAAGACATAAATAAACAATGGTTAAAAAATACAAAAAATATAGGCATCACAGCAGGTGCATCAGCACCAGAAATTTTAGTTCAAGGAGTAATTGAAAAAATTAAAGAACTAACAAAAGATAATATAAGCATAAAAGGTATGGGTGGGGTTCAAGAAAATATACAATTTATGCTACCAAAGCAGGTTAGAAAATAAATTCACAAAGCAGCTACAAAAATTATGGATAGGATTTAGTATTATTTATACCAAACTCATTAATCCTTTCGATAGCCTCATAAACTTTTAATCCAAATTTATCTTCTTGATTTTTTTCTACTTGAACTACTATATCATAAGATATAGCTGGATTAACTTTTACTTTTATAATTTTATCTATAGGATAATCTTTTGATATACCAAGCTTAATAATTATTCTGCGCACATCTTTACTCTCTTTTACCAAATGAGCTTCATCTTTATCCTTTCTATCTCCAAATTTATTAGCAAAAGCAAGTAGATCATTTATTGTAAATTCACCTACAACTTTAGGATCTTTATCATCAGCAATTTTATATGTCTTTAGATATTGTCTGACAGGAAAAATCTAGTTCTTAATTTTCTTTCATCTCCTTTAGCTTCTTCATTGCGCTTAATCATATGCCTAAATAGATCACTAATACCACAATGAACCATAGCAATAAATAAAGGACATAAAAAATTATGATCCTTCATATATTTAATTAATCCTAATACCACATGATACTGAGTAAAATCTAAAATAGTTGGTAAATTATTTTTAGAATTTTCCATTACTCTCTTATAGATATTAAGCTCCATCTGAGACTCTATACTAAGTCCTTTATTAGCCTCTTTGAAAGCTTTATTATGGTTCTTTGCTAATTTCTTAAGACCTTCAATAATTTCTTTATTATATTTTTCTTTCTCTTGTAAAGATAGTTTATCAATAAACTCATTAACATCAACTTCCTCCAGCAAAGATAACTCGCTATTTAATGCTATTAATTTACCAGAAAATATTGCTCCTAAAACCTCTAATTCATCGTTAAAATATTTTACTAAATATTGAAAATCCCTAAAACTTTCAGGATTAGCAGCAATAATTTTTTTATGAGACTCTAACACATAATCAAATCTAGCATAGTTTATACTATAACCATTCCTTTGCCACTCATGTTTTTTACGTGCACCATCTTTCATCCCATTTAATTCCCTTATTTCATCCATCCTATCACATTCCTCATCCCAACCATCTTTTTTCCATACTATACTTTTCTTTTTATCTGCTTCATTTTTCTTTTTAATATTATTATAAAAAAAAGTTTTTCCAGAAGAAGACGGACCAAATAAAATTACTACCCCACCAGCCATAATGCTCCTAATGTTTAAAGTGTCTAGATTTAATAAAATATAAAGCAATCTTATATTTATCAGCTGCCTCTATTACCTCTTTATCTCTAATTGATCCAGATGGAGCCACTATGGCTTTTATACCACTCTTAGCAGCATATTCTAAGCCATCAGCAAATGGAAAAAATGCATCTGAGGCCAAAATAGAATTTTTAGCTTTATCTATACCTTCTTGATTAACACTTTTAAAATCCAAAGCTTTTTTACAAGCTATCTCAACACTATCAACTCTACTAGTTTGCCCAGCTCCAATTCCTACGGTTTGGAAATTATTAGTAATAACAATAGCATTGGATTTTACATGCTTACAAACTGATATACAAAATAATAATTCCTCTATTTGATCCTGCGTTGCCTTAACCCTAGAAACTTGTTCCAAATCCTCTATTTTTATTATCTTATTATCTAGATCTTGTACTAAAACACCACCAGAAACTGACTTAAATTGTTGTTTAGAATTATTATTTAAAACGACTTCTAATAATCTTAGGTTCTTCTTTTTTGATAAAAGAATTATTGCCTCCTTGCTAAATTTTGGCGCAATTACTACTTCATAAAATATTTTAGAAATTTCACTAGCTAACTCAACATCAACTTCTTTATTTAAAGCTACAATTCCACCAAAAGCACTCTTAGAATCTGACTCCAATGCTTTTAAATAAGATGTCTTAATATCATCAGAAATTGCTACACCACAAGGATTAGCATGTTTTACAATAACACAGGCTGATTTTTTTAATTCTAATACAATATTAAAAGCGGCATCAGCATCATTAAAATTATTATAACTCAATTCTTTTCCCTGCAATTGGTTGGCATTAACAATACCAGATGAATTAAAATTATTCTTATATATTGCCGCTTTTTGATGGGAATTTTCACCATAACGCAATTCCTTCTTTAAACTTGCTGGAAATACTAATTTTGAAGGAAAGTCCTGATTTAAATAATTATTAAAATAGCTAGAAATAGCTTGGTCATAATTTGCAGTAGCAGTAAAAGCTTTACAGGCTAATATCTTCCTAAATTCTAAAGTAGTAGAGTTATTACCTTCCTGCATTTGCTTTATTAAAGATTTATAATCCAAAATATCTGTAACAACAGTTTTATATATATAATTTTTTGCTGCTGAACGCATCATTGAAGGACCACCAATATCAATATTTTCTATAATATCTTTATGCTTAGCTCCTTTATTCACAGTTTGCACAAATGGATATAAATTAATTACAACTAGATCAATTGATGCTATATCATTCTCTTCAGCCTGCCTTTGATGATTTTTATCATCTAAAATACCAAGAAGAGCACCATGAACCTTTGGATGTAAGGTTTTTACCCTACCATCCATAATCTCAGGAAAACCTGTAAACTGCGAAATATCTTTAACTTTTATATTATTATCTAAAAGCAATTTATAAGTACCACCAGTTGAAATTATCTCAACATTATTCTTGTTTAAAAATTTTGCCAAATCAACAATTCCTTCCTTATTGGAAACTGAAATTAATGCTCTTTTTATTTTTTGTAAATTAGTCATGCTTAATGTGGTTTAGAATTTTTTGAAAAACTTTTTCGATAGTTAAATTAGAAGTATCAATTTGAATGGCATCTTTAGCTATTAATAAAGGAGAATTAATTCTATTTCTATCCCTTAAATCTCTTTCTTTAATTTGATCAAAAATTTTTTCTTTTGATACATCCATCATATTATTTTTAACTAATTGCAAATACCTCCTATTAACCCTTTCATCTAAAGATGCAGTTATAAAAAACTTATAATTAGCGTCTGGACAAATTACTGTACCTATATCTCTACCATCTAAAACAGCTCCTTTTTCTTGAGCAGCAAAGTCTTTTTGTAAATATCTTAAAGCAGATCGTATATTATCATTTTTTGCAATTATTGAAGCTGCATGACCTATTTCCTCATTATGAATTTTACTTGACTCTAAATCAGATAAATCCATTTTTTTAATTATACTAACAATAGACTTTTGATCTTTTTCTAAATTAAACCCTAATTCAAGTGCTTCATAAGCCAATTTACGATATAAAGCACCAGTATTCAAATAAGGTAAGTTAAAATGATCAGCAATTAACTTTGCTATTGTACCTTTTCCAGAAGAAGAGGGGCCATCAACCGCAATTATTAATTTATTTTGCATTTTTAAAATTTATTTCAAATTTAGAAAACAACTTAACAAATCCTGGAAAACTGGTATTTATCATTAAGGAATCATCTATTTTTAGGCCATTATCTAGTTTTAAGCCCATTATTAAAAATGACATAGCAATTCTATGATCCATATGTGTCTGTATTTCCACTAAATTCTTAGGTTGTTTAATGCCTCCATAAACCTCTAAAAAGTCATCTCCCATATTAGTTTTTACACCACTACTAACTAAGCCTTCATTAATAGCATTTAAACGATTACTTTCTTTTACTTTTAACTCACCAATTCCACTCATTCTAGTTATTCCATCAGCACACGCCGCACCAACAGCTAAAATTGGATATTCATCAATCATTGATGGAGCTCTAGAGGCCGGAACATCAATACCTTTTAAATTGCTATATTTTACAATTATATCAGATACTTTTTCTCCATTTTCAAACCTTTCATTCAAAAATTTTATGTTTCCACCCATTTCAATCAGGGTTTTAATAATTCCATCACGAGAAGGATTTAAACCAACGTTATTAATTTTTAATTCAGATCCTTGTGTTATTAAAGCTGCAACAATTAAGAAAGAAGCTGAAGAAATATCACCAGGAACCTTGAATTCTTTGGCATTAAACTCTTTATTACCATTAAAAGTAATTTTACTACCAATATTACCATCTACTTGAATATCTTCACTTTTTATGTCCAACCCTAAAGATTTCATCATAATTTCACTATGATCGCGACATTTTTGTGGCTCAATAATTGTTGTTGTTCCAGGAATATTTAATGCAGACAATAAAATGGCACTTTTAACCTGAGCTGATGCAACATTCATTTTATAGTTAACAGGCAATGGATCAGAACTACCTATAACCAGGCAGGGCAGGGTATTATTTGATCTGGAATATACTTGCGCTCCAATTTGTGTTATTGGGTCAAAAATTCTTTTCATTGGTCTCTTTCTAAGGCTGTTATCTCCAGTAAAAAAACTTTTAAAATTAAAAGATGAAACCAAACCCATAAGTAAACGTGCTGACGTTCCAGAATTACCCATATCCAAAATATTATTTGGCTCCATAAGACCAGAAATACCAACACCATTTATACTCCAAACTCCACCATAATTTTTTTCTATTTTAACTCCCATGCTTTCTAAAGCTAGAGCAGTACTAATAACATCTTCTCCTTCTAGAAGGCCAGTAATTGTACTAACTCCTGTTGCCAAAGCAGAAAATATAAGAGATCTATGAGAAATTGACTTATCTCCAGGAATTGATATTGTTCCTGTTAAAGACTTACTGGTTTTTGATGATATTAATGGAACTACCTTAGGCATTATCAGTTAATTATTATCCAAATAAATTAGAAATTACCAATAAAAGAGGCTTAATAAAAGTAATTAATAACAAGTTAAACATTGCTGCTAAAAATAACACATAAACTGAGCTAGAATAAGGATTTATTCCAATATTATTATCCTCCTTATTATCAAAATACATTATTTTAATTATTCTAAGATAATAAAAAGCACTAATAACACTTGTCATAACAGCAATAACAGCTAAATAATAAATTTCTTTCTTGATAACTGATAACAAAATATAAAACTTAGCAAAAAATCCAGCCATAGGTGGAATTCCCGCCATTGAAAACATTATAATTGCCAAACATAAAGCTATAAATGGATTATTTTTTCCTACACCAGACAAAGAGGAGATTCTATAAACTCTATCATTATTATCATCTTCGCTTGGTAAAGCATTTTTATTCACCAATAAAATTAGCAAAGCAAAAGCTCCAATTGAAAGGGAAGCATAAGTAACAGCATATAATATAACTGCTTTTAGGGATTCAAAGTTTGTTGCTGATAATCCAGCAATTATAAATCCAACATGACTAATTCCACTATAAGCCAACATTCTTTTAATATTTTGTTGTTTCAAGGCTCCAAAACATCCAACTAATAATGATAAAATGGCAACTAATATTAAAATTTGATTAAAATCTTCAAAGGAGTGAATAATATGAACATAAACTTTTAATGCCACCAATATCATAGTAAATTTAATTGTTGAAGCAAAGAAAGCTGTAATATTGGTTGGAGCACCTTCATAAACATCTGGTGACCACATATGAAATGGTGCTGCAGAAATTTTAAATAAAACGGCAATAAATATCAAAATTAAACCAAATAAAAGACCAATTGGAAACGTTATTAAAAGAGCAGAATCTGAACTATACTTGCTAATAAGATAAAATAAATCACTAAAATTTGTAGTACCAGTAAATCCATATGTAAATGAAATTCCAAGTAATAATATCCCAGAAGATAATGATCCTAAAAGAAAATACTTTATGCCAGATTCTGATGCTTTATTAGAACTTCGCTTAATGGCTGCAAGTATATACAAAGAAAGCCCCTGTAATTCCAAGGATAAATAAAAAGGCAATAAATCATTTGCCGATATAAGAAGCATTGATCCAGTAGTAGCTATCATTGCAAGAGCTATAAATTCACTACTAATACGCTTTTCCAAAGAATTGAAGTTTTCTGAAATAACAATTACACAAATCAATAAAATTAAAATTATTATCTTAGCAAAAGAAGTGAACTTATTAACAAAAAACATATCACTAAATAAAGATATCTTTACGTCATAAAAGTAAATTACAGTGAATAGTGAGAAAAATGTAACAATCAAAGAAGAAATAAGATATATACGAGAATTGTCCTTGAATCTTTTACCAAAGAAAACATCAGTCATTAGTATAATTAAAGCACCAATAAATAATGTGAGCTCTGGCAATAAGTTAATGATAACCATAGTTACTTAAAGTTAATAATTTCTAGAATAGGCGTATCCAAATATCTAAGAATTAAAGCTGGATAAACGCCAAATAAAATAACCAAGAATGCCATTATACCAAGCAACACAAACTCAATAATATTAACATCTTTAATATAGTTTAACTTCTTATTTTCAATAGTTCCAAAAATTACTCTAGCATATAACCACAACATATAACAAGCACCAAGAACAATACCAAGTGCAGCCATAATAGCAATAATATTATTTACCTGAAATGTTCCAATTATGGTTAAAAATTCACCAATAAAACCACTAGTACCAGGAAGACCAACACTAGCTAACATAAATATCATAAATAATAAAGCATAATAAGGCATTTTATTAACTAAACCTCCAAAATCAGCTATTTGTCTTGTATGCATACGATCATAAACCACGCCAACACATAAGAATAAAGCTGACGAAACCAAACCATGGCTTATCATTTGCACAACAGCTCCTTGCAAACCTTGAATATTAAATGCAAATATACCCATAGTAATAAAGCCCATATGAGCAACTGAAGAATAGGCAATCATCTTTTTAATATCCTCTTGCATTAAAGCAACTATTGAAGTGTAGATAATGGCAATTGTACTTAAAATAAATATACCTTGAGAGAAGTATAAACTAGCATCTGGAAAAAAAGGTAAAGAAAATCTTAAAAATCCATAAGCTCCAAGTTTAATTAATACACCAGCTAATATTACTGATCCAGCAGTAGGTGCTTGAACATGCGCGTCTGGAAGCCAAGTATGAAATGGAAACATTGGAATTTTAACAGCAAATGATATAAAAAATGCCAACCATAGCCACTTCTGAACATCAAGATCACTATTAAATAATAAAGTTCTTAATATAGTAATATCAGCAGTATTATAATTAGAAATTATATATACCAGAGCAGTTAGGAACAAAACTGAACCAAACAAGGTATATAAAAAGAATTTATACGCAGCATAATTACGATTTTTTCCTCCCCAAATTCCAATAATTAAAAACATTGGAATTAAAATTGACTCAAAGAAAATATAGAATAATACCAAATCTATTGCCACAAAAGATCCAAGCACAAAACTCTCCAACAATAAAAAGAATATAACATATTCTTTAACCCTATCCTTAATAGAATTAATACTAGCAAATAAACATATTGGAATTAAAAAAGTAGTGAGAAGAATCATAAGCAAAGAAATGCCATCAATTCCTAGAAAATAATTAATATCATAATTTTCAATTAAAGTAAATTTCTCAATGAACTGAAAAGAGGTAATACTTTTATCAAAATCAAGCAATAATTTTAGAGATAAAATAAATACCAAGATAGTAAAAAATATTGAACAACCAAAAAGCCTATTGCTAGAATTCTCTTTACCTTCTTTAATAAAGAAAAATATTAATATAGCACTAATGATCGGTAAAAAAACTAAAACCGATAAAATTGGAAATTTATCCATGATCTAATTTTAAATTAATTTTGGTTATTTTTTTAAGAGTAAGCAGACAAAGAGAATAAGATATAATAATCACAAAATCAAATGAAATGTTTAAAATGAAAATAAACAATTATTAAGTGCTAACCAATTGACCTTGATTCACTAAAATTAATATACGCAACATGAAACCCCACTAATAGAATTTAATTTAGCACTATCTTTTTTATCAATTAAGTAACCACCCGATAATTCAATCTTATTATTTCCGGTAATAATAAATATTTTTGTTGATTTTTCTATCTCTTTAGGAGCTAGTTTTTGTGACAAAAAACTTTTAACATTAAATATAGCATCCCTTTCATTAATGTTTATAGAAATTTGATCTAAAAAATCTTTTTTTCGAAGCTCATCAATCCTTTTTTTATGTTCTATCTCCAAGGCAATAATATCTTCTCTGGGATCATTACTATCATTTTTATTTTGCCAACTATTTCTATCTCTTCTTGGTTGTAATTTTATATCTTGGTATTCCTCAGATTTGGCCTTAGTATTTTTTATAAATTCATTTAGTCCTATTATTTCCCTTACCAATAACCTTGTTCCTCCATCATCTTTTCTAACCAAACAGGTCATAACCAATGATTGTCCAGCTTCCATCAAATCTCTAGCATTAGTAATTAAATCTTCATCAAAAATTAATGTCTCATATATGCCAATAGGATCTGACAATGTTAAATAGGCAAACCTACCTTTTGAACCAGATCTATGTCTGGAATAAGCTACAACACCAGCTAATTTTATGATTGAATTATCTTTAATAATTTCATCACCTAAAACATTACTAGAAATGACGCCTCTTTTTCTTAAATCAACTAAATAGTCATCAATAGGATGTTCATTGACAAAAAAACCAAAAGCTTCAAATTCTTTTTGCAATCTTTCTTCCTTACTCCAATCTTTAACATCAACTAAAGAAGGATCTTTAATCTGAACCTTACTTTGTTTACCAAATAAACTCATTTGGTTGCTATTTTGTTCCTCTTCTTTTGAAGCACCATACTTACAAATCATTTCACATGATTCTAAAATCTGATGCCTATTTTTATGTATTCCATCAAAAGCTCCAGCCTTAGACAAGGCTTCAACTGACTTTTTATTTAATATCTTAGCTCCAGATCTAGAAGAAAAATTATAAATATCTTTAAAATCACCATCTTTTTCACGTACATCCACTAAAGCAGACATAGCTCCAACTCCAACCGCTTTAATAGCTCCAAGGGCAAAGCGAATTGCTAATTCTTCACCATTTTCATTATATTTTTTAACTTTTAACTCAAGGGACATCCAGCTAATTAAAAATTATAAATAACATTACCAAACCAATAATAATACGATAATAAGCAAAAATCATAAAATTATTATGACTCACAAAGTTTATTAACCATTTAATAACAAATAATGAAGAAATAAATGCACTAATAAAACCTACTAATATAATTTTAATGTTAGCTATGCTTAACACATGCCAATTTTGATATAGATCATAAACTACTGCACCAAAAATAGTGGGAATTGCTAAAAAAAATGAAAATTCAGTAGCAGTTTTACGGTCTAATTTTAAAAGCAAGCTGCCTATTATTGTGGCTCCAGACCTAGAAACTCCTGGTATTATGGATATAACTTGAAATAAACCAATAAACAATGATTTTGATCTAGGTAATACCTCAATTTTATCAAATTTTGCCTTAATATCTGATCTCTCAACCAAAATTATTGCAATTCCCCCCAAAATTAAAGCAAAAGCAATATATTCCAGTGAAAAAAATACATTTTTTATAACATCATACAACAAAACACCAAAAAATACCGATGGCAAAAAAGCTAAAGATATATTATAAACAAAATTTCTAGATGATTTATTGTTAAAAAAACTAATAGCCGTACAACATAGTTTTTTATAATAAAAAACACACACAGCCATTATTGCGCCAAACTGAATCACTATTTCAAAAACACCATTTTGAACATATGAAAAATCTGATATCTTAGAAGCTAAAATAAGATGAGAAGTAGAGGATACAGGAATAAACTCCGTTAAACCCTCAACTATACCTAATATTATTGTCTTTAAAATGATTATTGCTTCCACAGTAAATAAATAATATGAATATTGAAAAAAACTTTTGTGGTACCTGTAGTCCGACTTGAACGGACACGTTCCGAAGAACAATAGATTTTGAGTCTATCGCGTCTACCAATTCCGCCATACAGGCACAAAAGAAGCAAAGATATTAAAAACAATTTGAGTTAAAGTCAATAAAGCAAAAACTTGTTTTATAAATATAATTTGCTACAATTAATAATATAATCTTTACCTAATATATATTTTTTTTATGAAAATATTACTGCCAACCCTGATATTTCTATTCTTACTTAATAATAATTCCTTTTCACAAAAAACCAATATAGATATGCAAAAAAATCTTGATAACCTTACTGAATTACAAAAATACGTGACTCAACATGACGGCACAGAAAAAGCTTTTGATAATGAGTATTGGGACAATAAAAAGGATGGAATTTACGTAGATATAATATCCGGAGAACCTCTATTCTCTTCTAAGGATAAATATGATTCTAAAACTGGATGGCCAAGCTTTACACAGCCTATCTCAAAAAAAGAAATAACACAAAGAAAAGATAGAAAACTAGGGATGACACGCACCGAAATTAGATCAAAAACAGCTAACTCTCACTTAGGACATGTTTTTAATGATGGCCCAATAGAGAAGGGTGGTCTACGCTATTGCGTTAACTCTGCAGCAATGCGATTTATAGCTAAAGAAGACTTGGAAAAAGAAGGATATGAAGAATATTTACAACTATTTAACGAAGATACCAACAATAACACCAAATATGAAAAGGCAATTTTAGCTGGTGGATGCTTTTGGGGTTTAGAAGAGCTAGTCAGAAAACTAGATGGAATTATTGATGTCAAAGCAGGGTATAGTGGAGGAAAAATCAAAAATCCAATATATAAGCTAATAAGAACTGGATTAACCGGACATGCTGAATCAATAGAAGTTACTTTTGATCCCAATAAGATAACTTATGAAACAATTTTAAGATTCTTTTTTCAAATTCATGACCCAACAACTTTAAATAGACAAGGAAATGATATTGGCAACCAATATCGCTCAGCCATCTTCTATATAAATGATGAACAAAAGAGAACTGCCTTAGAATTAATTAAAAAAGCTAATGATTCAGGAGTATTTCCTGGAGAAATTGTTACTCAGGTTACAAAAGCAAAAGAATTTTATGATGCAGAAGATCATCACCAAGATTATCTACAAAATAATCCAGGAGGATATACTTGTCATAAAGTTAGGCCAGAATGGGTATTTTAATTCAACTTAGGCAAAAGCTATTAGATGATCTCAGAATTACTCTATAAGTTATTTTACATAATATATATTATACAATATTAATATAGTACACCCTGAAAACGCCAACTCGAATGTTCCAAAAAGCGCAGTTTAGTGGATACTAAATGAGCATTTTTGGATTATTCTTTGCCCGAAAAGCACATTGTTAGGAGGAAAATATGGTTTTTTCTTATCCCGAATTGGCGTTTAAACTTATCCAATAAATCTTGTTAAATCGTTTAAAGAATTTTTTCTTATTACCTTAGCAACCTCTGACTCCTTGGTTAAAAGTTTAAAATCTTTAAAATCAAATCCTGCTCCCACTGTACATCCCATTAAACTACAATCACCAATTGTTTCTGCAGCTTGCCAATGCCCACCATTAATAACAGCTTTGTAATTGGTAATTAATTTATTTCCACTTCCAAGAGTATAAGATTTATAATTATCTCCTCTTATATTAGTGCAATGCAATATAATTGGATCTCCTTCATAAAAATGCCATATTTCATCATGCAAAACATTATGAAATTTACTTACCTCCCCTTTTGGCAATAAAAAATAAATATCTGTTATCGCCTGCCTATAATCATTAACCATTTGTGAATAAACTTTTACAGGAGAACGAAATATTTCTCTATAATAACCTCCTTCGGGATGTTTTATAAGCTTAAGATTATTAATTAATTCTAAAGCCCTACTATGCATATTATTTTAATAAAATTTCTGATTGGAGCAAATAAACTATTGTCTTTGCATTATTTTCAGAAACCAGATCTATAAAAGCTGGAAAATCTAATTTTGCTTTAAAACCTGCTTTGTCTGAAATAGTACGAATAATTAAAATTGGCACATTAAACAACAAAGCAACCTGAGCTATAGCAGCTCCCTCCATTTCTACAAGATCCGCCCCTAATTCTATTAATTCACTCTTTCTTTTATCGTTAGCGATAAATTGATCTCCTGTTGCAATTACTCCTGAATGAATTTGTGGCTTTCTATTTTTACCATCCACTGGTACCAAAGCAAATGAGGGTTGTATTAATTTAGTGTCTTTGTATATATCAAAATCTATCACATTTGTATTAACAAAAAAACTTCTATCTACACCAATGCCAATTTCTGGCATAGATCCAATTGAATGAGTTACAAAACCATTTTCACCTAAAAAGCCATAATCATGCTGAAAAACTTCTTTCGCAAAAACTATATCACCTATTTCATATTCTGAATTTAGACCACCAGCTAACCCTGTAACAATTAAAGTATCTAATTTAAAATTAGACATCAATAACTGCGAAGAAATACTAGCATTAACCTTTCCCATATCACCTAACATTGCAATAACATTTATATTGCCTATTTTCCCCTTATAAACTTTCTTATCATATAACTTTACAACCTCTTTATCATCAAGAACATCAATAATCATATCTAATTCTTGTGGAAGAGCAGCTATAATACCAATTTGGGGAGTCTTTTTAATCAAAAGATAAGAGATAATTGCCACCATCAAGAAGACAATAGCTATTGATGATAATTTAAATATTTTCTTTATATCAATACCCATATCTTTTATTTAGAGGTAAATTTAATGACTCTTTGAAATAAAAACTTCTTGCAATTATTATTGACAGACTAGTTCTGCAGATCCTTAATCCTCTTAAAAGAAAAACTCTGCTCTTTATTACCGCTGCTCTGACCCTCTAATGAGATTTCCTTATTTTCTTTTGCAGAGCTTCTTTTAAAACTAAACTTCTTTTTTTGTACATCCTCTAATTCTTCTGCTTTCATCTTCTCTTTTGCTTTAAAGAAAGAGAAGAAAGATTTTTTCTGACCCTCTTCCTTTTTAATTACTACTGGTTCTTCTTTAGCCATAACTTCTTTATCTTCATCCTTGCTGCTCCTTTTAAAGAAAAAAGATCTCTTTTGATTATTTTCTTTTTCCTTATTTACTACCGGTTCTTCTTTAGCCATAATCTCTTCATCTGCATCCTTGCTACTCCTTTTAAAGAAAAAAGATCTCTTTTGATCAATTTCTGTTTCTTTAGAGTTGCCCTGCTCCTTGTTATCAATAGCTTCTTTATTAAAAAAGAAAATCTTTTGACCATTTTCATTATCTTTCATTACAGCATCATCATTATTTTCCTGTACCTTATCTTTTTTTAAATAGCCCATAGAAGATGACTTATCATTTTTCATTTTAAATTTTTTCTTTGAATCAGAAGGTAGAATTGGAAAAGATTCTTCTATAACTGGCTTTAATACTGACTGATCTTTCAAAGTATAATCTTTTAAACCTGAGTTATCTTCTGACACATCTATAATATCGGATAAATCATCATTGTTACTTAAATTTGGCAACTCAGAAGAAGAAGGATAATCTTCTCGACCTATTCTATCCTTATAATGGGTTAAAATAGCTTTGGTTTTAGAATCATCCTTTCTGTTAGCTATTAGAAATGCTTCATCAAATTGATCATCAAGTAAATATTTGCTAACTTTTTCATAATCAATATATTTTAATACCGCCTCTAAGCAAGAAAAACATCCTGAATTAGCAGAATGAATCATTGCTGTTTCACCAACAGAGTTTTTTTGATCTGCATTTGCCCCATTCTTAAGTAGTTCTAATGTAATATCTGGATTAGAATTTGCTGCAGCTCGCATTAGAGGTGTCCATTTATCATTATCTTGAACATTAACATCAGCACCACTATTAATCAATATTTGTACAATTTCTAAATTTTTATTTCTTGATGCTATATGAAGAGCTGTGGCACCACCAATATTTTTCTTATCAATAACAGATCTTCCGGCCTTAGAAAAAAACTTTACACCATCAACATCCCCAGAATTAACAGCTGTCATTAAAGGTGATATATCAGAAGCATCAGACCCATCCCCATAAATATATTGACCATAAGATGGCTGAGTCATAAAAACAGAAAACAAACAAGAAAATATTGCAGGAATAAAAAAACCCTTTTGAAGTGTTTTATTTAACATTATTAAGATGTTTTTTGTTTCAAAATTAACTAAATTCCTTAAAAAATATAAGAGAAGAATGTTACAATTAATAGTTAAAAAAACAAATGAAAAATATTGTTAATTTCAAAATTATGGTATGTATTAAATCTTAAAATCTAAAGTGGTGAGTCTATTCCTAATTAAATGAGAATTATTAATAGCCTCTTTATAGAAAATATTTGCTATTTTTAAATCTTGATTACTTTGCAAAAGATTAAATCTATCATAAATTTCTAACATTTTCTTCTTACTAATTGTAGTTTTAGCTAACTTTTTTTTGATAATATCTAGATCTTCATTTACTTTTTTTAAATTAATTTTTAAAAACGCTTTTTTCTTCATTTCTTCTAAACACTCATTTGCAATATGTACATCTCCATTAAATAAATTTTTTAGATATTCTAAATCTACTTTGTTATTTTTTAGTTCTAGCCTTCTTAATTTTAGAAAACTTTCTTGAATTCCTATCATAGTTAAAGTTGTAATAGCAATTTGTTCACCATGAAAATAATTTTTTAAGATTTCTGGATATTTCATTTCTAGAAAATGAGCTATTAGATGTTCCCCTTGACTAGCGGGATAACTTCCCTTGCATAAATACATAGTAAAGCCAGAAACTGTTAAAATTTTACAAAGCAGCTCAATAAAATCTCTGTCTGTAATGTCTCCTCTAAAATTAATTAATTTTTCTTGAAGAGGCTTTAAAATTTCAAAAACCTTAACATTAAAATCAGTTCCTGCAACTAAATGTGATAATAACCAATCAAAATGACAACTATAATAACATAAGCTGTCCCCTATTCCAGCTTTAATCAAATTCTTTGGAGCTTTTGATATTACATCTAAATCAAAATATATTGCTTGTGCCTGACGAGCTATGAAAGATTTTTTATGACCTTTAGATAAAATAGATGCATTAGCAGAGGCATAACCATTCATTGAAGGGGCACTAGCAATTACTACATAAGGAATATTTTTCTTAAAAGAGGCAATTTTACACAAGTCATTGATTGTTCCCGACCCTATGGCGAGTATCAAATTAATATTTTGACACTTAGATAAGATTAAATCAATATTTTCATCATCAGCCTTAGGATAATTTAAAACTAACTTGGCAACTTTATTACTTTTAACATTCTTGGATACATCAACCAAAATATGCTTAAGATTTTGATCGCTAACCAATAAAATGTTTATATCATTAAAGCCCAAACCATTTATTAATTCATCTATACGCCCTACTAATTTAGACTCAATTAAAACTTCCTTAATAGGTATAGAATATTGTTTTATTAAATCTTCAATTAACTGCTTTACCATTTTAGTAAGTGCTATATTTCGACACAATAAACCATCAACCAAGCTAATTACTTGGAAAGTAAATTATTTATGTTATTGTCAATTTGTCAATCTAATCTCTTAATAATTTTAGACAATAGATTAAACAATGACAAACAAATACTCACTATTAACAAATAATGATTTACAAGATTTAGTTAAAGAAAAAAATTCTATCTTAAAGCTAACTCAAGAAATCATTTTAGACACAAATACTTCTAATAGCATAGAAAATAAATTACAAATTAGCATTGATAAAATTTGTCGCTTTATGTCTTGGCCAGTAGGTCATGTTTACTTATTTAACAAAGATCAGAATATTTTAACGCCATCTAATATATGGTGTCCAAAAAATGTAAATAAATTTTCTAACTTTAAGAAAGTTACTAAAAACACCAATTTTAAAATAGGAATTGGACTGCCAGGAGTATCTCTTAAACTAAAAAAACCCGTATGGATAGAAGATGTACAAAATAATAATAATTTTCCAAGGGCAAAATATGCCATTGATATAGGTGTGCATGCTGGATTTGCAATACCAATTATTGTACAAAATAAAATATTTGCTATATTAGAATTTTTCTCGGATAAAATAATAAGTCCAGACGAAGAAATGATTCATGATATGTCTTATATAGGGATACAAATTGGCCTATCTATAGAACGTAAAATTAATGAAGATCAGTTAAAGGTTATTCACCTTGAATTAGAACAAAAAATTAAAAAACAAACTAAAAAAATAGAAGAAAATAGAGAAAGACTTGAACTTTGCTGGCAAGGTGCTGGAGATGGAATGTGGGACTGGGACATGGTAACAAATAAAGTAATTTTTTCCAACCGTTGGAAAAAATTACTTGGCTATAAACCAGATGAAATTGAATATCGCTTTGATGAATTTGATAACAGATTGCATCCAGATGATAAAAAAGCTGTCTACGATACTCTTGATAAGCATTTAAAATATAAAACAGAATATATTGTAAAACATAGAATGAAAAAGAAATCTGGCCAATGGCATTGGTTTGAATCTAAAGGACAGGCTATATGGGATAAAAATGACAAACCTATTAGAATGGCAGGATCTTTAAGCGATATACATGAAAGAACAATACAAGAAAAAGAATTAAAAAAATCAAAAGAACTAGCAGAATCTGCCAATAAAGCAAAGTCAGAATTTCTTGCTAATATGAGCCATGAAATTCGCACACCAATGAATGGTATAATTGGAATGGCAAGCTTATTGTCTGGAACTAAACTTAATCAAAAACAAAAAAAATACACCGATCTAATTATAAATTCTTCAGACAATATGATGCAAATTATTAATAATATACTAGATCTTTCTAAAATTGAAGCCGGAAAAATAATGCTTGAAGATGCAACCTTTAGTCTAAAAAAAATATCTAATGATGTTGTTGATTTAATGTCTATAAAAGCTACAGAGAAAAATCTTAACTTAAATACTGATTATGACGAGCAAATACCTAAATTTTTAATTGGAGATTATGGACGTATTAAGCAAATACTATTTAATCTAATTCATAACGCCATTAAATTTACAGAAGAAGGAAATATTAATGTTGTATTTAATAAAATAAAACAAATCGATAATAGTATTTTAATTAAGATATCTGTTATAGATCAAGGAATAGGAATCTCTGAAGATAAAGTTAAAATAATTTTCTCTAAATTCAATCAAGCTGATATTAGCACTACTCGTCAATATGGTGGTACTGGACTAGGATTATCTATATGTAAAGAACTATCTGAAATGATGCAGGGAGATATTGATGTAAAAAGTATAGAAAATAAAGGCTCTGAATTTTACTTTACTATAAAATTAAAAATTGCCAATGAAGATAAAATTCAAATTGAACAAAAACAAAATAACAATGCCGACAACACAAAAATTCTAAATCTAAATAATATCTCTATATTACTGGCCGAAGATAACTACGTAAATCAAGTATTTATGATTTATACTCTTAAAAAATATGGATGCAAAATAACTCCAGCAGCAAATGGTAAAGAAGCCGTTGAACAGAATAGAAAACAAAATTTTGACATTATATTAATGGACTGTCAGATGCCAGAAATGGATGGATATGAAGCTACACGCCTAATTAGAAGATGGGAAAATAAAAATCATATTAATAGAACCCCCATAATTGCAATTACAGCAAATGCTCTTAAAAGCGATAGAGAAAAATGCCTAAATGCAAATATGGATGATTATATATCCAAACCCTTTACAAAAGAAAGTCTTGAAATAGCCTTGTTAAAATGGTTAAAGCCTAAAATCCAAGAGAATACATCCTATGGTTAGCATCTTACCTAACATTTAAAATGATATTAGATAAATATACAAAATATATAAGCTGGTGCTGCGAAGGGGTAACTTTACGAACCGTCACTCTGTTTTATAAAGCCTTTATTTATATGGCTTCAGGGCACTTCACAAGATGACCTCAAAGTTCGTAATGACGATCTTGATGGAGCGTTTTACCTGTTTTTCTAACTACTGCCCTACTCTTATAAAAAGCAGTACCTATATGGTTTTACAGGAGATGTTTCTAATAATCTAGAAAATTATGAAAAATAGCCTATTTTATGGTTTTTCACTTTTTACCTTTATATGGCATCCAAAACCTAAATTTCGTTTATAATTAAGCTGATATTTAAAACAACTAACTATCAGACTCTTCGTCATCCTGAGTTCCAAAACCATGCTCTTTCATGCATTGATCAAATATAACTTCCCAATCGTCACCGTCACCAATTTTGTCATAAGTAGCATCATCGCAATATTGAGTGGCTTGCTCTTTGTCCATAATCTCACCATTAGCCCAACTATTAAGGGATAATAAGGTTAAAAAAGTAAAACTCAAAAAAGATTTTAATAGTAATTTATACATGGACTTCTCCTAAATTTAAGTTAATAAAACTACAAATTATATTTAGTTTCTTTTGTAAAACTTGACGATCGTCAAATTTCTTAAAATTATAAATTATTAAATTTTATCTTTTCAAAATCTTGAGTAACAATTTATTAGTGACTAAAAATTAGTGGGTAAAAATACGAATATTTCATCAATAATAGAAAATGCAAATTATAAGCCAGTTTTTGTATTTAGGCCACACACACTAGCAAAATCTACAGATTTCTTTACTCGTAATTTAGATGCAGAATTGCTTTACGCCGTTAAAACCAATCCAGATGATTATATTTTGAGTGCTTTATTGAATAGGGGTATTAAATCTTATGATGTCGCATCTTTAGAAGAAGCTGCAAAGATTTATAACTTTTCCTCAGAAGCTAAAATTTACTTTATGCATCCTGTTAAATCCAGATATGCAATAAGAGAATCTTACTATAAATATAATGTGCGTCATTTTTCTTTAGATAGCCATGATGAATTACAAAAAATTATGGAAGAAACCAATAATGCCAAAGATTTAGCATTACATGTTAGGTTATCAATTCCTAATACTTACGCTGAAATCAGCTTATCTGATAAATTTGGGATTAACCTAAAAGACGCTCCAAATCTTATTTTGGAGACAAAAAAATATAGTGAGAAGCTTGGAATATGTTTTCATTGCGGTTCTCAAACCATGCATCCTAATGCTTATAAAAACTCAATAAAAATCATCAATGGAGTTATAGAGCGGCTAGGAGTGGAAATTGATTATTTTAATGTTGGAGGAGGTTTTCCATCAATATATCCTGGCATGGTTCCGCCAAATCTAGATGAGTATTTTGCTGTAATTCACCAAGAATTCATAAAGATAAAAAATTATAAAAATATCAAATTACTAGCAGAGCCAGGTAGAGCATTGGTTGCAGAAAGTATGTCCTTGATTGTACGCGTTGAATTAAAAAGGGGCAATATTCTATATATTAACGATGGCACTTACGGCAGTTTATTTGATGCAGGGACTCCTAATTTCATATTCCCAACTTCTTTAATAAGAAAGAATAAAAAACAATCAGCAAATTTATCTCCTTTTAGTTTTTATGGTCCAACGTGTGATTCTCTTGATTTTATGAAGGGTCCATTTTATCTTCCAGATGATATTTGTGAAGGAGATTATATTGAAATTGGCCAAATGGGTGCTTATGCTAAAACCATGGCGACTAATTTTAATGGTTTTGAATCTGATCAAGAAGTTTTTCATGTGGATGATGAGCCGTTGATGAGTATGTATAATAATTATAATATTAAGCAAAAAGCTACAAGATAAAATGACTGGACTAAAAAGCGATCACCAAAAATACTTAAAATCTAGGTTACTCAAAGATACAATAAAACATATCGATATTACTTCTTTTGATTCTAGGCCAATAATTAGCTCCATGAGCAATATGTCTTTTTCTTCCCGGGATTTGGCCAGCGCTACCAAAATGTTCAATGAAATGCTCCTTGATAAGGAATGCTCAATTATTTTAACTATTGCGGGGTCCACTTCTGCTGGAGGATGTATGAAGCTATATCACGATTTGGTTAAATATAATATGGTTGATGCAATAGTTGCAACTGGAGCATCAATTGTAGATATGGATTTTTTTGAAGCTTTGGGATTTAAACATTATAAAGGAGATCAATTTGCTAATGATAAAGAATTACGAGATCTATATATAGATAGAATTTATGACACCTACATAAATGAAGAAAATTTACAAAATTGTGATGAGGCTATTTTTAAAATAGCCAATAAATTAGAGGCAAGGCCCTATAGTTCTCGTGAATTTATTTATGAAATGGGTAAATGGTTATCAAATGGTAATGCTAAGAAGAAAGATTCCTTAGTTCAAATTGCCTATGAAAATGATGTTCCAATATTTTGTCCTGCATTTACTGATTCTTCCGCTGGTTTTGGATTGGTGAAGCATCAAGTTAAAAATCCAGATAAATATCTTACAATTGATTCCATTGCTGATTTTAAAGAATTAACAGATATCAAGATTCAAGCTGGCACAACTGGATTACTTATGATTGGTGGAGGGGTGCCAAAGAATTTTGTACAAGATACTGTTGTTTGTGCTGAAATTCTTGAAAAAGAAGTTGATATGCATAAATATGCTATTCAAATCACCGTTGCAGATGTTAGAGATGGCGCCTGTTCAAGCTCAACTCTAAAAGAAGCCTGCTCTTGGGGAAAGGTTGATACAACTCATGAACAAATGGTTTTTGCTGAGGCAACAACAGTTCTGCCGCTTTTAGTAAGTGATGCGTATCACAATGGCCATTGGAAAGACAGAAAAAGGCATAATTATTCAACATTGTTTAAAAATGAGTAAGTATCCACTATATAAACCCAAAGATGGCTTCTTAGGCTTAGAAGAGAAATACAGCTCTTCATATGAAGATTCTAAGGCTATAATAATCCCTTTTGGCCTAGAAGCTTCTGTCAGTTATGGAAGTGGCACAAAAAATGGCCCAAAAGCAATGATTGAAGCTAGTCATGAAGTTGAGCTATTTGATATAACCTCTTGGCAAGAAACCTTTAAAGAAATTGGTATTTCCACTATAAAAGAACCTATTGTTAAAAAAGATATTGCTTTAGCCCTAAGTCAATTAGAGGAGATGGTAAATAATGTTCTATCTGATAATAAGTTTCCTTTTATATTTGGTGGAGAGCATTCTATTACAGCTGGCGCAATCAGGCCTTTTGCAAAACAATACCCAGAAATAACAATATTACATTTTGATGCTCATGCAGATCTAAGAGATGGATATGATGGTGAACATTACAGTCATGCCTCAGCATTAAGAAGATGTTTAGACTTTGATAATGTAAATCTGGTTTCTTTTGGAATTCGTAATATTTCGGCAGAAGAAATTCCTTTCTTAGAAGAAAATAAGGATCGTATTAAAATCTATTTTGCTGAAAATAAGAAAGAATGGAATATTGAAGAAATTATTTCTAACTTTAAAGACAAGATAGTCTATTTAAGTTTTGACGTAGATGCTTTTGATGCAAGTTTAATGCCTGCAACCGGAACTCCTGAGCCAGGAGGGCTATTTTGGGATGAAGTAATAAATATTATATCTCAAATTGTCAAAGTGTCTAATATAGTGGGAGCTGATATTAATGAGCTATCTCCTATAAAAGGATTCCACTCTTGTGATTTCTTGGCTGCCAAATTAGCATATAAAATACTATCCCTGATTTTTTGCACAAAGAAATAAATTTACTAGTTTTTCTTTATTTCATATAAATTAAATATTATTTTTAGAAGAAAATATATTTGATATGGAAAAAAAGAATTGTATAAATTTATTAAAATCGATACCTTTTTTTACTGGAACCCAGGAATCTCACCTGTCTTATTTCATTGATAACTCTTCTCAGAAGGAATGTAAAAAGGGCAATAATATCTTCCTCCATGGGGATTCAGTAAAACATTTTTTTATTGTTATTGAGGGTTGGGTTAAGCTTTACAGGATGAATAAGCAGGGGGAGGAAACCCTTATATCCCTTGTTACAAGAGGAGAAACATTTAGTGAAGTAGCCACATTTAAAGGCTCTAGCTATCCTTATAGTGCACAAATAGTGGGTGGTAATGCAAAATTCTTAGTAATTAATGCAGATATTATACGCCAAAGAATCACGCAGTATCCAGAATTAGCCTTAAAGATGTTAGCTTCAATGTCGCATTATACCAATCAATTGAGTTTAATGTTTGAGCATATTACCAAATTAACTAGCGCTCAAAGACTAGGATCTTTCTTGTTAAAGCTATCGATGGATAGAGAATATTCAAAAACCTTGCAACTTCCATATAAGAAATATCTTGTTGCCTCAAGACTTAGTATGCAACCAGAAACCTATTCTCGCGCCATGTTGCGCCTAAAGAATGATTTAGATATGGTTTTTGAGGGAAGAGAGGTTGTTATTAAGGATTTAGATAAATTACAAGATTATTGTGAGGTGGAGTGTTTTGATGATAAGAAGTGCGATATTGAAAAGAGGCTACAGTGCACTAATCCGCAATGTGATGTGTATCACATACTTAAATTTATGTAAGTCAGGATTCTATTAACTTTTTAACCAAAGACAAAGCAATACCACTAACATTACATTCTGGATGAAATTGAGTTAATAAAAACATTTTTGGATGATTTTTATGCTCAACAGCTTCAATAATTCCATCTGGAGAAGTAGCAACGATTTTCAATTTATCAGAAATATTTTCTGCGAAACATCCTTGATGATGAATACTTAATTCCTTTATGTTACCTAAATCAATATTTGAATCTTGTTCTTTATAAATCTGAGCAAGTAACGAATTTTCTTCAACCTTCATTGAGTGAGTTCCTTGATATAAACCATTCTCCTTTTTTCCACTGATAATTTGCTCAAAATTATTTTCAAAATCTTGCAACTCATCACCTGTCATATCTTTTAAATCTTTATCATGATGAGGATTATCTTCTCCTTCAATTCTAGGGTCATCTGGTAAATGCTGTACTAATGAACCACCTAGAACAGCATTTATTAACTGCATTCCTCCACATATTCCAAGAACTGGAATATCTTTCTTTTTTAATGCATATTGCAGCATCTTTATTTCTGTCTCTTGTCTTACGTTTAATTTATTTTGAGGCAATCTTCTTTTTGTTTCAGGATGAATTTGTGATACACCGTAAAGACCAGGGTTAATGTCTCTTTTATTGCCAGGAAATATCAAGGCATCACAGCTTTGTAAAATATTATCTACTTTTCCTAAATGGGCATCGATAGCCTTATCTAATTCTTTGTAATCGGTAGCTTTGTCTTTGACTAAGTTTTGATTTAAATACATGGGAATTAACACAGCAGTAGCTCCGCACATTTCAACGAGTTTAACAATAAGCCTACACCTCATGATGTTAGTGTCATCAGTGATACCGATCCTAAAATTATTTCTAATTTTCATGTTAAATTAATTTGTGTATTTAAATATTACAAAGTAATTATTAATCTCATATTTATTAAATTAACAATATTTTTTTACAAGTAAATGAAGATAGGATTATTGGTATCGGAAAAAGGATTATACTCTCACAAAAGACTAAAAGAAGAAGCCGAAAAAAGAGGTCATAAATTTAGAATTATTAACCTTACTGAATGTTTTGTTAATATCACTAATGATACACCAACAATTTATGATAAAAATGGTAAACCAATTAAGGATTTAAATGCTGTTATTCCTAGAATTGAGCCTTCTATTACTTTTTATGGTACAGCTTTATTGAGACAATTTGAAATGCTAGGAGTTTATTCCTTAAATAGCTCTGTGGCCGTTCTAAATGCTAGGGATAAGCTAAAATCTTTACAAATTTTGGCAAAGAACGATATCCCAATGCCATCAACTGGTATTGCAAATTCTCCAACTACCATTGATGCAATTATTAAATCTCTTGGAGGAGCTCCATTAATAATAAAACTAGTTGAAGGAACCGAGGGGGAAGGAGTCGTTCTGGCTGAAACCAATAGTGCTGCAAGAAGTGTTATTTCAGCATTCAAACAACTTCACGCCAATGTAATTGTTCAAGAGTTTATTAAAGAATCTAGTGGCAGAGACCTAAGATGTTTTGTTGTGGGTAATAAAGTTGTAGCCTCAATGGAAAGAATTGCTAATGAAGGTGAATATAGAGCAAACTATCATCTTGGTGCAACAGTACAGCCAGCTACTATTACTAAAGAAGAAAGGGCTATGGCCATCAAAGCTAGTAAGGTGATGGGTATGGATGTTGCAGGCGTTGATATTCTAAGGTCAAATCGGGGATCGCTTATTCTTGAGATAAATTCTTCTCCGGGTCTAGAGGGAATTGAGAAAGCTACAGAAAAGAATGTTGCAGGATTTATGATTGAGCACATTGAAAAATGTCTATTCTAAATAAATACTTTTACTAGTTGATTTCAATCACTAAGTCATCAATCTAATAGAATCTTAACAAAAGAACCACTCCTCCTGCTGGGACCAACTAATCGGAAATCCATCCAAAAAATCACGTAATTTTAGTTTTCTTGGATTCTCACCATTAAGAGTAATTTTCTCAACAATATAAGGCGATAAATAATTCAGATAATAAATCTTTCTCACCTGCCTTGTTAATATTCCTTCTTTTTTAGCAATATCAGTAAGTGAGTTAATAGTTTTCATATTCTGATTCTCAAGCATTTGTTTCCAACCATAAGCCTTAGCAATATTCTCAATTATTTTCTTATTTTTAGATAAGTCCAAAGAACTCATAGCCTTTTGTTTCTTTTTTAGTTATTTGCCTAGCAATCGCTGATAGATATTGATATATTTTATCGTTAAATAAATAACCTCTATCAGTTTTAATCACTTTGTAAGTTTCACCTTGATAAGTTCGCTCAAGTACAGTGCCGATTTTTATATTGAATTTTCCTTCTTTTTTTAACTTTGATTTAGTTGTAAGCTTATTATTGCCTTTATAGATTTTTCTAGAACACTCCTTACTTTTGGCCTAAGTGTTGTTGCGTAATGCACTTCTTAAATTCTATAAGCTAATCTTTTAGTTAAATATCCCTTATTCCATTTAGGAATTTCTTGATCAAAGTATTTTGTCCATAATTCTCTTAATTCTGAGATATCTTTATCTATTAGGCTATTGATTAGATTTTCAACTTCAGGATCAGATTTTATTGATTCGGTTGGTCTGGTATCATGCTTACCTTCTTCTCCTTCATATTCATATTCATGAACAGATTTCTTTAGAATCTTGATTGTATTAGATAGTTTTTTCATGTTTTTTTTAGCGTTAAATCTTACAATAAATATAAGCTCATGATGCTAAAATACAAGCATATATGAGGTTTTTTGTAAATATTAATATTATTAATCTGACCTATGAATATAAAAAAAATGCGCAATTTACACCCGTAAATCTACATCTGAGAATTTGGATTTAGAATTTAACTCTCTTCATAATCAGCGTGAGGCAGCGGAGAATTATGTTAAATCTCAAAAACATCTTGGCTGGAAACTAGTTAATGCTAATTACGATGATGGTGGATATTCTGGAGGAAATATCAATAGACCAGCCCTGAAGAAACTAAAAGAAGATATAATATCTGGCAAAATTGATATTGTAATTGTTTACAAAATTGATCGCCTTTCAAGATCATTACAGGATTTTGTTAATCTTTCCACTTTCTTTAATGAGCATGGTGTTTCTTTCATTTCTGTAACTCAGCAAATTGATACTGAAAGCTCAATGGGCAAATTGATGCTCAATATATTACTTTCCTTTGCTCAATTTGAAAGAGAGATGACTAGCGACAGAATCAAAGACAAAATTGCAGCAGCCAAGAAAAAAGGATTATGGACTGGTGGAATATTACCAATAGGTTATAGCAGTAAAGATAAGAAATTAATCAAAAATAAAGATGCTAAAATTATTCAAGAAATATTTGAAAAAATAGCTGATGGGTTTTCTACTCAAGATTTGGTTCTTCATTTAAACAAATACAATATTCTAACCAATAAAGGGGTTAAGTTTTACAATAACCGGATTTATGGAATTCTTAATAATCAAATCTATCTTGGCAAGGTTTCTCATCAGGGCAAATATTACGAAGGAAAACATAAGGGATTTATCTCAAAAGAATTATGGGATAAAGCACATAATCAAATAAAATCCAGGCCAACAGATAAAAGGAGAGTCGCTAAATATCCGGGATTGCTTAAAGGTTTAGTTTTTTGTAGATATTGTAATTGTGCTATGACTCCAAACTATGCCAAGAAAAAGAATAATGCTGTATTTAGATATTATACTTGCATGAGCATAATACGCTATGGCTCAAAATCATGTCATTTGAAACGTGTTAATTCTAATGAATTAGAAAATATTATTGAGAAAGAAATTTTAAAATATTTAAAAAATCCAGAAATTTCAATTAACTTTTTAAATAAGAAAAAAGTAGAAATAAATAAAATTGAGGAGTTATGGCAAAAATTACCATTTGACCAAAAGCAAATTATTGCCAAGGAAGTAATCAAGAATATATTTATTGATCATTTTTATTTTAAACTCACTTTCCAAGACCAAACAATCTTTAATTACGAGAGGATAGCTAAAAAAATCATACTCAGTAATGATGCTACTGTTAGCAAGCAAAAGCAGCTAAAACTCAATCAAAAAATAAGAGCTTTGATGCAAGAAGCTATAAGGCTAAATGATTATCAAGAAAAAGGTTTAAGCATCAAAAAAATTGCTATCCTTAAAAAAATAAGCAAAAGTCAAACTGCTCGAATTCTCTCAATGAATAATCTGCATCCAGAAATACAAGAAAAAATCTTATCGCCATATTTTCCATATAAATTAAAAGTTTCAGATTTCCATAAAGGCTTTCCTAAATCCAAAAATGAGCAACTGAAATGGTTTAAGAATTTGTTAAAATCATGAGGTCATAGGTTCGTTTTTTGCCAAAACAATAAAATTTAATTAGGAACTAAATTATTTTATGGTCCTATTGTAAAAGCCCTATTTTAAAGGGTTTAATACAAAACAATCAAAAAATGATAACTTGTATTTTGCTAAATCAGAGCTTTTTAATAAACTAATTCATTATGACATTGAGGCGGCTTAGATGCTTATAAATAAAGGGTTGAAGATAGTTTTAATTAGGAACTAAAGTAAGAAAAATCTGGTGC
>JAYORG010000013.1:10896-43711 GCA_038123275.1 Rickettsiales bacterium | reverse complement strand
GTGACTAATAGTGCCAAGATAATTGTCTGTTACCAAAATCACAGGAATTTTTAGAGCAATCATTAAATCTAAAAAGGTAAATTTATCATTAATTGGCGCCATTATTCCACCAGCACCTTCTATTAAAAGGTTAATATTAGATTTCTTGGCTAGATCCATTTCTGTTTGGCAAAAATTTACTACTTCATTAAAATCTATTTCTTTATTTTCTATCTTAGCAGCAATATTAGGAGATAAAGCTTCTTTAAAGCGCCATGGTGATATTTTATCTAAATTTTTGGGAGTATTTTCTTGTTTAAGTGCTTTTAATATTAAGGCACTATCATTATTTTTATCTTTAGAATCAAAGCCACTTATTATTGGTTTAATGGCGTGAAATTTCTGATTTTCTGTGTGGTATTTTTGACATAGTTTTTGTAAATAAAAACTTTTACCAATGTCAGTTCCAGTGGCACTAATAAAAAATTGTTTAGACATTACAATTTAGAGAATGAGTCATAAATAGGACCAAATATCGCACTAGTAATCCACAACATCATGCCACCCATTACAAATACTAAGGTGGGCTGAATCATTCCTACAACTTTATCTATCGAGTCGTTAATTTCTTGATCATAAAAGAATTTAATATTTTCTAGAGATTTAGTCATATTACCACTATCTTCTCCTACTTTAAACATTCTTACAACAAGGCCAGTAAAGTGACCAGATTCATCTATCGATTCTGCAAGAGAGTTTCCTTCAGATACTTTTTGTTTAATGGTGTCAATACTTGCCTTAATACCCAAGTTACCAATAGTTTGTTTAGTGGACTCAATACAATCTAGTACACCAATGCCACTTTCAAATGTAATGGCAAAGAAATTACAAAATCTAGAGGCATCAATTTTTTTGAGTATTGTGCCAAAGATAGGGATATGTAATTTAAGCTCATCTGCTTGCAGAGCAAATTCTGGAATTCTTCTGAGTGTTTTGTAAATTATTATTATTACAGGAACTGCTGCTAACATTGTTAAGGAATATTTTTGCATAAATTCAGAAAACGCTATTAGGGCAATTGTAATTCCTGGCAAGTCTAATTTTTGTTCTTGTAAGAATACTGTAACTTTTGGCACCACAAAGGTGGTCATAACCATCATAACTAATATCATAAGAATTAAACTAAAAAGGGGATATCTAACAGCTTTAACAGTTTTCTTTTTTATAGAGTCACTCCATTTTAAATGTTCAATGATACTTCTAAAGGCTAAGTTCAATTTACCAGTTTTTTCACCATTGGCAATAAGGCCAATAAAAACTGGGTCAAATATCTTAGGGTGTTTTTCAATTGATTCTGAAAATAAGTTACCATTTCTCACCGACTCATAAAGCTCCTGTACCAAATTTTTAATTTGAGGAGTATATGATTTTGCATTTTTAATATCATACAAAGCATCAATAATAGATACACCAGCATTATCAAGTTGTTCTAAATGGCTAAAAAATGTAACTAAATCTCTAGTTTGTACTTTATGAAGGAAAGAAAGTTCAAGAAAGCTCTTCTTTTCAATTTTGTAACTAATAAGCATTAATCCTAGTTCTGCAAGAGAGGTTTCAAGCTCGCCAACACCAGATACTTTCATTTCGCCACGAGAGATTTTATTAGTTTCTTTGTTAATTCCCTTGTAGATATACTTTTCCATAATCTATGAGCTAGTTAATAATTATTACTTTTTATACGAATCAAGTTTGTGCATTTTTTTTAAAAGCATTTCTCTTTTGATTTTTGATAAATAATCAACAAAAGTAATGCCATTTAAATGATCAATTTCATGCTGAACGCAAGTTGCTAATAGTTCATCAGCTTTAATTGTTTGTTTTTTGCCATTAAAATCTAAATATTCAACTTCAACTTTTTTTGGCCTTTTTATTTGGGCTCTAATTTCTGGAAAAGAAAGGCAGCCCTCAAAAAATGTTGTAAGCTCTTTAGAAGATTTAGTTATTTTTGGATTTACCATAAAGATCGGGTTTTTATTAGTCACGTGATCCTCACTGCACTCTCCCTCATCACATTTTCCAAGCTCATAATCTACGTCTATTACTAAAATTCTTTTTAATACTCCAACTTGTACGCCCGCTAGTCCAACACCTTTATTTTGATACATGGTTTCAAGCATGTCATTCATAAGGTTTTGTATATCAGCATCAATTTTCTCTACCTCTTTAGATACTTGTTTTAATATTGGGTTTGGAGATATTGTTAATGGTAATATCGTCATTTTTTTAACTCTTTACATGCTAATTCTAATGCCAGTGGATATGTTAGATGTTCTTTTTCTAAAATTCTACTAGCTAAAGTTTCTTGTGTATCATTTTCTAAAACTTCAACAACTTCTTGGGTAATTATTTTGCCACTATCAACTTGCTCACTAACATAATGTGTTGTGCATCCTGAATATTTTACTCCATAATCAATAGCATCTTGTACGCTGTTATGGCCTTTAAATGAAGGAAGTAAAGAAGGGTGAATATTAATCATTTTACCTTGCCACTCTTTAACAAAATAAGGAGATAGAATTCTCATAAAACCAGCCAAGCAGATTAATTGACAATTATTTTTATTAATAACTTTGCTTAATTCTTGATCAAAATTTTCTCTATTATTAAATAATTTATGATCTAAAAATTCAGTTTTAATATTATTTTCTTTAGCTATTCTTAAGCCACCAGCATCTTTTTTATTGGAAATTACTAAGGAAATTTGTGCTGGAAAATCAGTATTTTGACAAGCTTTAATCAGTGCTTTTAAATTAGAGCCTCTACCTGATATTAAAACTGCAACTTTAATTTTTTCCATTTTAAAAAATTTAAAAATCTAGTTTGTTGTACCATACTGGAGGTATAATTCCTGGTAGTTTATCTTCTAAAATTTTGCTAAAGCTTTTATGAGATTTTACTAAACAGTACCAGTCTTTAATTAAGTTGTGATTACGCCAGTTGATATCACCAAAATAATCTAATGTAGAAATTTGACCAGCTGCTGCAAAATCAGCTATTGATAGTTCATTTCCAACTAAATATTTTCTGCTTGAAAGTAAAAAATCCATGTAGCTTAGATGTATGTCTAAATTATGTTTACAAGTCATAATATTACTAGAGCTTGGAGGGGGGTTGGATGGTGAAAAGCGATTAAAATATCTTTCATTTAGCAAGGTTTTGCTAACTTCATTAAAAAATTTATGATCAAACCAATATTCAATTCTTCTAGCTTCAGATCTTTTAGATACAGAATCACCAATAAAGTTAATGCTATCATCATCATATTTTTCACTAACATATTGAGCAATGATATTGCTACAAGAAATTATATCACCATTATTAATGTCAAACAAAACAGGAATAGTGCCCATTGTATTCATAGCAATAAATTCTTTTCTTCTTTCCCAAAAATTTTCTGGTACTAATTCAAAATTAATATTTTTAGCTGCAAGTAAGGCTCTAATTTTTCTAGAGAAGGGGCAAATGGTTTGATGATACAGCTTGTACATAAATTTATGTAAATATGAATTTAATTTTAAAACTAACTAGTTAATAATATCTACGAGTAGATTAATAATTCAACATAAACTTTTGCAAAGGTGACTAAAAAGAAAATTACTCTTATTGACGGATATGGCTTTGTATTTCGAGCCTATCATTCATTGCCTCCTCTCACTAGAGATGATGGCACTCCAACAGGTGCTGTTTATGGCTTTACTAATATGTTATTGCGCTTGCTTGCAGGCTTAGATTCTAGTCATATTTGTATGGTTTTTGACTCTGGTAGCAAAACTTTTAGAAATGATATTGATCCAAATTACAAAGCCAATCGTCCACCTTGTCCAGATGATTTAATACCACAATTTCCTTTAATTCGTGAAGCAGCAGAAGCATTTAATTTACATATTGTAGAAAAGGTTGGTTATGAAGCTGACGATTTAATTGCTACAATTGCTAAAGATGCAGCCAAGAAAGATTTTGAAGTAGTAATCGTATCTTCAGATAAAGATTTAATGCAATTAGTTGATGGTAACATTAATATGTATGATGCCATGAAAAACAGAATTATTGGCACAAAAGAGGTAGAAGAGAAATTTTTAGTTCCGCCAACGCAAGTTTTAGATGTTTTATCTTTAATGGGAGATGCGTCAGATAATGTGCCAGGGGTTAGAGGAATCGGTCCAAAAATTGCTGCTGAGTTAATTTCAAATTATGGAACTTTAGAAAATTTATTAGAAAATCTTAACGAAATTAAGCAAAATAAAAGAAGGGAATCTTTACAAGGTGGAGTAGAGGCGGCCAAGCTTTCTAAAAAGCTAATTACTTTATGCGAAACAGTACCGATTGATCTTGACATGGATCAATTTAAAGCTAAGGATATTAACCCAGAAGAATTAGTTCAATTTTTAAGCAATCAAGGTTTTAGAGCTTTAAAACAAAGAATTATTAAAGAGTTTAGCTTAAAAAGCACTGATTTTGAGAGAAAAGGTAAAGAAAATGATACTTCTAGCAAAAAAACACCAGTAAATGAGCTAAAATTTGACAAAATTAGTAAAATTAAGATAAATACTGCCCAAAATTTAGAAGAAATAATTACAAAATTAGAAAAACTACATGCTTTTATTATTGATATTGAATTTGATAAAAATGATAAGAATTTAGCAAGAAATATCATTTTCTCACCAATTTCTGACAATTTACATGATAAAACCTACCAAATATCTATTAAAAACAATAATTTAAGACAAAATAACGAAGTTTCTGACTTATTTAGCATTAAAAATGAAGAAAAACCTGACTTAGATATTCAAATACCATTAGAAAATGTTCTAGAATCGCTAAAAATAATTCTTTTGGATGGCTCAATCCTTAAAATTGGTTACAAAATAAAAGAAATTTACAAATTTTTTGCTAAAAACGGCATTAATATGGCTGCAAGTGAAGATATTGCAACTATGTCTTACATTTTAAACTCAGCTAGTAATAAGTCTCATATTAGAAATTTAATTGATTTAAATTTAGATGAAGATATTGAAGAAAACGATTTTGGCCTAGCTTTTGACGATTTAGAAAAAGATAAAGAGCCAAAATTATTTGAAGATTCTTCTAAGAAAGAGCAATTTTATTATTTTAAAAATTATGCTATTTGGTCGCTTTATAATTTGTTAAAACAAAGAATTTTTGAAAATAATCTAAACTTTGTTTATCATAGATTTGAGAACCCATTATTGCCTGTTTTAGCTAAAATGGAGTTAGAGGGTGTACAGGTTGATAAAATGAAATTAAAATCTTTATCATCTGATTTTGATTTAATAATTAAAAAGCTAACTAAAGAAATTCATGATTTAGCCAAAGAAGAATTTAACATTGCTTCTCCTAAGCAATTATCTGAAGTCTTATTTGAAAAGTTAAGTTTGCCAGGAAAAAAATCAAAAACTGGTAGTTTTTCTACCAATTCTGATATTTTAGAAGATTTAGAATTAGCCGGTCATGAAATTGCCGGTAAAGTGTTGCAGTGGCGTCACATTAGCAAATTAAAAAGTACTTACAGTGATGCATTGCAAGATAGTATTAGTCCAGAAACTGGTCGTATTCATACTAATTTTTCTAATATTAGTACTTCAACAGGACGTTTAAGTTCTAGTAATCCTAATATTCAAAATATTCCAATTAGAACTAGCGAGGGTAGAAAAATTAGAACTGCCTTTGTCGCTAAAAAAGGTCATAAGTTAATTTTAGCTGATTATTCACAAATTGAATTAAGAGTTTTAGCTCATATTTCGGATATTAAGGCGTTAAAGGAAGCTTTTAAAGAAGATAAAGATATTCATGCAATTACTGCCTCACAAATTTTTGAAGTTGATGAAGATAAGGTAGACAGCGAAATGCGTCGTAAAGCTAAGGCAATTAATTTTGGAATTATATATGGCATAAGTGCTTTTGGATTAGCCCGTCAATTAAAAATTGATAGGGGTGATGCTAGTAACTATATAAAATCTTATTTAATTACATATCCTGGAATTAAAGAATTTATGAGTGGCTACCAAGAGTTGGCTAAAGAGCAAGGATATGTTAGTACAATTACTGGCAGAAAATGTTTTATTAATGGCATTGATAGCAAAAATCCAGTTATTAAAGGTTTAGCCGAGCGTTTAGCAATTAATGCTCCAATTCAAGGAAGTGCTGCAGATATTATCAAAAAAGCCATGATTGATTTAGATAACAAATTAGAGAATAGTAATTTTAAAGCCAAAATGCTACTTCAAGTGCATGATGAATTAATATTAGAAGCTCCGGAAGATGAAGTTGAGCAAGTACAAAATTTACTCAAAAAAACCATGCAAAATGCCTTCTTACTAGATTTACCACTTAAAGTTGATGTTAAGGTTAGTGATTGCTGGTAGCTTCTACTAACATGTCAAAGGTCTTTGACATCGAAGAATTTAAATTTTTCTTATTCCTGTCATGCTGAACTTAGAGAATCTTGAGCTGCTTTTGCAGCTCTAGAGTCTCTTATGTGAAGTGCCTCACGTCACGAATGGAGGGGTTAATATTAACTAACGTTTCTTTGCGTGAGATCCTATCACGTAAGACTAACTAAGTCCTTAACAGGCCTAAGTTAGCCTAAGTTCAGGATGACAAAAGAAGAGATTTTTGCATGAAGGATCTCACGTCCAGGGTGGAGGAGATAATATTAACCAATATCTTACTTACAACCCAATTTCAGCCCCTTTAGATTTAGCTGGTGGCATATGTTTGGTTTTTTCTGCAGCTAGGCTCGCCGATGGATTTTTTACTATGGTATTAAAGCCTTTAGCATTTAAAAGATTAATTTGATCTTTAGTGTTATTTACTTGATACATGGCAGTTCCTACGGGTCTATCTATTGTGCATTCTCTATTATGTTGATCTAATATTGTTACATCTTTAGGATTAATACCATTATCTCTAATAAATTGAATAGCATAATCTTCGAGCAGTTTTGCTGAGAAGCTGTCTCTTGGGTCTTGTGAAAAATAATCACATAAAGTATTTTTTGCTATTTTTAACTGAAAGCCAGATTTTATTCCAGCTTGGATAGCGGTTCCGTTTTCACTAATATGACCTAACGTTATGGTGCATTCTCTTTCTATTTCATCATAATGAATATTTTCAAAGGCAACTCCAATACCTTTGTAATATTTAGGCACCTCAAATATTTTTCTACGAGTACTATTATTGTTACGATTAAGAAATAACCCCTCATTTATTTTTTGTCCCATTGCTTCAATCTTTTTCATAGCAGGGGTAAGGCGTGAATAAGAATCTTCTGCTAAGATAGCATTGGCTTTTGCTAATGTTGTTGAGGTTTTATCTAAATCTTCATCTGAGCTTGAATCAAAATATTCACTTGAACTTTCTTTGGAATCGTCGCTTGAATGTTCACTAGAACTTGTATCACTACTATCCACAGCATGTCCTTTACTTTCTGTTTTAAATTTATTTTTTGTATCTTCAAATATTGTTAATAATTTTCCCAAAGATTTTTTGCTAAGTTTGAAACCTTCTTCCTGAACATGCGTTATATAATCTTTGGTTGATTCATTAAAATAATCATGTGAGTTTGTTTTATTTGCAACAATATCTATCAGCCAACGTTCTTCCTGTTGTTCATGTAAGGCTTTAACATAATCATTAAATAAATCACCTTGATTCTCATCAACTTTGTAGTCTCTCAAGTGTTTCTGGTTTTTAAATGGAACTAGATATTGGGCTGTAAAATATTGATAAGCTGCGTCAAAAACATCTTCTAATTCTAACTCTTCTGGTAGGTCTGGAATTATTGCTTTTGTAATGTCATCAATATTTTTAATTTCTCTTCTTCGAAAGAAATCATCAAGTGGTACATATCTTAAAGTATTAAAATTTCCCTTCGCATTTTCTAGATTATTGGGGTTTTCATCAGCTGTTCTTTTCTTTATTCCATAAACTTCTCTTAAAGAATCGGCAATATCTTTTAATCCTAAAGCATCCCCATTTATGTAATCACCTTCTTTTTCTTTTCTAATAGTTTCAATTCTTCTTAATAATACTATTTTTTGTAGTCTGTGTCCTTGCTCTATTGTACGTTTTTTTAAGCAAATATCTTCACCTAACTCTACATTTCTGATAATTCTTAAATATGAATCAGGGTTTTCTACAAGTGTTTCTGGCTCTTCCCATTCTTTTAAAAAAGATAAGTTTTCATTATCATTAATTGCAGCTTTAAGATTTTTATCACCATTTTTACTTAAAATTTTAATACAATTTGCAGCAGCATGAAAACCACAACTACTTGAGCTTTCTTGCACAGGAGATTTAACTTTTTCTATTTTATAGTTTTTACCTTTTTCACTGAGGAAATCTTTCAAGAATTTTAGGGCCTTGTCTCGTTTAACATATTCGCCAAAAGAATCTGAGTAGTAAATTTTTTGTTTTAAATTATCAATAACTACACCATATTGATGTTTTTCATCGTAAGAAAAGGGAAATATGCAGTAACGTGGTAAAGTTTTTTGATTTCTTAAATATCCGATTTCTGCTTTAAGAGATTTTTTATTAAAATCATCATTTCCCGATAGGGTATAGCCATGAATACCGTGTAGTACTCTAACATTGTCTAAAGTTTTGGTAGCATTTACTAATGCGCCATAGGTACCAGAAATTTCTAAACCACCCCTGCCTCCAAGGCCTAAGGCTTGTTGAAATCTAATTTGGGTAATGGCCTCATTGCAAAAAATATTTATTAAAGGATCTTCATGATCTTGCTGGTTAATTTTATCAAAAAGATTTCTTAATACTTGTAATTTTGATTCTTTATTTTTGGCTTTGTATGAGGAGCCATTTTGTCTTAATAAGTCAAATTCAAAAGACCCATCCTTTTTCTTTGTTAACTTTAGTTTTAATATTAGGTCTTCTCTAGTCTTATTATCTTTACGTACAATTGTAAAGCCATTAATCATTTTAATAAGTTTATCTGGCATTTTCTTTTCAGCCAGCTTTAATGCCCCACCTTTTCCAGTAAAAGATATTGGAATATTTATTTGTGCTTGAAAATTATCAACAGCATTTCTTATTTGGCCTTTAACTCTATCTCTAATGCCTGAATCAACTCCACCAAAATCATCATCATAAATTAAAGAGCGTGCTTCTTGTAAGATTGTTCCTAATGCCCTGTGCCCTGTGCCATCTCCTAGTTTTATTTTTTTACATAATTGTTCAATTGTTTTAATTGTAATATTATTGATTATACTGATGGCAAAATTTCTTCCCATATTACCATATTTGATAATAGATTCCTCATAGATTTTTTTAGCTAAAAGAATATGCATCATGGTGTGAAAGCCGCAATTACCATCATGATTTATGGCTGCTTTTCTAGCATCTCTTTTATTATGTACTGCCTCAAAAGTTTGCCCAAGTAAATTTAGAGAATTTCCAGCAATATCAGCAATTGCTACAATATTTCCATCACTATCTGGTAGCGAGAATAAAGAATCAAAGTAAGTACCATCATCACCAAAAAAGTACAATTCACCATTACCACCTTCAATGTAATTTGCTCCAACTTCATCTTCGGGGTAAGCGCCTTGAGTTCCAGAATAAAGCCTTTTTGATTTTAAACCAAGAGATGACATAATTGCTGACAATTCACGAATTGATAGCCAACCATTAGCTTTTCCTTCTAATCCATTTAATCTATTTTTATCCAAATCTTCATCCGGAAAGCCAGCACATGAATTTCCTGGTATGCCTAGATAATCTACTTTAGTAACAGTAATTCCATGCTTCTTTTTTGCTACAAACTTCTTGGCAATTTCTTGTCTTATTGTTTCAATTCCCATATTTAATTAACTTATTAAACTTTGTAAGTTTTAACATTATAGCATTTATGCCGCCTTGGGTCAAGGTATAATTGCGGATTTTACGCTAATTATTTAAAAATTTGATCTTATTTGCACTAATTTGAGCAATTCCGGTGCAAAAAATTAAGACATAGCCAATTAATTGTAATATTGAAGGAATTTCATGATACAATAAAAACCCTAAAAAAGATGCTATTAATGGTTCTAGGTAGGATATTACACCATATTCATGAGTTTTTAAATATTTAATAGCTGTTATTAAGAAAACAAAAGCTAAAAACCCTTGAAAAAAGGCCATGGCGGTGATCCATAAAAAATCTTTTTTTGATATTTGGAAAATAGAGTCATCAATAAATAGCATCATAGTTATGCAGGCAAATAATATTTGATAAAAACTACGTTTTAAGCCACTAATATCTTTGGCAATTATTCTATTAAAAACGATAAATAAAGCGAAAAGAATGCCAGCTCCAAGACCCCATAAATAACGCTGTGTCTGAGAAGAGCCAATCGTAAATTTAAATTCAAGTACAAATAAAAATCCTAAAAAAGTTATTGCAATTATCAAAAAATTTATTGGATTGAGTTTTTCTTTAAAAAAAATAAAAGAAAAAATAATAGCAATAATAGGTCCCAAATATAAAAGAAAAACAGCATTAGTTAGCGAGGTATATTTTAGGGCATTAATATAACATAAACCTATTAAAGCCAAGCAAACTCCAGTAATAAAAAGTGGAATGGATAATTTAACTTTTTTTACTTCTCCTAATTCCTTTCTAAAAAAAAGAAATAAGGTTAAAAAAATTAAACCAATAAATATTCTTAAGAAATTAAGATTATTTACATCTGTTGAAATATTTCTAATAAAAACACCAGTGCAACCAAGGAGTATTGCCGCCAAAATTGCTAAGAGATAGCCAGTTATTTTATTATTGTCTTTTGAATTTGCAGGCATTTATTAATCAGGAACTATTACATTGATTTAGTTTCAATATTAAAGTATAATATTAAATAAAACAAATAAATCAATATTATGAAACCAGCAAAAGATACAAAAAACAAAGAAAATAAAGGGGGTAAATTGCTAACATATGATAAAGATTTATTTTTGCGTTACATGATAAGAGCGTCATTTGAATATGGAAGGGCTGATAATGTTAATTTTAGGGAGGAGGATGGATTTTGTTATGATTTTGGTAATAGTGGATTTTTACTTACCTCATATCCAAAATCTCCAGCATTTTCCCAAGATAGCAATAGAGGCATGACTTATGGGGTAGAAATTATTTCTGATAATTGTGCTTTTAATAATGCTCATGTAAGACGTATTGTTGAAACTTCAAGAAATAGCCAAGGGGCTCAATTTGCTCAATTTGTTTTTAGAAAAGATGGTGTTAGTGGCAATCCAGAAGAGCAAGTTGTACTTTTAGATTCTGTGCCTCTGGAAGATTGTTAGGCAGATTATTTATCTCATAATATTGGTTTAGATTTAATGGATGTTGTAACAACAATGCCAAAATTTGCAGAAAATTTGCAGAAATATCAACAATATGTGAAACAAACAAAGCCCGATGCTCAAGATGATGATATCAAGTCAGATTTTGTTAAGATGCTATTAAAGCAAACAGAATATGTTACAGTATTATTACAGAAATATCAAAATTCTCTTGGAAAGGTTTTATTTTCTCCACAAGATTTATCCAAACAATTAGACGTAGTTAAAGAAATTTATCAAGATAACCACCTCAAAGAATTTGTATTCCAATTGCATCTAAAAAATATCAACATCAAATGGGTTTTGTGTTAGATAAGGCAGCAAATGGAAAATATAATTTAATATTTTACAATGATTTAAAGGGTGGTATAGAATATTCTGAGTCAACTAGTGCTTTGCGTAAAATAATAGCATCAAAATTTGAAGTTAACAATATTAACAAGCCAATTGTTAGTCCTTTTAATAGCTGGTCTAGTGGTTATTGTGCAGATTCTAATTCTCATTTTATGACCAAAGTTGCTTCTAGGTTAGACGTAGATCTTTCTAATGTAGAAAATTTAGGTAAAGCAATATCTCAATTTGCTAAAATGATAATGAATGATAATGCATTTGATATCAGCAATGCTACACCAGCAGAGCTATTACAATTTAATCAGGCATTAAGACAAGAATCATTAAAAGATATTCAAGAGGCTAAGGTTAGCATGTATCTATTGCAAAGTAAGTTAGGATTAGAGCCAGTTAAATGTGATTTAAACCGTTGTTATAAAGATGGAGAATTAGGTCAAAATTTAGTAGAGGCGCAAAATAAAATATTTTCTTCTTTATTAAAAGCTAAAAAACAAGATTCCAAAGGTGCTGCCGCTTTTCCTTCTAACAGTGTGTCTAGTGCAGGTGCACAACAGGTTATTGATAATAGTGTAGATAATAGTGTAAATCTACCTTAGGTACTGTTAAAAAGGTAATAATAATTATATTAATTACCTCCTAAGAGCTCAATTTCATAATTAATATTTATTTTACTTACAGTTCCTTTATTTTCTTTAATTTTAAACCTAATAGGCATCTTCATTTCTTCTCCCGCTTCTAATTCTTCACTTTGAAAGCATAAACATTCAATTCTATCTAAATATTGATCAGCTTCTTTGGGGGTAGCTTTATACTTAGCTCTAATAGATATAGGTTTGTTACTTAAATTTTTTAAAAAATAAGAATTATCAATATACTCATTGCTGAATTTAGTTAGGTTTTCTTTAATAGGATAAAATTTTACAATATCTTTTAATTCTTTTTTTATTGTGCTTTGAAAATGAATATTAATTGCTTTATTGCCTTTTTTTAAAATTGAAAAAGAGGATAAAGTAATAGGGTAGCATTTTTTGGTGGTTTTGCAATAGATATTAAATGGTAAAGTCAGCAAAAATATTACAAGAGCAATACTAAGTAATGTGTAGATAAGAGCTTTTAAAAACTTGTCTTGCATATTTCTAAATTTTTCAGGTTCTTTTTATTTAAATAGGCATTTTTATTAAAAATTTGGTTTAAAATTACCGTAATTATCCAATTAATAGCAATTAAGATAATAATTTTTAATAAATTTTGTATTTGATAATATTTAAATGCGATGCCAAATAGCAATATAGAGAGCCCATAGATATTTGCTAAAATAACGTAATGTATTGACTCAAAAATATCTTTGCTTCTTAAAAAATTGATACAGCAAAGTAATATTATTATGGATCCTAAAATTATTAAAATATTGGCAATTAAGTTTAAATTAATTATTTCCATTATTTTTAAGACTTCTTTTTAATAAAAAGCAGCATTAAAGATGCTAATTTGAGTAAAAATAACATTAGGATAATATCTAAAATATTACTAAATCTACCTATGCTATTAATTAATATTAAGATTATTATGTTGGTAAAAATTAAATAAAAACCGGCAATTCGTTCAAGTTCAGAGTGGCTAAATTTTGGTATAAATTTTAGGAATAGTAATATTATGCATAGGATTAATGTTAAATTTACAAAATATATTACCATATCTTTTTAATAAATTCCAATATCTTGAGAAGAATTATTATCATTAATTATACTTTCATCATCTCCTAAATCATTATCATTTATTCCACCTTCAATTACGTCATCTAGCTTTAAAGCCTCAAATATAGTTCGATATTTTGGTGTTAATGGAGTAGGTGGGCGACCAGTTTGTCGATCAATTTTTACAAATTTTATATCATTTGGAACTCTAAATGGAGTTGCTGGAACATCTTCCAAAGCTTCTTTCATGAAATCTATGAATATTGGTAAAGCAACGGAAGCTCCAGTTTCATACTTACCAAGAGATTTTGGAATATCAAAGCCAACATACACCCCAAAAACCAAATCAGGAGAGAAGCCAACAAACCAAGAGTCATAAGAGTTGTTGGTTGTTCCAGTTTTTCCACCAATATTTTTCTTAATGGCATTGGCTTTATATCCAGTTCCTCTTTTTACGGTTCCTTCAAGCATAGATGTAATTTGATAAGCAGTGGCGCTATCGGTAATTTGCTCCCTATCATCTTCAAGAATTGGAAATGGTAAGTTATTATTATCATATTTTTCTGGATCCTCAAGGTCGCAGTCACAATATCTTTGATCTCTTTTAAAGATGGTTTTACCATTACGATCTTGAATTGTCTCAATAAGAGATGGTTTAATTTTCTTGCCGCCATTTACTATCATTGAATATGCAGTAACCAATTTAGAAAGTGTAGTTTCAGTTGATCCCAGTACTAGAGAGTAAATTGGTTCAGGGTCATCATTAATATCAAATTTTTTGATATTTTGAGCAACTTTTGCTAACCCAACTTGAGCAGCAGCCCTAACAGTTGTAACATTTATCGATTTTTCAAGACCTACACGCAGCGTAGTTGGACCATAAAATTTATTAGAATAGTTTGTTGGGCTGTAAGGAGGTAAATCATCTCCTTGATCAAGTGTTACTGGTTCATCCATAATTATTGTAGCTGGAGTTAAGCCATTTTCTAGGGCGGTTAGGTAACCAAAAGTTTTTAAAACTGATCCAGGTTGCCTTTTGGCTTGGGTAGCACGATTAAATTGATTGGCAGCATCAATGTACCCACCAGACATAGCAAGTACTTTGCCAGTATGAGGGTCTACAGCCATAACAGCACCATTAACTTTTGGTATTTGTTTTAAGTCATAAATTTCACCAACAATATTTTCAACTAATATTACATGACCCACTCTAAATACATTGGACATTCTTTTAATTGGACTACCAATATTATCAGAGTCTATGTATTTTCTAGCCCATTTAATGTTTTCTAAATTAATTGTTCCCTTTTCTCCATTTATTAGGCCAATTTGAGATTTATTTTTGTCATAACTTAAAACAACTGCTGGCATCCAGCGATCTTTGTATAATTCTTTAATTTCAACTTCTTGTAATAGTTCATGCCAGCTTTTTTTATTATTTTTTATTTTAATTTTAGCAATGGGTCCTCTATATCCATGTCTTCTGTCATAATCCTCTAAACCCTTTTGTAAAGCTCTACCAGCAATTTTTTGTAGCCTAGTATTTAGTGTAGTTCTTACCATAATACCGCTCTCAAAAACATTATCAGAGCCATAAAGAGTAGTTAATTCTTTTTTAACATTATCTGAGAATGAATTAGCTGTGGACTCAATGGTAGCATCAGCTTTTTTAAGGGTAATTGGTGTTTGCATAGCTGTTTTTGCTTGTGTCTTATTAATAAATCCTTCGGATAACATGCGTTTTATTACCCAATCTCTTCTATCTTTTGCTTTTTCAATGTTTTTTCTTGGGTCTAATTTAGAGGGGGCCTTAGGTAATGTTGCCAAAAGCGCTACCTCTTCAATGGTTAAATCATCAATTGATTTATCAAAATAGGCTTGAGAAGCAGCAGCTACACCATAAGAGCTGGATCCTAGATATATTTGGTTTAGATAAAGTTCTAAAATTTGATCTTTAGAAAAAGTTTTAGTTATTTTGAAAGCTAAGATTGCCTCTTTAATTTTTCTACTAAAGGTTCTCTCATTGGTTAATAAAAAGTTTTTTACTACTTGTTGAGTTATGGTTGAAGCTCCTCCAGCCATTCTATCACCTTTCATATAAGCGAATAGATTATTTATGGCGGCTCTTAAAATTGCACCTAAATCAACACCAGAATGTTTGTAAAAATTACTATCTTCAGCTGCTAAAAATGCACTAATTAAATGTTTTGGAATAATATCTATGGAAACAAATATTCTATTTTCTTTGGAAAATTCTTTAATTAACTTGCCATTAGCACTGTATAGTCTAGTAGTTATTAGAGGGCTGTATGTTTTTAATTGCTTGTAGTCTGGTAAATCTTGGCTATATCTGCTAAAAATATAAATTAATCCAGATCCAGTAGCTAAAATTCCCAGTATTACAGTAATAACAATTATTCTAAACAGTTTTTGCATATTTATTATTAATTTATTCTTTAGGACTTATAAAAAAGACCATTTTATATTTATAGGTTCTATTCCTCTATTATTTCTCTCTTTCCAGAAGTATTTGGCGCACTTAATATGCCATCTTCTTCCATTTTTTCAATTAATGTTGCAGCTCTATTATATCCTATCCTAAGTTGCCTTTGAATATAACTTATAGAAGTCTTTTTATCCCTTTTGACAATTGTAACTGCTTGACTATAAAGGTCACCATCTTTATCTGGTTGATTTCCTAAATCAAGACTATTAGTAGAGTTTGAATCAATTTGAGCCTGATCAAAAGAAACAGTATTTAAGTTGCTATCATCAGTTTTTTGTGATTTAATAAAGTTAACTATATTTTCTACTTCAGTATCAGAACAAAATGGAGCATGAACTCTGTTTAATTTACTTCCTCCAGACATATAAATCATATCACCTTGACCTAAAAGCTGTTCTGCACCTTGTACTCCAAGAATAGTTCTACTATCAATTCTAGAAGTTACCTGAAAGCTTATTCTGGTAGGGAAATTAGCCTTAATTACACCAGTTACAACATCGACAGAAGGTCTTTGTGTTGCCATTATTAAGTGAATTCCAGCAGCTCTGGCCATTTGTGCTAGCCTTTGTACTGATCCTTCAATATCTTTTCCGGCAACCATCATCAGATCAGCCATTTCATCAACAATAATAACAATAAAAGGAAGTTTTTTTGATTCTAGTTCAACAGTTTCAAAAATTGGCTCACCAGTTTGAGGGTTAAAACCAGTTTGAATTTTTCTAGTTAAAACCTCACCATTTTTAATAGCTTTCTCTATTTTTTCATTATAGCCATGTATATTTCTAACACTCAAGCTAGACATAGCTTTATATCTTTCTTCCATCTCATTAACGGCCCATTTCAGCGCTATTACTGCTTTTCCTGGCTCAGTTACAACCGGAGATAATAAATGTGGAATGCCATCATAAACTGATAATTCAAGCATTTTTGGATCAATCATAATAAATTTACACTCATCAGGGCTTAGTTTATAAAGGAGTGATAATATCATAGCATTAACACCAACAGATTTGCCTGATCCTGTAGTTCCAGCAATTAATAGATGGGGCATTTTGGCTAGATCAACAATCATAGACTTACCACTAATATCTTTACCTAAAATAATTGGCAGGGAGTCTTGAGAATATTTATATTCTTGTGATTCTACTAACTGCCTGAGAAAGATCATTTCCCTAATTGCATTAGGTAACTCAACTCCAATTGCAGTCTTTCCAGGAATGACAGCAATTCTAGTAGAGACAGCGCTCATAGAACGCGCAATGTCATCAGCAAGACCAATTATACGTGACGACTTAGTGCCAGGAGCTGGCTCAAATTCATGTAGAGTAATAACTGGGCCTAATTTAACTCCTAAAGATTTACCAAAGATACCATAATCTTCTAAAGTTTTGACTAGCATTTTAGCTTGCTCATCTAGCTGAACTTTGCTGATGGTTTTTCCTTTATTGGTATTTTCTCTGATGGTTAGCAATTCTTCTGGAGGTAATTCGTAATTATTATTACTAGCCTTAATCATTTGTTTAGTTTTATTAAGAGGTTTTTTTATTGTCTCATTACTACTAGTTACTGGTTCTGCGTTATTTTGTATTGTGTTATTAATTATTTTTGTAGGTGTTTCTTGAGGTTCATTTTGAATTTCGGGGGTGGTTTTAATAAGGTTAGTGTTTGGCAAGTTGCTTACAATTTGAGATTTTTTTTGTTGAATAAAATTGCGTAAATAAATGATTGTATCAATAGAAATTCTGGTTAAATATCTAGCAATAGCAATATTATAGCGCGCAAAATAACGCCAATCATTAAGGCTAATTTCAATAATTATCGATAGGGTTATAAAGGAGAATAAGAGAGAGATAATAGAAGTTATAAAAACTGGAATTACATCTAGCTTATGCAAAATAAACTGACCATTAACCCCACCAAGGCTACTAAATATCCACCAATTTGGATTAGGAAAGCAGGCAAAAAATATACAAAAAGATAATAAGCAAAATGGAATTAAGACTAATTTTAAATATAAGAATTCAATGTTCTTTTTGCTAAAAAATTTTAAGCCAAAACTAAATAAAATTAAACTTAAGAAAAAAGCGCTAAGGCCAATTAGTTGAAATAATAAATCTGAAATGTGAGAGCCAAAAAACCCCATCCAATTTTTAACTTCTTGATTAGTAGATTTTGTATTAAAAGAAACATCATCAATATTAAAGCTAAATAAAGATAATAGCAAAATAACAGAAAAAATACATAAAGAAATACTCCAGCTTAAGGTAAGGCCTTTTCTTGTGGTGGTATATACTTTATTTTGCCAGCTCATTGAAGTTTTTTAATTAAAAGATCATTGTTTCAAAGTAAGTCCTAATTAGTGTCTAAAAAAATACTACCAAACTTAAGTAAATTCAATATTTAAATTCTTGTATTTTTATAAATTTTATTTACTCTGTCCATTATTCTTTGAATAAAATAGTATTTACGTCAAGGGCATTAATGTTTGGTATAATTATTCCCTAGGACCTGCTAAATTTAGCTTTGAGTTTATATTTTCGTAAGTCGTATAAAATTTAAATAAAAATGGACGATAAAAAACAATTAAGAAGTTTTGGCTTTATTTGGGCTTTCATTTTTTTAGGTATTGCTCTTTACCCCTTACTTAAAGAAGCTCCTTTAAGGTTATGGTCGCTTTATATTGCAATTGGATTTACTGTTATTTCTATTACTTTTCCATTATTTTACCAAAAAATTTATTTTTACCAAGGATGGATTAAGTTTGGCAATGTTGTTGGCAACATTAACTCAAAAATAATTATTTTTATTCTATTTTACGTAATTTTCTTGCCAATGGGAATTTTGCTCAAGATCTTTCGTAAAGATTTACTAAAAAAACGAATAGATAAATCAGCCAAAAGCTATTTTCTTGACAGAAAAGATCAACCAAAAGAGATGCAAAATCAATTTTAGATATGTCAAATCATGAAGTTTTTTTTCAAAAATATCCAAAATTAGCTACCTTTATTCTGTCTGGAATAATTTTTTCAATTACTATCTTTATTATTGTCTTTGTATTAAAGCTAGATATTTTACAAGATACAGAAGGCGGTGAAAAGTACAGTATTGCTGATCAAATAAAATATGGTATTCGTTGTCATAACAAAAGACACATTAAATTAAGAGAAAATTCTCCCAATAAAAATGAATTAATATTTCCTTCTGCTAAACATGAAACTTTAGAGCATAAAGAGTATCTCATCAGAACAGATAAAGATGGTATTATTGAGCCAGCATTTATTCATGAAAATCCTGATTTACAAATTTTCTTTATCGGAGGTTCTACCACTGAGTGTGAAACTGTCGATGAAGAATTCAGATTTCCTTATTTATCAGGAAGAATTATTGAAGGAAAAACTGGCTTAAAGGTTAATGGTGATAATGCTGCAAGAAGTGGTAATAACTCTCTTCATTCGATAAATATTACAATTAACAAATTATTACCTTACAAGCCAGATATGATTGTAATGATGCATAATGTTAACGATTTATCCACCTTAATTTATGAAGGAAGTTACTGGAATTACAATAAAAGTAAATCTCACTTAGTTTGCACTCATAAAAATAGTAAATTACTAAAAGATAATAATGAATGGGGCAATTCAACATGGCAAGAACAAGTTTTAAATAGCAAGCTTGAACAAGAAAATCTTTTAAAGAAGTTTGAGAATAATCTTAAATTATTTGCAAATATTGCCCGTTCTCATAATATAATTCCAGTTATTATGACTCAACCAAACAGAATAGAAGATATTGCAGATTTTAAAACAGGAAGGGGAGGTTTATTTAATAAAGTTTATCAAGATTTGTATAAAAAATTTAATCAAAAAATAAGACAATTTGGTAAAGAAAATAATGTTTTAGTTATTGACCTTGCCAATCACATACCTCAAAATAAAGAATATATTTACGATACAGTGCATATTAATAAAAAAGGTTCTATACTAGTATCTAATAAAATTGCATCTGATATTTCTTCTTATCTCAAGTAGAATTGGTTTTAATAAAAATTAATATAAAACATATGTCATTTTTAAAAGAATTATGGAAGTTTCTAAAAGTTAGAAAAAAATTTTGGTTAGCACCAATAATAATTGTCATGTTGCTACTTGGAGCGTTATTAATATTTGCTCAAGGTTCAGCGGTAGCACCATTTGTTTATACATTATTTTAAATTATACTTAATTTTTTAGGATATGAGGAATGTTATTAAGACATTAGGTCAATATTTAATAATTATCCTTATATCCCTTCTTTTACTGGAGTTAATTTTATTTTCCTTGTATAAGAATTATTCTTTTAGTGAAAATATTCCCCCATTAAAGCAATATTTAAGAAAATACTATGCTTCAAATCGTAGCATTATTCAGTTTAATCCAGATTGTGCTAAGTATGATAAAGACTTAACCTATGTTTTAAAAGAAGGTGAGTGTCAGTTCAAAAATAAAGAATTTGATACCAAATATCATATTAATAGCTTTGGATTACGAGATGACAAAAATTCTCTTATAGCACCAGATATTATTGTTTTGGGAGATTCTCACGCAATGGGTTGGGGCTCTAATCAAGATCAATCTTTTGCAAGTTTAATAGAAAAACAATCTAACTTAAAAGTATTAAATGCAGCAATTTCTTCTTATGGTACTGCTAGGCAATATTTAATGTTAAAAAAATTAGATAAAAGTAATTTAAAATATTTAATAATACAATATTGCCCCAACGATTATCCAGAAAATGATTTATTTATTAAAAATAATTTTACCCTAAAAAACACCAAAGAAGATGGCTATCAAAAAACAGTTAATAAGCACTTAAAAAAAGCTCATAAATATAAGCCGCTTCGTTTTAGTTTTTTAGCTATAAGAGAGTCAATCAGAAGCATTAAGGGCAAGTATAAGAAGGAGTCTAGTGTTAATTCAGAAGCTGAGTTTGATAAATTACTAGAAATTTTACTGGAAATTAATGATATAATAAGCCAGGATACCAAGATAATTTTATTTGAAGTAGATGGTCACAATAATAATGATAGTGAATTATTTAATTACTTTAAAGACTATAAAATAGATGGTTTAACGGTATTTGATGCTTCACAAATTTTAAATGATAAAGACTACTTTATCTTAGATGACCATATGAACCAAAATGGTCATCTAAAAATATCTAATAAAATACAAAATTTAATAAAAACTAAAAATTAAAAACATGTCTTATATTCTTGGAATTTCTGCCTTTTATCATGATTCAGCAGCTTGTTTAATTAAGGGAGAGAAAATAATAGCCGCTGCACAAGAAGAGAGGTTTACCAGAAAAAAACATGATCCAGCTTTTCCCAAAGAGGCAATTAAATATTGTTTGAAAGAGGCAGGAATTACGCTAAAAGATATAGAGTTTGTTGGCTTTTATGATAAGCCATTCTTAAAGTTTGAAAGACTTTTAGAAACCTATTTAAGTGAAACTCCAAGAGGGTTTATGTCATTTTTAATGGCAATACCAGTTTGGCTAAAAGAAAAGCTATTTCTAAAAGATACCCTAATTAAAGATCTTGTTAGTTTAGAGCAGGAAATTAACAAAAAAGCCAAGAAATACGATAAAAAGCAAATTAAGGAATTAAAAGAAGTAATAACAAATAAACTACTTTTTGCCGAGCATCATCAATCACATGCTGCGAGTGCATTTTTTCCTTCCCCATTTAAAGATGCTGCTATTATTAATATGGATGGTGTTGGTGAATGGGTAACAACTTCTATCATGCATGGCAAAGATAATGACATGAAGGTTTTAAAAGAAATTCATTTCCCTCATTCAATCGGGCTTCTTTACTCAGCATTTACTTACTATACAGGATTTAAAGTTAACTCTGGAGAATATAAATTAATGGGTTTAGCACCTTACGGAAAGCCAAAATATGCTAAATTAATTAAAGATAATCTTCTTGATTTAAAAGCAGATGGTTCATTTAAGCTTAGAATGAAATATTTTAACTATACTACTGGTCTTACTATGACTAGTAAAAAATTCCATAAATTATTTGGCAAGTGTCCAAGAAAGGCAGAAACTGAAATTTCTCAATTTGAAATGGATATAGCTGCTTCAATACAAAAGGTAACAGAGGAAATTGTTATTAAATTAGCCAAAACTGCTAAAAAAATTACTGGTAGTGATAATCTATGTTTAAGTGGTGGAGTTGCCTTAAACTGCGTTGCCAATGGTAAAATATTAAAAGAAAAAATCTTTAAAAATATTTTTATTCAACCAGCTTCAGGTGATGCTGGTGGTGCTTTAGGTGCTGCATTTGCTATTTTATATCAACATCTAAAAAACAAAAGAACTACTTTTGTTAAAGGCAAAGACAATATGTCTGGTTCTTATTTGGGTGTTAAAAGTGACAATAAAGAAATAAAAAAATATTTAGATTCGGTTGGTGCAAAATATAAAAAAGTTAAAAGCAAAAAAGAATTGGCTGACATTTTAGCTAAAGAGCTAGCAAAAGAAAAGGTTCTAGGTTGGCACCAAGGTAGAATGGAATTTGGTCCAAGATCACTTGGTAGTAGAAGCATTATTGGGGATCCTAGAAGTGAAAAAATGCAAAAAATTATGAATTTAAAAATAAAATATCGTGAATCTTTCAGGCCATTTGCTCCAGCAGTTTTAAGAGAGGATATCACCGATTATTTTGATATTGAAGATGTTGACTCTCCTTATATGTTAATGGTTGCGCCAATTAGTGACAAAATAAAAGTTAAGGGTAGTGAAGAGAAGCAAAAAAAGCTTTTTGGTATTGATAAATTAAACATTAAAAGATCAAAGCTTCCAGCAATTACCCATGTTGATTATTCAGCCCGTTTACAAACAATTCACAAAGATACTAATTTAAGATTCCATGAACTTATCACAAGCTTTAAAAAAGAAACAAAATGCAGCGTCTTAATTAATACCTCTTTTAATGTTAGAGGTGAGCCAATTGTTTGTTCTCCTGAAGATTCTTATAAATGTTTTATGAGGACAGGAATGGATGTGCTAGCAATTGAAGATTTTATTTTATTTAAAAGTGATCAGCCCAACTTTGATGATAAAGAAGATTGGCAAAATGAGTATGAGCTAGACTAAATAACCCCAACTATGGATATTAAGCATCCCTGAGTTTTAGCTAAAAATTACCTCAAAATCAGAAATATTTAATATCCATAGCTGGGGTTAAATAGCATTATTGCTTTAAAAATAAAATTTCTTGCATAGGATTAATCCCTAAATAATACTAACTAGTATTTCCAATAATTCTAAAGTTTATTTCTAGTGAAAAATTTACTATTAATTATTTCGATATTAATAACATTTTCTTGTTCAAAAGACAATGTTGATTACAGCTACCCAGATGATCCTGAAAATAAAAGAAAGAGCAGGGCAGGCAAGTTTTTTCAAGATGACATTATACTTTATGGCAAGAAGGTTAAAGCTGATGATGCAAAAATTAAAAATAAATTATTTTTAAGTGCTAAATCTGTTATTGTTGAGTTAATTGAAATTGATGTTGCTGACCCTGATTTAGGTATAATTTCTACAAAATGGCAAGGTAGTAAAAAGTCTAAAGAAAAAACTAAAATTACAGTTTTAGTTAAAGGTAGTAAAGTCAAGGAAGATAATCTTCATATTTCAATTCATAAAAAATATTTAGATAAAGATAATAAATGGCAAAATAAAAAATCTGAGAATGAAGATTTCTTAATTAAATTACTAAAAGGCAAGATATTAGATAGAGCAAAATAGAATTACTCAACTATGGAAAATTATAATCACAAAATAACAGAAAAAAAATGGCAGAAAATTTGGCAAGATAAAGAATCTTTCAAATTTGATGAAAATAGCACAAAGGAAAAATATTACGTATTAGAAATGTTTCCTTTCCCTTCAGGAAAAATTCATATGGGGCATTTAAGAAATTATGCTATTGGCGATGGAGTTGCTAGGTTTAAAAAAATCAAAGACTTTAATGTTCTGCACCCAATGGGCTTTGATGCCTTTGGTTTGCCGGCAGAAAATGCTGCATTACAAAATAATATCCACCCAAAAGAATGGACATATTCTAACATAGATAATATGGTTGATGAGCTAAAATCAATCGGTTTTTCTTATGATTGGGAGCGTAAATTTGCTACTTGTGATAAAGATTATTACAGGCATGAGCAAAAAATTTTCTTAGACTTTTATAAAAATGGCCTAGTTTATCAAAAAGAATCTTTTGTAAATTGGGATCCAATAGATCAAACAGTCTTAGCTAATGAGCAGGTAATAGATGGAAGAGGATGGAGAAGTGGAGCTTTAATAGAAAAGAAAAAATTAAAACAATGGTTTTTACGTGTTAGTGATTTTAGTGAAGAACTATTAAGTGAGCTAAAAAACCTACCTGGTTGGGATAAAAAGGTTTTAACTATGCAAGAAAAATGGATTGGCAAAAGTGAAGGTGCCTTAATAGACTTTTTTACAACCAATAATGATAAAATTACAGTTTATACAACTCGCCCAGATACAATATTTGGTGCTTCATTTATTGGTATTGCTGCTAACCACCCTTTGGCAATTAAACTAGCCAAAGATAATAAAGAAATTGCTGATTTTGCTGCTACATGCAACAAAACTGCAGTTGACGAAGAAACAATAGAAAAAACTGAAAAGAAAGGTATTGATACTGGTATTAAAGTTAAACATCCATTTGATGACACAAAAGAATTACCTCTTTACATAGCTAATTTTGTTTTAATGGATTATGGAACTGGTGCTATCTTTGCCTGCCCGGCACATGATCAAAGAGATTTTGAATTTGCTACTAAATATAATCTACCAATCACTCAAGTTGTAGGTGAAAGAAGAGATTTGACTGAAGCTATTTTAGAAGATGGCAAGATGATTAATTCTTTATTTTTGGATGGCTTAAGTAATAAAGATGCCAAAGAAAAAGTTATTAAATTATTAGAAGAAAAGAAAATTGGTCAAAGAAAAATCAATTATCGCTTACGTGATTGGGGAGTGTCACGCCAAAGATATTGGGGTTGTCCAATTCCTATTCTTTATGATAAAAAAGGCAATATTATTCCAGTGGATGAAAAAGACTTACCAGTTACTTTGCCAGATGATGTGACTTTTGATAAAAAAGGCAATCCTTTAGAAAATCATGATTCATGGAAATTTGTTAAAAAAGATGGTCAAGATTTAATCAGGGAAACAGACACTTTTGATACTTTTTTTGAGAGTAGTTGGTACTTTTTGCGTTTTGCTAGTCAGCCACAAAATAAGGCTTTTGATAAAGAGGTGGTTAATAGATTATTACCAGTGGATCAATATATTGGCGGTGTAGAACATGCGGTTTTACATCTTCTTTATTCTCGTTTTTTTACCAAAGCTTTAGAAAAATGTGGTTATTTAGATTTTAAAGAACCTTTTAAAAATTTATTAACGCAAGGCATGGTATGTCATCAAACATTTAAAAATGAGAAGGGTGATTGGGTATTTCCATATGATGTTGTTAAAGATGATAATGGCAATTTAATTCACTTTAAAACAAAAGAAAAAATCACTTCTGGACGAAGCGAAAAAATGAGTAAATCTAAAAAGAATGTTGTTGAGCCGCTTAATATTGTTAATGCTTATGGTGCTGACACCGCAAGACTTTTTATGCTTTCTGATTCTCCGCCAGATCGTAATTTAGAGTGGAATGATTCTGGCATTGATGGATCTTGGAAATATGTTAATAAATTATATAAATTAGTTGCTAGTTTTGCTAATGACAATTTAATTAAATATGATAAACAAGATTTCTTAGATGAGAAAAAAGTAGCCAATTTAGATAAAAATCAAGTAGAGTTAGTTAAGCTAACCCATAAAACTGTGGCATTTGTTGAGGATAGTCTTGAAAAGATGGCTTTTAATACAGCAATAGCCAAAATTAGAGAGTTTTCTAATGCTATAGAAAAATTTACTATCAAAAATGATATTGATAGAAAGGTAAAATGCTTTGCTTTAGATAATTTAGTGTTATTATTTTATCCTATCATGCCTCATTTGGCTGAAGAATCATGGTCTTTGCTTAAAAATGAAGATTTTATTGCTAATAATATCAAATTTCCAGAATTTAACCCTAAATTAACTATTGATGATGAAGTTAAAATTGCAGTTCAGGTAAATGGAAAGTTAAGGGTTGTATTAAATTTACCAAAAGATTCTCCTAAAGAAGAAGTTGAATCTATTGCTTTGAGTGATGAAAATGTTAAAAGAAATATTGGCGATAAAGAAGTAAGAAAAGTTATTTATATAGCTGGAAAGTTGGTTAATATTGTAGTTTAAACATTATCTAGTAGAATCTAGTTTTGGTTCATTATTAAAATAAAATGATTTCATTACATTTAATTGGTTATCTAATTATTTTTTTGCCACTGATAGCTTGTTTTTTGTGCCTATTAATTAACTTTCCACAAAGTAACTTTTTTATATTTGCTACAACTAGTTTTCTTGTTGTTATTTCATCTATAATTTTACTCCTCTTATTACCAGATTTTAATACTCATATAGTTAGCGATATTGATCAGAGAGCTGTTTCCTTAGCAATTAATTATAATATTGGGTATTTAGGATTATTTTTTATTATTTTGGTATCTTTTGTTAAGTTTTTAACGGCAATTTTTTATAGAAATATTTTGAGTGAAAGCCTATGTAATGATGGTCGAAAATTATTTTATGCCTTAAATTTATTAAACTTATTTGCAGTAGTTGGTATATTTTCTACTAATAATGTAATTAATCTTTATTTCTTTATTGAGATCTATTCGTTCACTTTCTATGCCATTAGCTGTTCTTCTAAAGAAACTACTTTAAATAAATTAGCTTTTAAATATTTATATCAAGGTAGTGTTGGGTCAATATTAATTTTAATTAGTTTACTTAGTTTATTAATTAATTTCCAAAGTGCTAATTTTGATGTAATATTTTTTAATATTCAAAATCTCTATCAAGGCAATCAACTAATAGCTATTTCTTTAATTTTTATTATTTTTGTTATTGGGGTAATATTAAAATTCTTTCCTTTCTGGATTTATTTTGAAAATATTAAAAGTGCCAATTTCTTATCACATTTTTTATCATCAAGATTACTATTTGTTAAAGTAAATATTGGTTTTTATTTAATATTAAAATCTTTATTTCTTTTATTTGGTATAGGCTTGGTTTTTGAAATATTAAAATTAGATCCCATAATTTTTGTTTTTGCTTTTCTGTTAATATTTTACGGCAATATTAAAATCCTTACAAATAATAATCTAAAAGTTATACTTTCTTATTATTGTCTCATATATTTTGGATTTTTTCTAATATCAATTGCCATTAATGATGCTCAATCTCTAATAGCTGCCATATCATTTATTGCACATTATTCTTTAATAGGCTTACTATTATTGCTAATTTGTGGTTATATGACCTATAATTACAAAAATTGTAATATTAAGAATTTAAGTTTTTTAAAAGAAGGTAGTTTGGTAATTCAATGTTGTTTTAAAATATTGATACCCTTTATTTGTGCATTTCCACTAACATTCTTATTTTTAGCAAATTGGCACTTAATATATGTGTCGTTGCAACCATATTACTTAATGTTAGTATTGGTTCCATTAATGACGACATTTTTTGTATTTGCTAATTTATCAATCAAGATGATTAGCTATTTTTATTTTGATTCCAATATCATAAACAAGTCAACACATCTTAATAATTTGCAAGATAATATTTATTATTTAATATCCTTTATTACAGCTATATCAATAATTATATTATTTGCAATAAGCCCTGCAGTTACTTTAGATATTTTTAGAAATTTAAGTATGTATTTAAAATGAATAAGATTCAATTTTTACTATCTTTTATTGCTATTATACCTTTATTTGGCGCTATTGGTATCTCTTTAGTTAGAAAAAATCATTCATTTATTAGTAAATTTACCATTATCTTAGCATTGATAATGATCGGTAATATTATTAATTTATGTTATAATTATGATGGTAATTTGAGCCTTATATCTATAATGGATCTAAATAAAAATTTAGATATTGGCTTTTCTGTAACAAATATTTCTTTAATTATTGCCTTAATTGTTACTTTTATTTGGTTAGTTATTACTATTTACAGTAATGAATATTTTATTTTTATTGATGATAAGAGGTTCTTTGCTTTTAAGATTTCTTCAATTCTTTTGGTAGAAATTATTATTCTTATTACTTTTAGTAAGAATTTACTCTCCTTATTTTTATTCTATCAATGTTTGATATTTTGCCTTTATTTCTTTAGTACATATTTTATGTATGATAAGGATTCTAAGGCGTCTCACTATTTTATATTTTCCTTGCTTGCTAGTTCATTTTTTATGTTTTTGGCCATGGTTTTAACTTATAAGATAACAGGCACTACGGAGTTTTCTAATGATGGTATTTTTAAAAATCTTTCTTATAAAAAATATTTTGCTTTATTAATTCTTTTCATATTGTCAATTGCCTCAATTGCCATAGCTCCATTGCACATTCTTTATAAGAAATTATATTCTTTAAATTCACCCATTATTATAATGGTTTTTGTTATTTCATATGGCTTGGTAAGCTTATTAATTTTATTAAAGATAATATTAAATATATTTGGGTTTGAGTATTTTATTAGCAATACTACTCAATTTAATTTTAGTTATATTCTTAATGTTATTATTGCCATTAATTTATTGCTTAGCGGGTTTTTAGCTTTAATTCAAAATAACATAAAGAAGATTTTAATTTTTCTATTTTTTAATCAATTAATTTTTGCTTTTTTCTTATTTTTAATTCTAAATCAATCAATTGATCAGTTTATTATAGTTATAGTTTCATTTATACTTTCTCAAACTTTGCTTTTCTTATGTCTTGGTAATATTAATATTTACTTATTAAAATCAGAAGAAAAGAGTATGACAGGAGTTTTTTATAAGCTAAAAAGCACTTCTATATTACTGTCTTTTGCATTATTTAGTTTAATTGGGGTGGCTCCTTCCATTGGCTTTATAGAAAAATATTTATTGGTTGAAAACTATTTAATAAACGATTTCGATTTTAATTTATTAATAATATTTGCTAATATAGTATTAATTGGAGTTGCTGTTATTAGAATTATTTACCCTCTTTCTGGTAAAGATACAAATCAAAATAAGCATGATATACAGTTGGCTAGGTCAATAGATCTAAATATCTCTCTTATGTTACCAGCTTTTGGTATAGCTTTGTTAATGTTTTTGTTTTTTGTATTTTCAAAAGGGATAACTAACTATCTCAAAGGATTTTTATTATAAAAACTAAAACCATTAAATTTTATTTAAAAAGATGTCTAATATAAATATAAAACAAATTTGCCAGCAAGTTAAGGAAGCAAGTCAAGATATTATTACTTTAGATAGTAGTATAAAAAATCAAATTTTAACTAAAGTTGCTCAAGATTTAAGATTGCAAAGTGGTGATATTATTAAAGCTAATAATATTGATTTAGACAATGGTAAAAAGAATAACATTGGTGCTGCTAAGTTAGATCGCCTAGCTTTGGATAAAAAAAGAATTCAAGCTATTGCTAAGTCGGTAGATGACATAGTATTATTGGATGATCCTGTTGGAAAAATTACTTATGATGTTAAAAGAGATAATAACTTACACATAAGAAGAGTAACAACCCCAATAGGCATTATCTTGGCAATTTATGAATCTCGCCCAAATGTAACATCTGACATTGCAGCTCTAGCTTTAAAGTCTGGAAATTGTGCTATCCTTAGATCTGGATCTGAAAGTTATAATTCATCAAAAAAGATTGCTCAAATTTATGAAAATGTTTTAAGAGATTTTAATATAAATCATAATGTTGTTCACTATGTAGATAGTATTGATAGAGATTATGTTAATCAGCTTTTAAAGATGGATGAATTTATAGATGTGGTCATTCCAAGGGGAGGGAAAGGCTTAATTCAAGCAATTTCTAAAAATACTAAGATTCCTATTTTTAAGCATTTAGATGGAAATTGTCATAGTTATATACATTCCAGTGCACATATAACAAAGGCTAGAGATATTATAAAGAATGCCAAAATGAGAAGAGTTGGTATTTGTGGAGCTACTGAATCTTTGGTCATTGATAAAGAAATTGCCAATGAATTTTTACCTTTAATTATTGATGATTTATTATCTTTGGGATGTGAAGTAAGAGGAGATAAAGATTCAATGATTATTGATAAAAGAATCAATAAGGCCAGTAAAGAAGATTTTTATACTGAATATCTAGATAAGGTTATTTCAGTTAAAATTGTAAAAAATATTGATGAAGCAATATATCATATAAATGAGCATAGCTCAACTCATACCGAAGCAATTATAGCTGAAAATAAGGATGTAGTGCAAAAATTTTTCAATGGTATTAATTCAGCTATTGTAATGCATAATGCCTCTACTCAATTTGCTGATGGTGGTGAATTTGGCCTTGGAGCAGAAGTTGGCATATCAACTGGAAAGCTTCATGCTCGTGGCCCAGTTGGATTAGAACAGTTAGTTACTTATAAATATTTAGTTGATTCTAATATTGCCATTAGAAGTTAAATTTATGAAAAATAAAATATTATTACCATTAATTGCAATTTTATTAATTTCTTATACCCATGATAGCTTCGCTAGAATGAGGCTTAAAAGTGAGGATATAAAAGTTGGAAGAAGAATTGGTCAAAAGCATGGCTTTGATAAGTTTAGTTGTGGTGGTGAAAATAAATCACCTCAATTATCAATTTTAAAGGTACCAAAGGAGGCAAAAAGCATAGCAATTACTATGCATGATTCTGATATTAATACGGGTAGTGGGTGGTGGCATTGGATTGTCTATAATATTGACCCATCAGTTACTAATATTGATACTGGTGCTAAAGAAATTAGTGATAATGCAGTTTTTGGTAAAAATGATTTTGGAACTTATGGCTATGGAGGCCCTTGTATATGGGACGATGATAATAATCATAGATATATTATTAGCCTTTATGCCTTGGATGTTGAGAAACTAGATTTGCCAGAAAATCCTTCATCTGCTATGATTGGCTATTATTTAAATAAACATGCAATTAGAAAATCTGAATTAGATGTGGTTTATCGAGTAAAAAAGGAGAGTTTTAACTCTAGAAGGAAAAAATAAATAATTTAAATCAATAAAATTAATGAATTCTAAAATAGAAAAATACAGCAATAAATTAGAAGAGATAATCTTATCACGTAAGAAGATAGATGTATCTTTTGAATTTTTTCCACCAAAAAATGATGATATGGAAAAAAAATTATGGAATTCAATTAGCAATCTCAAGCCTTTAAATCCCAAATTTGTTTCTGTTACATATGGAGCAGGTGGTAGTACTAGACAAAGAACTCATTCTACAATTTCTAGAATTTTAAAGGAAACAGATTTAATTCCAGCATCTCATTTAACATGTATTGGCGCCTCAAAAGAGGAGATTAGTGATATTGCTAAGAATTATTGGCAAATGGGAGTTAGACATATTGTGGCTCTTAGGGGTGATATGCCTGCATCTAGCCCAAATTATCAACTTCACCCGGATGGTTATCAGTATGCTAATGAGTTAGTATATTCTTTAAAAAAGATTGCTGATTTTGAGATTTCAGTTGCTGGATATCCAGAAAAACATCCAGAGGCTCCAAGTATGGAGGTGGATATTGAAAATTTAAAAAAGAAAGTTGATGCTGGAGCTAGTAGAATAATCACTCAATTCTTTTTTGACACGGATAATTATCTTAGATTTGTTGATAGATGTAAAAAGAACGGTATTAATATCCCGATAGTTCCAGGTATTTTACCGGTTACTAATGTTAAGCAAGTAAAGCATTTTTCTAAGATGTGCGGAGCTACAATTCCAAAATGGATGTCAGAAATATTTGAAGGTATGGATGAAAAAGAGGAAACAAAAAAGATGATTGCCGCAATAGTTGCAGTTGAGCAATGTAGAATTTTATATGAAAGTGGTGTTAAAGATTTTCATTTTTATACTTTAAACAGATCTGAGCTAGTTCTAGCAATTTGTCATATTCTAGGAGTAAGATATTAACTAAAACAGTGTATCATTCATAATAATTTAGGACAGTTTTTAAAAACCTGTCCTAAATCTAATTTACTTACCTTCTAGTAATATTTTTAACTTCTTCTCTAACTATTTTCTCAACAATTTCTGGTAAATTATCATTGAGCCATTTTTCTAATTTTGGTTCTAACATTGAATAAACAAAGTCTCCTAAGCTTTCAGGGGCAGACTGATTTAGGCTTTCTCTGTAATCCATTGGAGATGATTTATTCTTGAGTAACTCGCTAATTGAGTCCTTAGCTTTGCTAACAGTTTTTTCTGATAATATAGTTTTATTATCACTCTCATCATCTTCGTCATCTATATCATCACTAAGGTCTAAATTATCATCCTCGTCGTCTATATCTTCACTAAGGTCTAAATCATCATCCTCATCGTCCATATCATCACTAAGGTCTAAATCATCATCCTCGTCATCCATATCATCAAGATCTAGATCGTCATCCTCTTCTTCCCTTTCATCATCATCTTCTTTGTCATCACTCAAATCTAAGTCATCTTCATCATCAAGATCTAAGTCATCTTCATCATCAAGATCTAAGTCATCATCTTTTTTATCATCTTCTTTATCATCACCCAAATCTAAGTCATCTTCATCATCAAGATCCAAGTCATCTTCATCATCAAGATCTAAGTCATCATCTTTTTTATCATCACCCAAAT
>JAYORG010000013.1:0-10796 GCA_038123275.1 Rickettsiales bacterium | reverse complement strand
TCAAGACTATCCAAAGGATCATCTTTTTTATCATCACCTAAATCTAAGTCATCTTCATCATCAAGATCTAAGTCATCATCTTTTTTATCATCTTCTTTATCATCACCCAAATCTAAGTCATCTTCATCATCAAGATGCAAAGTATCATCTTTGTCGTCAAGACTATCCAAAGGATCATCTTTTTTATCATCACCCAAATCTAAGTCATCTTCATCATCAAGATCTAAGTCATCATCTTTTTTATCATCACCCAAATCTAAGTCATCTTCATCATCAAGATGCAAAGTATCATCTTTGTCGTCAAGACTATCCAAAGGATCATCTTTTTTATCATCACCTAAATCTAAGTCATCTTTGTCGTCAAGACTATCCAAAGGATCATCTTTTTTATCTTTTGTTGTAGGGGTTTGTTGGGAAGCTTTTTCTAAATCTTTTTCAATATCTAGATCCAAATCATCATCAAGATCTAATTCTTCACCAGAAGCATCATCTTTTTTTGTTTCATCAATAATATCTTTAGCTATTTCTTTGGTATCTTTAGATGTTTCTAAATATTCAAATTCATCTTCTTCATCTATCTTTGTATCCTCATCTTTAGTATCTTCAATTTTTTTCATTTTATTTCTGATGCTTTCTAATATCGAAGATGTTTTTTCTTTTTTGGACATAACTTTAAGATAATTAATTAAAACTTAAAATATTTATGGCTTACAAAAAAAAGTGAACCAAAAGCTACATTTATCAGCTGTCAGTGGGTAACTAGTAGGTGTCGTAAGTATCAGTTTTTACCCTCCTTATAAGCCCTGATATTATATTTAGTTGATATCTTGTCATTTTTGAAAATAATAATCAATATTATTTTAGGTAATTTTTATTAATTGATAATTTTTTTTACATGTCTTACGATTCAAACTTACTTAAAAAGTAAAATTTACAACAACTATTTAAATTAAGCCCATGTTCATACAAACTGAGTCAACACCGAATCCTTCTAGTTTAAAATTTATCCCTGATGGGCTTACGGTTGCTGGAAATAAAACATACGAATTTAAAAACCAAAAGCAGGCTGAAGGAAAATCTATATTAGCTAAGCAGTTGTTTTCTATTGATGGTGTATCTTCAATATTTTTTGGATCCGACTTTATTACAATTAACAAAAAAGATAATAAAGAATGGGATGACATTAAGACAGAAATTTTAACTATGATTATGGATTTCTTTATTTCAAAAAAACCTTTAGTTAATGAAGAGAAGGAAGAGGAATCTAAAGAAGATGACAGTGAAATAGTAAAGCAAATTAAAGAGCTAATAGAAATGAAGGTTAGACCTGCTGTTGCTATGGATGGTGGTGATATTATTTATCGTGGTTTTGAAGATGGTATTGTTAAGCTAGAATTAAAAGGTGCCTGTTCTGGATGTCCAAGTTCTACCATAACTTTAAAAAGTGGTATTGAAAATATGTTAAAACATTATATACCAGAAGTACAGGAAGTTGAGCAAGTAGAGGAAAATTAATTTACTACTAGCATCCGTAGCTCAATTGGATAGAGTATTGCTTTCCGAAGGCAAGGGTTGGAGGTTCAACTCCTCTCGGATGCACCATTTATTATAAGATTATATTAAGTTCAACTATTTAAATTTTATGAAAGATTCATTAGTTACAGCTTCTTATTTAATGATTGGAGATGAAATTCTTTCAGGTAGAACCAAAGATCAAAATCTTAATTTTTTAGCTAGCCAATTAGTATCTATAGGTATTAACTTAAAAGAAGTTAGAGTTGTGCCTGACGATGAAAATGAGATAATATTGGCAGTTAATGATCTTAGAAAAAAGTATAATTATCTCTTTACTACTGGAGGAATTGGTCCAACACATGATGATATTACTTCTTTAGCTATTGCTAAAGCTTTTAATGATAAGTTAGTTAAAAATAAAAAAGCTCTAGAAATATTAATAGATCATTACACAAAAGAAAATATTAATGAAGCTAGATTAAAAATGGCCTTTGTACCTTCCAAATCAAAACTTCTTGATAATTCTATTAGTTCTGCTCCTGGCTTTGTAATAGATAATGTTATTGTTATGGCTGGAGTTCCAAAGATTATGCAAGCTATGTTTAAAGCGGCAAAAAAAGATTTGGTATGTGGGTCAAAAATAAAATCAAAAGAGATAAAAGTATCTTTAACAGAAAGCCGTATTGCTAAGGAGTTAGAGGAGTTGCAGAATAAATTTAAAGAAGTTTCAATGGGTAGTTATCCGTATCAAGGTGGAACATCTTTAGTATTTAGAAGTTCTAATTTGCAAAAATTAGATGAGTCTGTAAATTGTATGATTAAGATTTTAAATAATGGGGAGCATAAATTTATAGTTGATGCAAATTGATAATATATAAATTAGAATTAATTAATGTTTGGACGTAAGAAGAAAAGAGATCCCAAGAAGGAATATAGAGACTTTATCAGATACTCAGTTGAAAGTGGTGACTTTTACAAAGATGCTTTTGAGTGGTATATATTTCGTTACATCTCTCCTGTTTGCGATAGAACTTGGCTATTTTTTACTACAATTGCTAGTGTTGTTATAACATATATTTTAGCAATTATGGTTATTAATTCTTTTCCAATTAAAGAAAAGATTCCTATTATTGTTCAGGCTAAAGATACGGTTTTATATTATCCAATAATTACTCCTTTAAGAGACTCAAAAGACCTTAAAACAGTAGAAGAGTCGGTAATTAAATATTTATTAATTAATTATATAAAGGAAAGAGAAGAATATAATTTTGCTAAAATTACCACCAATGATTTAAATCAAAGATTTAATATTATTAAAAATAACTCTACTCCTGGTGAATTTAGAAGGTTTAAATCTTTTGTTAGTTTAAATAATAAAAATAGTCCAATTAAAGATTTTGGAAAAAATGTTGCTAGAAAAGTTGCAATTGAATCTTTTTCTTTTAAAAGAGAGATAAATGAAGATTTCATTAGTAAGGCTAAGAATTTTGTTTATACAGAATTACCTTCGCAAGCTAATATTAGTTTTAGATTAACTGAATTAAAGGGCGATAAACAGACTGTAAGGAATTATTTGGCTAGGATTTCATTTAAATTTTTAAGAATTGATAATCAAAATTTAGATGACCATATTACTTTTAAAGTTAGTGATTATAAGCTTTTTATTAATAAGAAAAAAGATGGCAAAAAATAGAATAATACTAACATTACTAAGCTTTATTTTTCTTAATTTTTTAAGTGAAAATATTTTTGCTTCTCAGCTTCCTAGATATTTAGGTAATGAAAAGAAGTTCAGAGCTTTTATATATAATCCAAATGACGTGTATCGCTATATTGGTCACTATACTTATCAAGGTTTTATTGAATTTGGTGCTACAGAAACAATTGCTACTATTTCTATGGGAGATCCATCTTTATGGATTTTTGAGCATCTGGGAAATAGATTATTCTTAAAGCCAGTTGCTAAAAAAGCCGATACTAATATGACAATTATTACCAATGAGAAGGTGTATCATTTTGAATTAACCGCTAAAGTTGCTCAAAGTATAGATGATAAAGATCTAATTTTTGTAGCTAAATTTATTTATCCTGATGAGGCAGATAAGAATATTTTACAATTTGCTAAAAAGCCTTTAAGTGATGAGCCTGATATGCGTAATTTAAGTCTTTATAATTTTAATTATGAATTTACAGGTGAACCAAATATTGCTCCAATAAAGGTTTTTGATAATGGTATATTTACTTATATGCAATTTTCTGAGGCTAATCCTGAATTACCAGCAATATTTAGTGTTGATTCATCAGGTTTTGAAGAGTTGGTAAACTTTAGAGTTGCTGGAGAATTTATAATAGTTGAAAGAGTTGCAGCACAATTTACTTTAAGGAATGGTGCTGATATTGTCTGTGTTTATAATAATAATAGATTAAAAACAGGTCAAATCACTCCTGTTGTAGCGGCAGCACAAAAGGTAAAGAAAAATATATCATCACCAAGTAGATTAAGCACTTCATTTGGATCTAGTCCAATGTCAAGCTCTCCAGTTCCTGGATTTGGGGGTAATCCTTTTGCCGGAGCGCCAGGTGGCTCAATGATGGCACCTCCTCCTGGGATGATGATGGCACCTCCTCCAGGTCGTCAGTAAGATAACAGAATTTGTTCTTATTTAGTGGTAGTCTGATCTTTTTTAGAATCTTCTATTACTGTGTCTTCTTCCAAATATAGAGCTCCTTTTTTACCGCAAGAAGATATTAATAATGTACAAAAAGCTGTAATAATTATTGTAATACTAAGTCTAGCAATTTTACTATTTTTTATCATTACTGTTTTTTAGGTTTAATATTTTTAAGTAGAAAATGAATATTTCCAGTAAAATAAGAAGCCGATAAGTAAATAATCAATCCAGAAATAATTAATATTGATAGTTCTGCTATTTTGTTTATGGCATTAGATTCAATAAAGTAATTTCTTAGTATTATTAAGAATATTGTCATTATAAAAGTTGGAATAAAAGTTTGAATTAATTTTTTTAGAAAATTCCTTTCAAAACTAAAATAGTCTTTTTGTATCAATTTTAAAAGAATTAAGGCCATATTTAAGTAAGAGGATAAAATTGAGGCTAAGACAATTCCTAGAATACCAAATGGTTTAAAGAAAATTAAGTTTAACATTACGTTAGATATTAGACATATTATGGCAATATTCATTGGGGTTTTAGTGTTTCCGCGGGCAAAAAATGATGGTTCAAAAACTTTTACTAAAACATAAGCTGGCAGCCCTAAGGCATACAATGCTAGTGCTTTTGATACTATGATAGTTGTTTCATTATCAAACCTTCCTCTTTCAAATAGAACACTAATAACTTCATAAGATAAGCAATTTAAAGCTAATGAAGCAGGAATTACTAAAATTAAACTAATTTCTAGGGCTGTGTTTTGTAGTTTTATGGCCTCGTGATATTTTTTATCCCTAATTTTATTAGAAAGGGCAGGTAGTAGGGCTACTCCAATGGCAATGCCAATCATTGCTAATGGCAATTGAGCAACTCTATCTGCATAATAAAGATATGAAATGCCACCGCTAATTAGACTAGCTATTATGGTACTAATTAATAAATTAAGCTGCATTACATTAGCGCCAACTATACCTGGAAGTAATTTTTTAAAGAATTTTTTAGTATCAGGATTTATTTTTGGCATTGTTGGATATATAAACATTTTCTTTTTTAAAAGAAAAAATAACATCCAAGAAAATTGTAATATTCCGGCGATAAAAATACCCCATGATAAAGCATAAGCTAAATTTTGAGTATGGCTAGATAGTACATAAATAGAGGCAATTAATGTTAGGTTTAATATAATAGGTACTGCTGCGGCTGCGGCAAACTTACCAATAGAATTTAAAATGCCAGAAAATAAAGAAACTAAAGAGATAAATAGTAGATAAAATATGGTTATTCTTGATAATTCTACTAGTAATAGAAATTTTTCACTTCCAAATTTAAAGCCAGGAAATAATGCTATTGTTACAAAGGGCATAAAAATTTCCATTAATAGCACTAATATTAATAGCACATAAAGCAATAAAGAGAAAATATTTCGAGCAAATAATAAGGCTTTTTGTTTGTTGTTATTTTCTATTTTTTTAACAAATATGGGAACAAAGGCTGAATTAAATGCTCCTTCGGCAAAAATTCTACGAAAAAAGTTAGGTAGTCTAAAGGCAGCAAAAAACACGTCTGATAAGACGCTGACACCCATAAAATTGGCTATTAAAATGTCTCTAATAAAACCTAAGATGCGCGATATTGAAATAAAAAATGAGATAGTAAATGCTGATTTAAAAAGCGCCATTTAATATTCTTTGCAGTTGGTTACTTATTTTAAAAGAATAATTAAATAGTTTTTATTTAATTTTGCAAAGAATATCTATTATACACTGTTAGCTAATTAATGAACTGGTTAATAATAGTGTCTAATTAGTTCTAATAAGCTGCTTGACTTAAAAGCAAATATATGTTATAATTATTAGAGGTTTTATTTAATTAAATAACTAATTTAAGATATCAAAATGGCTATTGTAGAAAAAATTGATGTTAATCATAATACTGACACGCGTAGTGCCAATCTTCCTGTTGAGGCTCAAAATGTTTTAAAAGTTTTAGATAGTTTAGAAGACTTTACAATTTCCATTAGAAGAAAAATTACTGAAGAAATTAGAACAACAAGTAAGCTTATTCACATTAAGCTTGATTCTGTATAGGTAACTCACCTTGCATACATTCACTAATTTGTTATATTTGCTTATGCAACGTGATGTTAGTTAGGACTGCCTCCTCCACTCGCTTCGTGAGATCCTTCATACAAGAATCTCTAAGTCATTAAAGATGACTAAGAGATTCTAGATTCAGGATGACCTTTACAAGGATGCATTATAGCACTTGTCATGCTGAACTTAGAAAATGTTAGTATTGCTAAGCAATACTTACAGTTTCTTATGTGAAGTACCTCATCCAATATAACGTTAGATAAAATTAACTCCTCTTATTTACTAGCATTAATTTTATTAATAATAGCAATTCCAGTAGCAATTGTAGCAGAGAATATAATTAATATTGAGACTAATATTGATAATATATCCATACTTTGTGGGCTATTAAAAGAAATCATAAAAAATAATAGAATAATTGCACTAAAGGCAGAAGTTAGGCAGCCAATCTTTTTATAATAATTTTTAAATAAGAAGATACCTAATATTGAAGCAAATATTGTAAATATTAATATTAAAATTAGATTATTTTCTAGAACATTAAGTAACATAATAGATGATTTTTATTTTATTTATTTTATTATTTGTTCACTTAATTAATTAATCAATAAAATAAATCTTTAAAATATGAGAGTAGCAATTAACGGCCTTGGTAGAATTGGCAGATGTCTAGCTAGAGGCATTTTTGAAAGTGACGAATATAAAGATATTGAGTTGGTGGCGGTTAATGGACCAGCTTCAATACAAACTCATATTCACCTTTTAAAATATGACTCTATTCATGGGCGTTTTAGTAAAGAGGTTAAATCTAATAATGCCGGTAATTTAGTTATTGATGGCAAGGAAGTTAAATTATTTGGAACTAGAGATCCACAAGAATTACCATGGGATGAGTTGGGTATAGATGTAGTACTAGAATCTACAGGTGCTTTTAAAACAAGAGAGGCAGCGTCAAAGCATTTAAAAGCAGGTGCTAAAAAAGTTCTAATTTCAGCTCCAGCAAAAAGTGATGATATAAAAACCATTGTTTATGGGGTTAATGATGAGTTGATGGATTTAAACGATGACATCATTTCAGTTGGATCTTGTACCACTAATTGCTTAGCGCCAATTGCTAAAATATTAGATGCAACTATTGGTATTCAAAAAGGTTTTATGACAACAATTCATGCTTATACTAATGATCAAAACATAGTTGATAATTCTCACTCAGACTTAAGAAGAGCTAGAGCTTGCGCTATGTCTATGATTCCAACTTCAACTGGCGCTGCTAAGGCTGTTGGTTTAGTATTACCTCAATTAAAAGGCAAGTTAGATGGTGGAGCTGTTCGTGTGCCAACTGCTAATGTTTCGATGGTCGATTTAAATTTTGTTTCCAATAAAAACACTAATGCTGATGAAGTTAATAAAATTTTAGAAGATGCTGCTAAAGATAAAAAAATTGGCAGAATTCTAGAAATTGTTAAAGAACCACTAGTATCAATAGATTTTAATCATAGCTCATACAGCTCTAACTTTGATACAACTCAAACCAAGGTTATGGCTGATAATTTGGTAAAAATAGGTGCTTGGTATGACAATGAATGGGGCTTTTCTTTAAGAATGTTGGATGTTGCTAATTTGTTGGTAAATAATTAAGAACCTAAGTTAAAAGGAATTTCCAGCATTACTATTAGTTTTTAATTCTTTTTTAGAATCTTTATGTAAGGTTTCAAATAATTTAGGTGATATTTCTTGTAAATTTTTATTAGATTCTCTTTTTATAAATTCTCCTATTTCTTTTTTAAGTTGATTGTCTGGAAAGAGATCTTTTGATAATAATTTTCTACAATCTTTAAAAAGGTTACATTCTTTATCCATATTGCCACTACATTCTTGGGATAATACATTAAGCATTTGAAATAGATTTTCGTATTTTTCTTTGTATTTTTCCGTTATATGTTGTAAGAAGGCTTCTCTTTCTTGGTTTACTGCTTCATGCAAAATAGTGATTGCTTTTTTATACATTTTCATGTTCTTTGATTTTTCGTCACCACTCCAAGTTGATATTAAATTATTAATCCAATATTTTGGATATTCCTCAAAGTAGGAATCTAGAATTTCCAATATATGATCAGGTAATTTTATACTTTGATAGCCAGCAGTTATTTCCTCAAACTTAGAATCTTTATCTTTCACTTTGTTTTGGTTTTGACTTTAAAGTATTTGTTGCGCTTGCACTTACTAATTTAAGGCCTCCTAGGCTAGGGCTTTTATTATTTTTTTGCAATTCTTTTTTTACGCTCTCATTTGTTTTATCCTCTTTTCTATCTTCTATTTCTTCATCTATAGGAATTTCTAATTTGGAACTTTTGTGTGGATATTTAGAGTATGGAGATTTTAATTTAGCTTCTTTAGCTTCATTATGTGATATGTTTATTTTAAGTAATGACTCAAGTTCTAAACTAGAATTTGGATCAGCATTTATCCAGATAGAAGCCTTAATATTTTCTTTTTCTCTTAAGCCTTTTCCTAATATTTTTTGAGGTCCAGAAATTATTTCTGTTTTTTTGCTATGATCAGTCATTGAAATATCTTGACAATGAACTATATCAGCTATTCCTGGGATAGATTTATGAAATCTATCTTGATTGTTATTTACATGACCTTCACCAACCAATGCTACCCACTTTAATGGGTTGTTATCTTGTTCAATAGAATTTGCCTCATATTTTTTAATAACTTGAGCTGCTTGATAATTAAAGGTAATTATTCTATTTTCTCCAGATCTTAAATTTTCATGTTTATGAGAAGCTATACGATTTTCTAGTGCTACAATTTTAATACCATGTTTCTTTGCTGTTAATACTAAAGTTAGAAAGTTATATTCTTTACTTTTTACCCCATGTCCTTCATTTTCTCTGTTTAAGTGTTCTCGAAGTTCTTGAGGCATATTATTATTGTCTGATTCAAAGTATCTATCTAACATTTCTTGTTCTTCTAATTGGTATAGATGTTCCATAAATAAAACTTTAAAACCAGATTTTTTTAATAATGGCATATTTTCAATTAAAAACCTTTTTGATGATATAAAGTTATGTGCTTCTCCAATACAAAAATTACCATCAAGTATTTTTTCTAGTTTTCTAATGCGTTTTTGATTGGATGTAACTTTTCCAAGTTCTTCTTTAGATATTTCTAGAATTTCTCGATATGCTTTATCCCTTCTTTTTTTGAAGTGAGATGCAAGATTTTTATGGGCATTTTTTAGAAGGTCAGTATTTGTTAGTGAAATTGATTTTTTATCTTTATTTTTTTCTAAAGAAGAATTTAAGGTTTTATGTTCATTGTCTTTTGTAGGAGTTTTATATCTATCTTCAGGAGTTCCGTATCTATCTTCAGGAGTTCCGTATCTATCTTCAGGAGTTCCGTATCCATCTTCAGGAGTTCCATATTCATCGTCAGGAGTTAAATATCCATTTTCAGGAGTTACATATCCATCTTTAGGAGTGTCATATCCATCTTTAGGAGTGTCATATCCATCTTTAGGAGTGTCATATCCATCATCATTATGTAGGGGGGTTGGTGGTATATTAATATCTTCTTTAGGTTTCAATTCTTTTTGATATTTCTTTTCTTTCGATTCATTTTTATTATTATTGTCTTTGCTCATAACTTCCTTTCATTAATTAGTAAGTCAATAATTACAATTTATATAGTATCATATTTTTCTTGCACTGTCTAGAAAAATTATGATATTCGTAAGCTATAGCTTAAATCAAAAATGAAGATATTGGCTTCCAGATTTATCTAATTCAATATTATTGATTATTTTTTTTGAGGAATTAATACAATTTGGTAATTGATATTTGCTCATATTAATCAAAATATCATATTTTGCTTTACAAATTTTATCAATTTTATTTCTTTTAGTTAGAATTAGGATATTTTGATTATTAATTTTGGCGCTGCAAGACTCATATTGGCAATAAATCTCCTCATCTTTCATCTTATCTATTGTTTTAAAGTCTTTTTGGCCCATTTTTTTAATTAAGTTTTTAACTCGAAATGATTTTCTAACTTTTTTAGAAAAAAACAGGCCTTTTTCTTCGTTATAAATAGCAAAAAATTGTCTTTTGCCGTCTATTATTAAATTTGGTAATGGTGTTGTAAAAGCTAAAAATAAGCCAATAATAATGGCTATAAACCCTAAATAGCGCCAGTTTTTTTGCCATAAACATAGCCATAAAAAGCCAAAAATTATTATTATTAAAGAGTGAGTAGAGATTAAAGATATGTCTATGTTAGAAAATTTTAAATTAGCAATAAAATTAGATATTTTAATAATATAAGCTAAGGCAAGTTTAAGAGGGTAGATGGTGAGGATTTCTAAATTAAAGATAAGTAAAAATAGATAAATAAAAGCCAAAGGCATAATGATAAAGGTGGTTAGAGGTATTGCTGCTAAATTTGCTACAACTCCTAGTGCAGTGTCCTAAATTGATTGTATATTATAATTAGATAATTAAAATAATAC
>JAYORG010000012.1:32112-46177 GCA_038123275.1 Rickettsiales bacterium | reverse complement strand
AATTTTCCAAGTAAAGATCAAATCCAACCTTTTCCCCACCAAAACTGATTAATTTTAGGCTAGACGTTTCAAATATCCCTCATCCATATTCTCAGGAACTATCACAACAGGAACCCTAACTTTATTGCCAATTTTCCTAGAGATTATTGGCAAAACTGTATTATCACTTAAAGATGTACTAGATTTTCCTAATATCACCATAGCACAATCTTCATCATCTTTTACTGCCTTAATAATCTCCGAAGAAATATCACCCTCTCTAATGCTAATTGTAGGAATAATACCAGTTTCTTTATTAACTTCTTCAATTAACTTACTTAAATGCTCTTCAACTTGCATTCTTTTATCTTTGCCAACAGCCTCAGAAACAAATAACATGCTTTTATATGATGACTCTATTACGGCCAAAATATGAACTGAAAAACCAGTTTTCTTGGCTTTTAAACAAGCATATCTTAAAGTTATGCTAGAAGCGCTAGTAATATCAATACAAACTAATATATTAGATTTTCGTGCCATATCGTTATTATTTAAAAAGTTTATTAAAAACATAATTAGCAATAAATCCAGCACCAACTGCTAAAAAAATTGCAATAATAGCATATCTAAAAGACTGATAATGTGCCATATCATTAACTTTAGCACTAAACCCAACCTGGTTTACATAAATTGGAATTGACTGAAATGCAGTTAAGTTGCCATCATCAACCAAGTAAATCTCAACTAAATATTCCCCACGAGCAATATTTTTTGGAAAATCTAATATAACCTTAAATAAAGTTTCGTCTAAAAAATCAATTTGAGCAGAGTTTTCTAGATAAAGGTCATTTTGAGCCAATTTATCAATTAACTGTAAACGAAAATTAATTACATCTCCTTCCTTTTCTTCATCGCTAGTTTTTAAGCTAATGTTTCTTTTGCCAATTTGTAAACGTTTAAATAACTCATTATTTTCTAAATGAGGATCGGTTGAAAAAAAGGAATAATAACTATTTACATCTTCAAATTTTATTCTCTTTTTATTATGCCAAATTCCAAGAACCTTGGATTTTTTATTAACTATATAATTCTTTTTTGGACCTCTAATTACAATAATAATATCGCCAACATCACCCTTAGCACCAAAAAGTAAGATTTTCTTTCCAGTAAAATTACTATCAATATTAATTTCATTAGTTGAAATTCCAGAAATTATTGGCCTAGCAAAAATTTCATTTGAAAAATGAAGAGAAAATAAAACTGTTACAATTAAAATTCTTAACATTCTTTATTTAAGTAATTCAATACTATATAAACTAACCGGATCAACAAATAAATTAGCAATCATCTTAATGCAAACTGCCAAAATTAAAATAGAAAGTAAAGACCTTAAACTATTAGCATCAATTTTATAACCAACTCTACAACCAATCTGTGCTCCTATTACAGAACTAATAATCATTAAAAAGGCTAAAACTACATCAACATTATGGTTACTATATGCTTGTAAAAAAGTAACATTTCCAGCAATAAAAACTATTTGAAATAGAGAAGTTCCAACAATAACATTTGAAGGCATTCTTAAAATATAAACCATCGCTGGAATCATAATAAACCCACCGCCAATTCCCATTAACGAGACTAAAGTTCCAACTATGGCTCCAAGAGCTAAAGGCACTATTAAACTAACCTTAATATCAGATTTAGGAAAATGAGTTTTTAAAGGAAGCTTGGCTAATCTTTTTATTATTTTACCTATTAAGCCAATTTTCTTTGTCTTTTTCTTCTTAAAGGTAAAATCAAACTTCTTTTCTAAAATAGTTTTAGAACTATCAAATAACATTAAACTACCTATTGCTCCCAAGAAAATTACATATACTAAAGACACAACCAGATCAATTTGACCAATTTGTTGTAAAATACCAAAAATCCAAACTCCAACAAAAGAGCCCACTAATCCCCCTACTAACAGCACAGAGCCCATCTTAATATCTACTCCTGCACGTTTAAAATGTGTTAATAAACCAGAGACAGAGGAAGCTGTAATTTGATTTGCTGAAGTTGAAACAGCAATTGCTGGAGTAATGCCAATAAACATCAATAATGGTGTTGCTAAAAAACCACCACCAATACCAAAAATACCCGCTAAAATACCCGTTAGAAGGCCAAGAGATAGAATAATAAGAATATTAACTGGAATTTCGGCAATTGGTAAGTAAATCTGCATCGCTTTAAAATTACTTTTTAATAATTACTTTTTTATCATTAACCATTAATTCAAGGCTAGATAAATCTATTTCATTTCCTTCTAAATCAACATTCTTAATCAAAGACAAAGCCTGTAATTTATTTTGGTAAAATAATGAAGATAAAATTACACCTTGTTTTTTACTTTGCCAAGTAATTTCACTGCCTTTTACAATTTGATCTAAATTATTCACCTCAACTAAAAATATTTTTTTACGCCTTTGACCACGATAATGAGACCGAGCCACTACTTCCTGACCAACATAACAGCCTTTTTCATAATCAATAGCATTAAAATCATCCATACCATACTCTACAATAATAGACTTATCAAAAATAAGGTCATTTTCATCAATAATCTTGTTGTTTAAACGTAAATTATGATAAAAATTGAGATTTTCTTCAATTAAATTATTATTTTGAGAAATTTTTGAGAAATTTTCCTTATTTGAATAGCACCTTATGCCAAAATTTTCTTTTCTTGGATCTTTAAAATTAATTTCATCATTCATTTTAAAACCAACATCATCAATAAAAAATACCTTTATGTTTTCTAATTTTTTAATCTCAACGTCAGACCTTAACCTATAAAAAGAAAGCTTCTTTATAAAGCCATCTACCACATCATTAGCAACTTCTAAAATTAAACCATCCTTATATTTAGTGATAAAAAACTCATATAAAAACCTTCCTTGTGGATTAAGCATCAAAGAATATATAGCTTTACCTTTAGCTATTTTAGAAACATCTCCAGAAATTAAACCCTGCAAAAAAGAAACATGGTCAGAGCCATTAATAAAAACTAAACTACGATTATTTAAATGAATAAAATGTGTCATTTCTTAAAACTTAATTGAATTAACAACTATGTTTTAACGCAATTTCTTTATTTTGAAAGCAATATTTCTATCACCGCGACTTAGGTGGGGTCAAAGCAAAATATCTACTAACTAAAAGTTAGTAGATATTTAGTCATTGACCCCGATCCGTCAAGAACATAATTTATTAATAATACTATTAGTTAAAATGCGGCCTTTTTTTGTAATCGAAATATTATCATCATTTAAATTAATAAATCCCTCTTTAGATAGGTAATCAATGCCTTTAATGTCAATTATATCCTGATATTTTTTACCAAAATGTCTTAAAAACACCTCATTCTCTATTCCATCACTAAGCCTTAGGCCCATTATTAATACTTCTTCTAAAAGTTCATTTTTATTATTATTGCCAATTTCTTGAATAGCATTTCCTGATTTTAAGATTTCATTTTGCCATTTCTTTGGGTTATGAAACATCATAATCTTAGAACGCTTCTTATCTTTACTTAGATAAACTCTACTATGCGCCCCCGCACCAATTCCTAGATAATCTTGCGACTGCCAATAAGCTAAATTATGCTTACATTCTTGACCTTTTTTAGCATAGTTAGAAATTTCATAAAGCTCTAAACCATATTTAGCAGTAATATCATTTGTTAAATCATAGAGATCTGCAGCTACGTTATCTTTGGGAATATTAAATTCTTTATTCTTATGCATAGCATAAAATTTAGTACCCTTTTCAATTGTTAATTGATATAATGAAAGATGGTTTGGTGATAATTTAATGGCCTCTTTTAATTCAGCTTCCCATTCTTTTAAATTTTGGTTAGGACGAGAATAAATTAAATCAAATGAATAATTGTCAAAAATTTTACCAGCTGTTTTAATAGTATCAATTGCTTCTTTTGCAGTATGTTCTCTACCTAAAAACTTCAAATCAAAATCATTCAAAGCCTGAATTCCAATTGATAGGCGATTAATTCCTGCCTTCTTAAAATCCAAAAATTTTTTAGATTCAAATGATGTTGGGTTTGCCTCCAAGCTAATTTCTACCTTATTATCAATATTCCAAATATCAGAAATTTTAGTTAAAATTTTCTCAACTAAATCAATTGGCATTAGTGATGGAGTTCCTCCGCCAAAAAAAATAGTTTTAATTTTACGATTTCTTAACTTAGGAGCAAAATACTCTAATTCTTTTAAATAAGCTAAAGAGAACTGATCATCTTTTACTTCTTTTTTAACATGAGAATTAAAATCGCAGTAAGGACATTTGGATTTGCAAAATGGGTAATGTATATAAATAGATAAATTTTGCGACATTAAATAGCTAAATTATTGCAATTTTATAAAATAAAAAAGAGAATGACTTATTAACCATTACACTAAATATTTGCTATTTACTGCACTGGTTAATATACGTAGTAAACCACATTAATAAACCGTATCAAAAATGAAAGCAAAAGAAATCAATAACTTCACCCCTTCAAACTGGTATCAAACTAATTATCAGGAATCTATCAATAATCCAAATAAATTTTGGAAAGAACAATCTAAAAGACTAACTTGGGATAAAGAACCATCAATAATTAAAAATACCTCTTTTAAAGATGATGTTAAAATTAAATGGTTTGAAGATGGCGAACTTAATGTTTGCTTCAATTGCGTTGATCGCCATGTGCGTGATGGCAAAGGAGATAATATTGCCATTATATGGGAAGGAGATGATAAAAAAGATTCTAAAAAAATTACTTACAGCCAACTCTTAGAAGAAGTTTCGATTTTTGCCAATATCTTAGAAAGAAATAAAATTAAAAAAGGCGATAATGTCGTTCTATACATGCCAATGATTTTAGAAGCTGCTTATGCCATGTTAGCAATTGCTAGAATTGGAGCGGTTCACAGCGTTGTTTTTGGAGGGTTTAGTGCAAAAGCATTGGCTGATAGAGTTAAAAATTGTAATCCAAAATTAATTATTACCGCGGATGAATCTAAAAGGGGTGGCAAAAATATTGCCTTAAAAACCAATGTTGATGAAGCCTTAAAAATCAATAATAATTTAGTTCCAACTCTAGTTATAGAAAATACTGGCAGTGAAATTCAAATTAACTCTAATGATGTTTGGTATCACGAAGAAAAGGAACGAGTTAGTGATATCCATGAAATAACAGCCACCATTAACGCTTTAGATCCATTATTTATTCTCTATACTTCTGGGTCTACTGGAACTCCAAAAGGCTTACAACATAGCAGTGGTGGTTATTTACTTTACAGCGCCCTCACCTTTGCTACCACTTTTGATTATAAAGAAAAAGAAGTTTTTTGGTGTAGTGCAGATATTGGCTGGATAACTGGACATAGCTATGTTATTTATGGCCCACTAGCTAATGGTGGCACTACATTAATGTTTGAAGGTATTCCAACTTATCCTGATGCATCACGTTTCTGGCAAGTTATTGATAAACATAAAGTTAATATTTTCTACACTGCCCCAACTGCAATTAGGGCTTTAATGAAAGAAGGAGATCAATATTTAGAAAATAGCACGAGAAAGTCTTTAAGAATTTTAGGAACAGTTGGAGAGCCAATTAATCCAGAAGCTTGGGATTGGTACCATGAGAAAGTTGGCAATGAAAATTGCTTTATTGTTGATACTTGGTGGCAAACTGAAACTGGTGGACATATGATTACGCCAATTCCTGGGCACATTAATACTAAACCAGCATGTGCAACCTTGCCCTTTTTTGGAATTCAAACCACAATTTTAAATAACGAAGGGGTTGAGCTAGATGGCGCATCTCAAGGTAATCTTTGCATTAAAGATTCTTGGCCGGGACAAGCTCAAACTATATTTGGCAATCATAAAAGATTTATTGAAACTTATTTTAGTCAATTTCCTGGTTATTATTTTACTGGCGATGGTGCCAAAAAAGATGAAGATAATTATCTAAGAATTACTGGCAGAGTTGATGATGTATTAAATGTTTCAGGTCATAGAATTGGAACTGCCGAAGTAGAAGCCGCTTTAAATAAACATGATAAAACTTGTGAGTCAGCTGTTGTTGGCTTCCCTCATGATGTAAAAGGTGAGGCAATTTATGCTTTTGTTATTTTAAATAAAAATGAAACAACAAATGATGAACTCATAAAAGACTTAAAAAACCTAGTTAGAAGTGAAATTGGTCCAATTGCAACTCCAGAAATTATTCATTTTGTACCTGATTTACCAAAAACTAGATCTGGTAAAATAATGCGACGAATCATACGTAAAATTGCTGCTGGTGACACTGATAATTTAGGAGATTTAAGCACTTTAACTAATCCCCAAATTATTGATCAAATAATTAATTCTAAGTAATTCTAAGTAATTAATTCTAAGTAATTAATTTATTCTTCTTTTAAAAAAGTCTATCACAAAACTAACTTTATAATATTATTTAACATAATATATAATATATTTGACAATTACTAGTTAATAATATTACAGTTTATTACAAGTAACCTAAATTCTATTTATTAAGTTAGGTTTAATTTAGGTTCTTTTACCAATAAATTTAGCTAATAGCTACAATTTATTACAATAGCAAACCTAAAACTATTGACCATGAGTAAAAATAATCCAGAAAATAAACACACTAGCAACCCTGTACTTCAATATACCTCAATGCTTGGAACGTCTGTATTAGCACAACCATTTATTACTCTTGCTTCTAAGTTAAATGCCGGCAAAGCAACTTATGGGCTTCCTTATAAGCAAATATTTAATGATATGATGTCCAGCCCTTTAGGATGTCATGCAAAAGACAGTTTATTAATATTAAGAAGAAGGGCTTTTTCTTCACTACTACCAGGAACAGTAACAAGCTACCTTGGACAAAATCATCATATGACAGCAGCTGAATCTGTAGCTATTAATACAACATTTGAAACTACAATTGCAGCTTTTTTAGAATTAGGAGAAAAATTCAATGTAACAAATGGTAGAGAATTCCCTATTGTTAATGAAAAAGGAATGGGTCTTGATTTATCTAAAATGGACAAAGAAACTTTTAATAAATATAATACAAATCCTAAATTAAAATTTGATACCTTACTAGCAAGACAAATGTCTTTTAAACAAAATATTATTCCAATTGGAATACTTCTTAGTGCAAGAAATGCAGTATTTTCATCTGCAATATTTATGGCAAGTCCTCTGGCAAAGAGTTTTGTTAGAGTGCATGGTGATAAGTTTAGTGATGCTATTAGCCTAGAAAATCAAGAAATAATATCAAAAAATGCCTTTAGATTTGGATTTGCAACCGCAACCACGCCACTAGATACGGCTCTAACGAGGTTATGTAGTGGTCAATTTAATGCTCAACAACTAGCAGCAAATATAGTAAAAAATCCTAGATTATTATTTACAGGAGCAGTTGCTCGTGGCATTCAGTGCTATTTAACTTCTTCAACAGTAGGTTATGGAATTGAAATTGCTAATAATATTAGTAGATCATGGCAAGAATATAGTTCAAGGGACCAAACCTTGGAAAATTCTGACTTCCGAAGAGAAATTAGTCTAAAACAGGAAGAGGAGGAGTTTATGACAATACAAAAGGCTACAAACCAAGAAACTTCTCAAGAAGAAAGTAAAGAATTAACCAAAGAACCTACTAAATCACCATCAACAACAGATACCAAAGCCTCCAAAGTAGCACCTAAGCAAGAAAGTAAGGATAGGTAGCTTGATGTGATAATTATTTAATAAATCTTAAATGTTATTAATAACATTTAAGATTTATTTAACCTATCAAACCCAGCTTCTAGATCAGATATCAAATCATCCACATCTTCAAGGCCAACATTAACTCTAAGGCAAGTCTTATCACCATACTTCCATTTGGTTGCAGTTCTAATTGAATTAACTTTAAAAGGTAAAATTAAAGACTCATATCCACCCCAAGAATAACCCATTCCATAAAGCTCTAAGTTGTCCACAAAAGCTGCCAAGGCATCGTTAGAATATTTCTTTTTTAAGACAACAGAAAATAAACCAGCTGCACCAGTAAAATCTCTCTTCCATATTTCATAGTTATCGTCAGATTCTAAAGCTGGGTAAAATACCTTTTCTACCTCATCTCTTTTTTCTAACCACTTAGCTAGTTTAAGAGCTGATTTAGAACATGCATCCATTCTAATTTTAGCAGTTCTAAGACCTCTTTGTGCCAAATAAGCAGAAAATGGAGCTGCACCACTGGCCATATATCTAAAAGCTTCGTACATTATTGTGAAATGCTTCTTTTTAAGTGTAATAGCACCCATCATAACATCACTATGACCATTAAGATACTTTGTTACTGCCGTAACACTAATATCAGCACCATGCTCTAAAGGTTTAAAATAAATACCACTAGCCCAACTATTATCAACAACAGTAACAATATCTCTTTTTTTGGCAACTTTACAAATTGCTGACACATCTTGAATCTCAAAAGTTAAAGAAGCTGGACTTTCCATAAAAATAACTTTGGTATTATCTTGAATTAAGTCCTCAATCTTCTCCCCAGCAAAAGGATCAAAATAAGTTGTATCTATTCCAAATTTCTTTAAAAACCTATCAGAAAACCCACGAGTTGGAGAATAAACACTATCAACAACTAATAGATGATCTCCCTTCCCTAAAAATGCGATTAATGCTGTATTTATAGCAGATGCTCCACTAGAGGTAATAAAACTATTATATCCACCTTCAATTTCAGCTATTGCACGTTCTAAAGAAAAGTTGGTTTGAGTTCCATAACGACCATATTTTAACTCATATGGCTTTACCAAATCATTATCGCTATACCCTCTTTCTGCATAGAGTAAATCTTTTAACTTGGGAAAAACAATTGTTGAAGTTTGATAAATTGGTGGATTTACCATCCAACCCTGCTCATCAGTATTTCTGCCTAGGTGAATTAACTTTGTGCTTTCTTTAAAATCTTTATTTGTCATAATAATCCTCCTAATCTTTTTCCACCCAAAATATGAACATGGAAATGTTTAACAGTTTGAGAAGCCAAAGCCCCTTTATTGGTAATTAAACGATAATTATTTTTATCCAAATCTAATGTTTTGGCAATATCAGCTACCTTCTTAAAAAAATTTGCTACCACTTCATCTGAAGCATTTGAAACAAAATCATCAAAATCAATAAACTCAGCCTTAGGAATAACTAGAACATGAACAGGGGCAGCTTTAGAAATATCATTAAATGCCAAAACTTCATCATCTTCATAAACTTTTTCACTAGGAATTTCACCTCTTAATATTTTGGCAAATACATTATTTTTATCATATGACATAATACCCTATTTAAAAAAAATTTAAGATTTAAATTATGACGCCTAAATCAAATTATTTTGCAGGACGAACCTTAATCATAACATCTGGATTAGTAACAGTTCCGCTTTGTCCAGAACCTTTTTTAATTTGATCAACAAATTCCATACCGTCAATAACACGACCAAATACTGAATATTGGCCATCTAAAAATCTAGAATCATCAGTAACAATAAAAAATTGACTATTAGCACTGTTAGGATTTTGTGACCTTGCCATTGAAACTGCACCTCTAATATGAGGCTCGTTAGAAAATTCAGCTCTTAAATCTGGCAAATCACTCCCTCCTGTACCAGTGCCAGTGGGATCTCCAGTTTGAGCCATAAAGCCAGCAATTACGCGATGAAATTTTATATTATCATAAAAACCTTGCTTAGCTAAGGTTTTAATTCTTTTAACATGATTTGGAGCAATTTGTGGCATTAACTCAACTACAACTCGACCATATTTTAGATCAATAAATAGTAAATTATCGTCATTTTTTGTAACTCGCGCTTGACTATTTGTCATAACAAAAGATAAATTTAAAGTTAATAAAATAAGGGCAAATACCTTAAAAAATTTAGTTTTCATTTTAATATTTTTATAAGTTGATTATTATTTAGACTTAACAAAAATTTTAAATAAATGGAACTTATACAAGGATAACAAATAAATGTTATATTAGTACGACTTTCCTTTAAGACCTACTAAATGTAACCTTTCAATTCACCTCTTGCATAAGTCTTAATAAAAACATTAATATCAATGAAATTATTTGGCAATCATAATAATTTAACAAAAACTACTTTATTAAATTATCAAGAATTAGAAGATAAATTTAATCCGATAACCTTTAAAAGCAGTAATAAAGCTAAATATATTAGAATATCAATTAATCCTGATTTAAAAGTTAAAGTTACATATCCATCAAAAATTAAAATAAAAAAAGCTGAAGATTTTTTTCAATCTAAATTGATATGGACTAAAAATAATTTACTTAAATTAACAAAAAGACGGGAAATAAAGTTAAAAAATAGCAAAAACTCTCAAACAACACTAACAAAACAAGAATTTTTGACTAAAAACCAATATCTAATTAAAAGATGTTGGGAATTGGCTAAAAAATATCAATTTCAAATTAATAATGTTAACCTTAAGCGTCAAAAAACAATATGGGGTAGCTGTTCAAGTCAAAATAATATTAGCTTAAATAGCAATTTGGCTTTTTTAGAAGATAAATTAATTGACTATGTAATTTTACATGAATTAATTCATGTAAAAATTAAAAATCATAGCCATAAATTTTGGCAAGAACTTACAAAAATTTTACCAAATGCTAAAGCTTTAGATAAAGAACTCAAAAACTATTCTCCTAATTTTTTTAACAATTTATAATTACCAATGCTCTTAGGGTTTAAAAAAGCATTTAAAAACAATTATTATAATAAATCCATAAAGTCACAATTACCTAAGCTGTCTTTAATTCTGTTAGCTATAATTTTGATTCATATTTTAGCTATGATGGTTCTAGAAAAAATGTCTTTTATTGATGCCCTATGGCTTACAATTACATCTGTTACAACTGTTGGCTATGGTGACCTTTATGCCAAAACCATTTATGGTCGATTATCTACAATATTATTGATTTATATTTGTGGCATTGCTATCTTAGCCCAAGTTGCGGTAATGTATTTTGAGCGTCAGCAAGAAATTAAAAATAATAAATTAAAAGGCGATTGGAGTTGGAAAATGGATAATCATATTGTATTTTTAAATAGCCCTAGAGACGGAGGAGAGGAATATTTTTACAAAGCCATCGTAGAAATTAGAAACAGTAAATCTGATTTGGCAAAATTGCCAATTATAATAGTCAGTAAATTATTTCATGACGGCATCTCTGATCGCCTAAGAAAGCTTAATGTTAGCCATGTAAGAAATTCTGCTTCTAGAGACCCAAACGTGCTAAATGATGCTGATGTTAAGTCGGCTCACACTATAGTTATATTAACTTCAGATCAAAGAGATAGCTACTCTGATAGCATTAATTTTGATCTTATCGACCGCCTAAGAGAAATGGGGGTTCAAGCTAGAATTATTACCGAAGCTGTAAAGGATGAAAATAGAGAGAGGTTAAGAAAGGCTGGAGCTGATAATATTTTAAGACCAATTAGAAGCTATCCCGAATTATTAACTCGTTCAATTATTGCCCCGGGGTCAGAACAAATTTTAGAATCTTTATTTGATAATCTTGGTACACAATGTATTCGTTATAATATACCCATTAAAACTAAGTGGATGACAATAATTCAAAATTTAGCAAGAAATGATATAGGCTTACCAGTTGCCTATGAAAATGAAGATAAACAAATAATTACCAACCCTTCTTCTAGTGACATAGTAAGAACTACGGCAATATTCATTATTGCCAATGAAGGAAAAATTAAAAATATTAAAAAGGTTAAGGAGATAATATTAGAATAATCCTAAAAACGGTGATAGAAAATTAAGTTTTTAATTATTAAACATTGTTCCTAAATAGAAATATCCCCATCTCCATCTACCCTACCTTTATTCTTACCTATGAGACTTTTTGCAACAGCACTTTGGGTAGCTCCCATAGGAGATCCTACATTAACTGCATTAGTAGGTGCAAATAATGGTGTACTAGCATCAGGATCATGATGTGTTTCATATCTCTCTCTACTGTTACTTCTACGACCTCTATGTTTATTAATTTTACGATGTTTTTTTCGACCTCTTTTATGGTCACTATCTACACTCAAAGGCTCTAGTGTATGTTTATGCCTACTAGGAGTTTGTGACTTAAGCAATTGCTGCATACGATGATCTTCTTCTTGTTTTTTCTTATTATCAGATAAATCTTTTTCTTTACTCCTACTCCTACTCCTACTTCTACTTCCACGATCAACACTATATTCCTCACGCTCTCCTGCTGATGAAACTGAATCAAAATTGTCTTCAACAATATTACGTCTTTTTCTATTAGGAATCTCTATTGCTTGGACCTTAAGCTCCTGAGATGGTCTTTGACTTTCTAAATCACCTCCTCCTCTACGGCGAGATCCTACTTTACTATCAGACCTTATATCACCATCATTTTTAGCATCTCTTACCTGACATCTCTTTTTATATTTTTTATAAGCCATCACTAGACAAATTGCAGCAGCAACTACAGATGCAGCTGCAATTACTCCTATCTCCCAATCTTTTAAACCATCATCTCCACTTGATCTTCCTCCATTACCTGGATCACTGGCAGCACCATCTAAGCATTCATCAATATATTCATCAATAGTTCCACCGCGAGCAAAAAATTCTAAGCCTTGTGCAAAATCATCTGCTGTTGTTTGATTTAATAAGGTATTATTTGATAATAATTCGCTTAAATAGTTAAATTCTGCAAAGGTTAAATTTCTACCTTGAACATTATCAAATAGCTCCCCTAAATCCTCTATATCATCTTCAGTTAATGAACCTGAAACAACTTGTGTTGTTTCAAGTATAAATTCTTGCATGTCAGGATCTTGCACCTCTCTTATAATCATATCTTCACAACCTTCAGGCAAGGTATTATTATATCCTGGTTCTTCGCCATCATTGTCAATATCATTATCATCATCACTATCATTATCTGGATCAGGAACATCAATTTGATTTCTATTAACAGAAATCTCAAATTCATATGGCACCTCCCATACATCATCAGATGCCTGCACAGTAAAGCGCAACAATCCTATATTCAAACCATCATCAGCAATAGCATCAAGACCAACTTGAGTCAAGGTTACTCTACCAACTTCTTCATCTTCAATTTCAAAAAACCCTTCATACTCATCATCCACCAAGAGATCAAAAGTAATGGTCTCATTATGACCAAGATCTATATCCGTAGCATTAACAAAAGCAAGTTGCATACCTACCTGCATTTCACTCTCAACAAGCTCTTCTATGGCTTCAACTTCATTTATTACCGGTGCATCATTAACCAAATTTACATCAATATTAGCATCATAAACCTCACTCTCTAACCCTTCCTCATCCACAGCAGCTACTTGTAATAGATATTCCTCCATATCTAAACTACCATCATTAAAGGCAGCAGCACCATTTGCCGTTAGCAAAATTTGATTAACATTATCAGGATTAACAACAAAATAGCCATCATCATTGGTATTATTCTTAAATATAACATTAGCAATAGCTGAATCTGCATCACTTATATCCAACGTAATAATAACTTGATTCTCTTGTGCTTGCCCCTCATCTATATCGGCAATTATTGCATTATCAATCGTTGGTGCTTCATTCACCCTTGTTACACCAAGAGCAACATCGCTAGTAGCACTCTCTAATAACTCTGGATCTTGAGCCGCTACTCTTAAGTTAAAAGCAGTTAATGCTTCATTATCATTTATATTATCAACACCATCTTGAGTTAATACTATGTTATTACCATCAAAGGCAAAGTAACCATCATCATTGCTTCCTTCTTTAAATACATAAGTAATAGTACTTCCTTCCGGATCAGTCGCAGTTAATGTGGCAACTACTTGGTCTACTTCTAGATCTTCCTCAGTTAAATCAAAGGTTTCTACATTATCAATCGTTGGTGCTTCATTCACCCTTGTTACACCAAGAGCAACATCGCT
>JAYORG010000012.1:0-32012 GCA_038123275.1 Rickettsiales bacterium | reverse complement strand
GTTAGTTATTATTATATTATCACCATCAAACTCAAAATGATCTTCAATATTAGTACTATTTTTAAATGCATATGTAAGGTTACCACCCTCTGGATCAGTTGAAGTTAATGTTGCAACAACCTGCCCTTCTACTGCTTCACCCTCTGTTATATTGGCAGTTACTACATTATTAATTATTGGAATGTCATTAACCAAACCAACACCAATATCAATATCCTCAATTACACTCTGAGCACCTTGCTCATCTATAGCCACTACCTGTAATAAATAAGTGCTTATATCTAAATCTTGTTCATTAAAATAATCTTCACCTCTGTTAGTTATTATTATATTATCACCATCAAACTCAAAATGATCTTCAATATTAGTATTATTTTTAAATGCATATGTGATATTTCCACCCTCTATGTCACTTGAAGCTAACGTAGCAACTACTTGACCTTCCTCTGCTAAACCTTCTATTATATTTGTAACTGTTACATTATTAATTGTTGGAATATCATTTACTGCCCCTACTTCTAAACTAGCTGAAGTTGACGTTGATAACTCTCCATCACTTATATCATAAGTAAAGATAACATCACCATTAAAATCTGCCGTTGGATAAAAAGTCCAAGTACCATCTCCATTATCAAATAATGCTCCATTGCTAGGATCTGATAAAGCTAGATTTTCTACTGTTAAATCATCTCCATCTACATCAGTTGCATTGGCAATTAGTTGATCTTGGGTTATTTCTAATTCATCTGTATCTTCATCAATAGCTGTTAATGTTACTGGCCCTGTTACTGTTGGAGCAGTATTACTAACTATTTCTGGAAGTACTGCTCTAATCTCTTCATCATTTAGTGAATCACCATCGGTTAAATATATAAGTCTGTAATAGCCATCACTATCAACTAAACTATCAAGAATTGCTTGTATGGCTGAAGTTTCTTCAACATTTTGCACTCCTGAGGCCTGTAAATCTCCTCTCTCATCGTAATGAGCATAAAATACACCTCTTGAATCACCATCAAGACCTGAAGTATCAGATGCTACCACGTAAAAACCACCATCATTGTCACTAGCTATTCTTACTTCATTGTAAGATCCACTAAAATCAGTAAGTTGTGTTTCAGCAATTGACACTTCTAACTCGTTAGAACCATTAATTGTGTACACTTGAGTATATAAATCTGTACCCTTTAAATAAGCTACTGCAATTCTGCCATCATTTAATACTGAAACATAAGGTTTAGTTGCACCTGCTATTGAAACGGCTTCTATTACAGGAACTGTATTTAGGTCATATATATACTCAATAACAGTATTAGAGTCAGTACTATCATAATAGTAAGAAAATACTTCATTATTTGATGATGGGCTTTGTACTGCCTGTGGAGATTTTACAGCGGTACTTACAGATTTTGTTATGGCTGTCTGTACCTCAGTTCCTTCACCAAGATCTTTAAAATATTGACGCTGAACTTCAGTATTGCCAGATCTCGCTTCAATAAAATATCCACCATTACCAACATCCACTATACTAAGATCTCTTTTTGTATCGGTTGTTACATCCATATGCGATAATGCAACTATGTCATTTTCATCAATATCTTGATGAGGATCTGTAAATGTTCCGGCTCTAACTTCAGTACTACCAGAAACAACATATGAAATTACAAAACCTGAATCATTAGTAGCTACCTGTGGGTAGTCAAAATCACCATCGCTTCCCGTTAAGCTTAATCTTTGGGTTACCACATTATCAGTACCTACAACCTGAACTTTTAATATTGACTCTGTCTCATCATTATAGACAATAATAACATTATCATTTGCATCAGTTTGAGCACTAAATTTAAAAATTCCATTTCCATCAGTTAGTCCACTATCTATTAAATTAGAAGATATTACCTCTCCTGTAGCTTTATTTTGTCTTACTAAAGTTAAATCTCCATTTCTGTTACAATAAACCATAGCCATCTCGCTACTGGATGATACATCAAGCAGTTGAGCACTTACAACTCGATCTGTATTGCTTGGATTTAATATTTCTTCGGTGTGAGTTTCTGTATGAGATAGTAAACTACGAGAACCAACTTTAACTTCTTTTTCTTTTGTAGGAGTCTGAACCCATATTTTTCTCTTTATTTTTTTTCCGTTTTTTCCTTCTCCTATTTCTACCTCAACAAAAGACATTTGAACATTTTTGCCGCCTTTAGTTGCTACAACATCAAATGAAGATTTTTTAGATTGTTTCTTTTTTGATTTAACTCCTAGCTTAGATTCTTTTTTAGCTTTAGCTTTTTCTCTTTTAGCTCTTCTTTTTTGTGTCTTACTTTGTTTTGCTTTAGGTTTAGGCTCAACATCAAGTTTTTCTTCTGGATCTACAGACTCTGAAACAACCGATAATGCCTTTAATCTTTCTTCCTCTTTTGCTATTATTTCTTTTTGTTTAGCAGCGCGTTCTTGTAACTCTTTTAAAGTTAGTAGTTTTCCTCCACTTTTTGCCAATCTACGACGCTGAGTAGCAGTACCTTTTCCGCCGGAATGACTTTTCTTAGGAGCTTTGGGAAACTCTGGTATTGATTGAGCAGAAGCTCCTTGTGCATTGGTTGCTGCATAAAAAAGTGCAGCCATACCTGGAGATTGTGTGGCTAGCCCCACCATTGTTGTTCCAAATATTTTAGCCATTTCAACGCCAACTGTAGCTAAAGTACTATCCATAAATTCTTCTCTCTCTTCTTCGTTAGGATACATTACAGCAGAAATAGCAGCAATCGTTGCAATAAGACCCATCATAATGTATGGATGTTTTCTGATACGATTTATCATATCTCTGGGCATTCCTACAATAGATTCAGATAATGATGCAAGATAATTAGTTGCTGTTATGCCATCTGTAGGAGCCTCTTCTTCTGTGGAGCTTCCTTCTTCTAATAAATCAATAGATATATCTTCTAGATCTATTAATGATTCTTTATTATATGACTTCTTCTTTGTAGGTCTTCTCTTGGGAGCTTCTGGTTCTAATGATATTCCTTCTAATAGTGTGCCAACGAATGGATTTGTTGATATGTTTAATGGCTTTGGAAATAAGATATTAGCAAGATATTGTATTGCCTTCTTTTTATTGGATTTTCTTAACTTAATCAATTTGGCTTGATCAAGCTCAGATGCCATCTTTGTTCTAACCTCGTCATGTAACCTATTAATTTCTTTTGCTAATATAAATTGCTGAGTTTCTCTAATTTCGTGCTTTTCTTCCCTTTTTTGACGCTGTTTTATAACTTTTTGATTATATTTGTCTGAACTTCTTTGTGCTGCTTTGTAAGAATTTCTGCTATCTTTTCCTTTTCTGTGAGTTGAAGTTCCTGATCTGAAATTTCTACTATTACCTTGACCCTTACCCTTAGACATAATTTATTGTCAAATTTATTGTTAAAAAACATTAAATGGGTGTTATGGTGGTAATAAAAATCTAACACTTTTTTAAGATTTTGTCAACATACTTTTTGCAAAATGTTACACATATCATAACATTTATTGACTAAATAAAAAAAATATCTATTTGAGGAGATTGTTGGTATTATTTTTTACCTTTTCTTTTTCTATCTTTGGCCTTTGAAACAAGGGACCTACCACGACCTTTTTGAAAAGATTTAATAATATTTTCAGCATCTTCAAATTGTACGCCAATAAAAGAAAAACTATCTAAAACTTTAATATCATTAATTCTGCTTGAACGAACTCCACTTTCTTTTTCAATAAATTTAGCTAATTTTGCTGGATTCATACCATCTTTTCCACCTTTAGCTACAAATAATCTAGAAGTACCTTTGCGATCAACTCTTGATCTATCACCTCGTGATTTATTGCGAGATTTATCGCCATATTGTGAAATTTCACTGTAATTTGAAGCTGTTAACTCATTTTTAAAAGCATGCTTTAAAAGAGCTGCTAAAGCTACTTTAGCATCATTTCCTTCTAATATTTCACTAGCAATTTCTTCTAAATCTTCAAAATTTCCAGACTGGATAATATCTGTAATAGAAGTTTTAATTCTGTCCTTCTTACTTTGTATTACCTCTTTTACACCAGGAATTTTTTTCTTAGTAATGTCAGCTTTAGCAACTTTTTGAATATTTAACAATTTACGATACTGGGAAGGTGTTACTAATGTAATTGCTGTGCCTTCTCTTCCAGCCCTACCGGTTCTGCCAATTCTGTGTACATAACTTTCAGGATCTTGTGGCAAGGAATGATTAATAACATGAGTTAAGTTATCAACGTCAATTCCGCGAGCCGCAACATCAGTTGCAACCAATATTGTTATTTTTTTATTCTTAAATTTTTGTAAAATTCTTTCTCTTTGTCCCTGAGAAACATCGCCATGTAAACCTTCAGCTCTACAGCCTCTATTAACTAATTTTCCAGTAATATCATCTACATCAAGCTTGGTACGACAAAATACCACACCATAAAACTCTTCTTCTACATCAATAATACGATAAAGTGCTTCAAATTTATCACTACGATGTACTTCAAAATAAATTTGATTAATATTATTTTTAGCAAGCTCATCTCTCTTAACAGCAACAATTTCATATTCTCTCATATATTTTTTAGCTAAACGTAAAATATTAGCCGGCATTGTTGCTGAAAATAATAACATTCTCTTTTCTTGTTTTGTACTTTTTAAAATCTCTTCAATATCTTCTACAAAACCCATATTTAACATTTCATCAGCCTCATCTAAAACTACATAATCCACATTGTTAAAATTAAGAGTTTTTCTTTTTAAATGATCAATAATTCTTCCTGGTGTTCCAACTACAATATCAACGCCTCTTTTTATTCTTTCAATTTGTCTATCTATTGGCTGCCCACCATAAACTGCTAAAACTTTAGTTGATTTATCTAAAGAAAGAGAGTTAATTTCTTCTGCTACTTGAATTGCTAATTCTCTAGTTGGAGCCAAAATTAAAGCTTTGACATGACCAGATTTAGGAGCAATATTTTCTATTAATGGAATACCAAAAGCACCTGTTTTACCTGTTCCGGTTTGAGCTTGTCCAACAACATCTTTTTCTCCACTAAGTAAATAAGGGATAGTTAGAGCTTGAATTGGAGTTGGTTCTTCAAAGCCTTTTTTTCTTAAAGCTTCCATCATCTTGTCTGACAGACCTAATTCTTTAAATTTTGTAAGAGTTACCATTGTCTATTTTTAAGTTTAAGTTTTAATTTTAATTTTAATTTTAGGAATCTTAAAGGATTTTGATTAACTTGGATTAAATCTATTACAGCTTCAAAAAATTTTAATTCGTTTTTCAAAGGTAGTGTAAGCTTAAAGCTTGAAAAGTCAAGGAATAGTAATCTTTACTAGAAAAGTTTATTACTAATAGATTAGAGATAAAAAATAATTGTGCTCAGTGAGCACAATTATTTTTTATTATCTAGAGCATAGATCTAAACTAGAAATTTAATTGAGCTCTAACTAAGAATGCATCATATTCTTCGTTAGTGTTAGTTCTTTTATCGGTGCTAGAAGTAACATAGTTAGCCATTAAGCGAGCATTATTATTTAAATACCAATTAACACCCAGGGTCATTTGTTCAATTTTACCATTGGTAATAGCAACAGTGTTATCATCATCATTTTTATCATGACTAGAAACTCTAGCGGCTAATTCCCAGGCACCAATGCCACCTTTATCAACAGAATTTTTAACTTTTACTCCTTTAAAAGTTCCGGATTTTGCACTGTAAATTCTACTCTCACCTGTTAAAATGTAAGAAGCTTGCACGTAGTGACTATGGAAGGTTCCAGTTGTTCCGTTGGTAGTATCTGTCGCCAGAGAATCTTTGTCATAAGTAGTATCATTTATTATATATTCACCCTGCAATGAAAATGACTTTAATCCTAAGGCCAACTCACCACCATATAAAGTTTCTTTATCCACAGAATTAGTTGCAGCCCCTGCTGTAGAAAGCCTATTTCTGTCTTGAGAAGTAATTGTTGAAGCAAGACCTAAGTGAATCAAATTGCCATCAGAATTAATTGGCGCATATGAAGCTCTAGCTGATGCAGAATATTGACTATCATCACTCCTGCTTTCATTTCCTGTAGATTCACCAAAGAACCCAGCAGCAAATTGCCAATTTTTACCATAAGTTGCACCTTGTACACCAACAGTTCTTGATGGAACATCACCAATAGCAACTGACCTATCCAAGAAAGTAATGTTATTAGAGCTGGTTAATTCTTCCAAAGAAAATGACTGTTTAAATTGACCCAATTTAAATTGAGCATTTTTAATACCGTCATAAGCAATATAAGCATCTTTTATTTTAGAAGCATTCTTAGCAAAATCATTTTCAAATTTATAACTTAAATTTTTAGATAACTTACCTTTAATGCCAAGTCTTAATCTTTTGATATCGATACCATCTTGCTTATTATCACCAAGTGCATCATTTTCATCATAAAATCTTGAATCAATATGAAGAAGTCCTGTAATTTTAGCAGTTTCAAAAGCTTTTAATAAGGGAGTTGCTCCAATAGAATTTTTTTCTACTTTAGATTCTAATGCCTTTAATCTTGCATCAAGGCTTCTGTAGTTTTGGGCTAAAGCCCCACTTACACTACTCATTACTAAAGCAGAGGATATGGCAGTAGTTGCTAATATTTTTTTCATAATTTACATTAATTTAATTAATATTTTATAAAACAGATAAATACAGATAAATTAGTTCTAATGATTACTGAAGAACTCTTTTTCTTACCTCCTTAAATTCTTTATTAGTCATTGGAATTAAACCTCTTTCAACTAAATATCCATCCTCTCCAATAGCACCTTCATTAACTATCTCTTGAGCAAATTCTTTTACACCAGGAATAACCCCAATATGCTCTTTTTTAAGATAGATAAATAAAGGTCTTGATACACCATATTTACCAGCAATAATGTTATCAAATGTTGGTTTAACATTATTAATTTTGGCCCCTTGAACTGATCCAGAATTTTGCTGTAAAAAGCTAAAACCAAATATTCCAAGTGCATCTTTATTATTTCTTAATTTTTGTACAATTAAGTTATCATTCTCACCAGCCTCAATAAATTTGCCATCCATTCTCATAACATGGCAAGCCTTCTTACGAGATTTTTTATTTGGATAAGCTTTAACAAATTCTGGTAATTTTACACAAGCTGTTTGCATAACTAGCTCAACAAAAGCATCTCTAGTTCCAGAAGTTGGAGGTGGACCATAAACTGCAATTTCAACATTTGGTAAAGATTTATCAACATCACTCCATTTTTTATGAGGATTTTTAATTAACTTACCATTGCTTGGAATTTTATCTGCCAATGCTAAGAAGATTTGTTTCTTAGTTAAATTGGCTGGCTTTGATTTTTTAGAATTAGCAAGAACAATGCCATCATAACCAATTTTAATTTCTATTGGTGAAGATATGCCATTTTTCTTACATCTATCAATTTCACTTTTCTTAATAGCGCGTGATGCATTAGTAAAGTCAGGATAATTTTTGCCAATTCCTGAACAAAATAATTTCATGCCACCACCAGTACCAGTTGACTCAACAATTGGGGTTTTAAATTTAGTGCCATCCCCAAATTCTTCAGCAATTACAGTAGTAAATGGGTAAACTGTTGATGATCCAGAAATTTTTATGTGATCTCTAGCAAAAACATTACTAGAAAATAAAAGGATAGAAATAGAAGATATGATTTTAATTATTTTCATAATATTTATTTTAATTGTTCAAAAATAGTTGAAATTAAACGAAATATATTTAGCATTATCTTATTGTCAATATTTATTTCAACTTTTTTTGAATAATTAAAATAATGAATAATAAAATAGCTGTAAATTTATTAAGTATACTGGGAAGTGATATTAGATTACCTATATTTAGAATGCTAGTACAAGCTGGTAAAAATGGTTTAAATCCTGGATATATTGCAAATAAATTAGACATCAAACCAAATAAACTATCCTTTCATCTTAACGGACTAAAAAAAGCTAACTTAATTAATAGTAAAAAAAATGGTAGAGAATTAATCTATTACGCAAATTATAAAACTATTAAAGATCTTGTAGGTTTTCTGTTTGAAAATTGTTGTAATAATGACAAAATAGACTGTTTGGATATTAATATTTGTAAATAAAATATTACAAATTACACTCCCCTTTAATTATCTGTAAAATCAGGATACTTTATTAAAAATAACCAAACAATAAACATGAGCACAATAGCTAACATTAAAACACAAACAGCCTCTCCTGAAAACATCCTTAAAACTGGATTTGGATTTTGGGAATCAAAAGTTCTTTTAACAGCAGTTAATATGGGAGTTTTTACTAAATTAGCAAATAAACCAACCACTGGAGAATCTCTTGGCAAAGAATTTGGTTTGCATGAAAGAGGTATCTGGGATTTTTTTGATAGCTTAACAGCTCTTAGCTTCTTAAATAAAGAAGGAACTGGCCCCACTGCTCTTTACTCAAACACTAAAGATACAGATTTCTTTCTTGATAAAAATAAACCTTCTTACATTGGTGGTATTTTAGAAATGGCTAATAATCGTTTATTTAAATATTGGAGTGATCTTGACGAAGCTTTAAAAACAGGAAAACCCCAAAATGAAACTAAACATAACCAAAAATCTGTCTTTGAAGAACTATACTCAGATCCAAATAAACTTGAGGAGTTTATGGATGCAATGAGAGGTATTTCATTTGCTAACTTCCAAGCATTTGCTGACAAGTTTGATTTTGCAAACTACAAAACTCTTTTAGATGTTGGTGGGGCTACTGGTTTATTGTCATCAATTGTAGCAAAACAACATCAAAATATTGAGTGTATAACATTTGATTTACCAGTAGTAGCTCCAATAGCACAAAAATGGATTGATAAAGATAATCAGTCAAACAAAGTTAATATTGTTTCAGGTGATTTTCTAACAGATAATTTACCAAAAGCTGATATCATCACTATGAGTTTAATTTTACATGACTGGAATTTAGAAAAAAAGAAGCATATCATTCGCTTAGCCTATGACGCCCTACCCGAAGGCGGCGCTTTAGTGGCCATTGAAAACTTAATTGATGACGACAGAAAGGAAAATGCTTTTGGCATGATGATGTCATTAAACATGCTCATTGAAATTGGTGATGCCTTTGATTACACAGGATCTGATTTCTGGAAATGGTGCCAAGAAGCTGGCTTTAAAAGATATGAAGTATTACATTTAAATGGACCATGCAGTGCCGCAATTGCTTATAAATAATGCTAAATCCTATCCCAAATTATGCTTTTTAGCTCACTGGAAAGCTTTAATGGCACATCCACTTTACAAGATAGACACACAGGACTTACGCAAAATAAAAATTTTTTGAGGGATTAAAAATCACCAAAAAAGACCGTTTTGTGTAAGACCTAATTTAAGTATAGTTGACATTATACAAAAAAAATGCCATACTAGACATAAATGTACCAATTTAAATTAATTACATTATGTCAAAAAATACAACTTCCAAAGATGCACAAAAAGAATTCAAAAAAGTAATTTCTCTATACATTAGAAATTTACAAATAAAATTACAGAAAAATACTCCTCAATACAATGCTTACAAGACCATGATTGAATTAGTCAATGGCTCATAAAATATTACAAAACTAAGCTTAAAAGGCATAAATCTTGATAAATTTTTATTAGACTCATTAAGATTTATCATGTTATTAGAGAATAAATTATCTGACATAGATCTATCTCATACAGACATAGGCATAAAAGATGGCTTAGATATTTCGGATTTACTTGAACTCTTAAAAATAAGACAAGACACTTTTAGAAAAAAAAATATTGAAGGATTACAAAAAATAAATTTGGGATATAATAATATACCAGGCGTTAAACTGGCAGATTTTGTATCTCATAGTAATTTCTTAACAAATTTAAATTTAGAATATGTTAACCAGGAAAAAATGGTCTAAAACCTTTATTATTAGCAATAGGGCAAAGTAAAATTACTGAATTAAATTTAACTGGTGTTTTAGAAAAATCCTTTTTTACCAAAAAACAAGATGAAAGCAAGACACCAGAAATTCCTACAAGAGGTAGATCTAAAGCAGTTTTTCATGGAAGTATTTCTACTATCCAGGACCAAAAAGCAACAGAAGAACAAGAAAATAGAATTAACAAACTAATTGACAAAACATCCTTTAATCTATCAAAAATAAAGAGTCTAAATTTAGGCTATAATCAATTACAAACAAAAGAGCTTCTTGCAATATTAGACGCTTTGACAATAAAAAAAGTAATTCACCTAGACTTATCTGGCAATAATATAAACTCAGAAGTTCTAAATAAAATAAAAAAAGCCAACAAACTACAAAGCTTAAACTTATCCTCAAACAAATTAGGAGATACAGAATTAGAAACAATAATTGAAATTATTCAAAAAAATAATCGCCATTTAACTAAAATAGATTTAAGCAATACTAACCTTACAGAACAACATTTAGTTAAAATATCAAATGCTTTAAAAAATAACCAACATATAGTTAGTTTAAAATGCTCATCTATTACAAACCAAAATAGCAATATTTTAAAAAAAATAAACAAGATCTTAAATCAAAGAGATACAAAAACTGGCAAAAATAACTCTTCAAACACCACACCATCTGTAGATACGCAAATTGATGAGTTTATGATCACTAGACCCAGAGGCGGTGTAGCACTTAGAAGAGAAACTGTTACCAGAATAGTTAGTAGAAGTGAAAATTCTCAAGATCAATTGGCAACCCTAAAAAAGAAAATAGCAGATCTTGATGCAATTCTTAACCAATTTGTAAAAAATGCAAGCACACAAAATAAGCTACCATCTAAAATAAAAAAATCAAAAGCATTAAAAATTCATTATAAAACATTATGTAATGCATTAGAACAATTGCTTATTGCCGCAAAAACAGCATCAAGTGATGTTTTTGCCTTAAATATAGGGTCATTAACACAAGATGTTGCTCAAACATTTCTTGAACTTGTGCCAGGGGGTAGTTTTGTAAATCATGCTGTTACAGAAATAACCTCAAGAACTCAAGAAGCTTTGCTAAAACAAAGATTAATACCAATAATGAACGCCATAAATAATCTTGTTGACTTTCCTAATTATCAAAATAGTCAACAGGTATTAAGTGACATAGCTGCTAGAATGACTATTTTTAAAGAAGCAGAAATAGAAAATACTTTTGCTACTGCTAACACAGGAAAAAAAATAATTGCACAAAGTGACAGAAATAAAAATAAAGAACAAGCTGTTTGCAAATTAGCTGAAGCTGACATAAGCAATATTTTTACAAAATTTCAAAAACAAGAAATTACCATTGATGAACATGATGCAGATGCTTCCATAAGATCCACCGTAGGTGCTTTTATGAAATCTGCTGGATATAAAACAACTGCAGTAAATAATAGACCAAATTACAATTCAGACACAAAATCTCGCACATTACCATTAAATCTTAATAGCTTTGCAACACAATCTACCCTTAAAGAAATGCAATTAAACTTTCAAAGAGAACTAAATGCATTTAAGAAGGAAATGAAAGAAGATAATAGTCACTCAAAACAAGAAAGAGAAAAACTACAAAAGGAATTACAAGAAGCTAAACAAGAAATTGAAACACTCAAAAAAAAGTCTCGTAAAAATAAACGAGCATTAATAACAGTTGATCAAGAAATAATAAGCAAACCAAAAAAAAGAAGCAGAAAACGCAAAAAGCCAACTTCAAAAACAGCATGGGGTAATGACAACCCCCAAAATACCAAAGCCAACAATGTTAGGACTCCTGCTCCATTAACAAGAAAAGCCAATGCCACAGATTTAGTAAGCACATCGCTATAATCTAAGCTTTTTAAGTACATAAATGAGTTTTACTTAGACCCAATATGCAATGTTAAATAAATTACCAAAAGAAAAAGGAAGGGTTTGACTAGAGAAGAATATCTACAAGATTCATTAAAAATTTCATTTGATAATAAAAGTGATGCCGTTTCTTTTTTAAAACACTGCAAAGCAAATAAAATTGCAAATCGCCTTGGAAAAAAAGTAAAAAGTGATAACAAAAAATATGTTGTAACATTAACAAATACCGATGTAGAAAAACTACTAGGTGAGAGTAAAGGTCGTTAATACAGCCAACTATTGAAGTTTTACAAGTTATAGCTTATAAGCTAGATAATTATATATCCTAACCATCTTTCATTAAATCTAATAAAGCCATCCTAACAAAAACAGCATTTTGAGCTTGATCAAAATATTTAGCTTGTGGCAATTTATCAACCTCAACGCTAATTTCATCAACTCTAGGAAGAGCATGCATAATTGTTAAATCCTTCTTGGTGCCTTCTAAGATTTTTGGATCTATACAATATTTATTTTTAACTTCTTCAAATTCAGATTCCTTAGTAAAACGCTCTCTTTGTACTCTTGTAACATATAAAATATCTAAATCTTTTTTGACCTCTTCCAAACTTTGAGTCTCTACAATTTTACATCCCATCTTTTCAAGTTTTGTCTTTCTATCTTTTTGCATATTAACTAATGGATGAGATATTAAAACAATCTTATTATTTGGATAAAGGGCTATTAATCTTAATAATGAATAAACCGTGCGACTATATTTTAAGTCTCCTAATACTCCAATAGTAAGATTATCTAATCTATTTTTTTCTTCATATATGGTATAAATATCTGCTAAGGATTGAGTTGGATGCTCATTTGCTCCATCCCCACCGTTAATAACGGGAACATCAGAATTTTTAGAAAATTCCATAGCACTACCCATTTTTGGATGTCTTATTACAATTAAATCAGCATATTTACTAACAACATGACTCATATCAGACAAAGACTCCCCTTTTTTAACAGAAGAAAAGAAGCCATGTTCAAGGGTAATAATTTGACCACCTAACCTAAGCATGGCAGACTCAAATGAGAATCTAGTTCTAGTACTTGGTTCAAAAAATAATGTTGCTAAAATATACCCAGAACATTCACTATTGCTTCTAACCTTATTTTTTACTTTTTGACTATATTTTTCAGCAGAAAAAAGAATCTTATTAATATCCTCTTTTTTGATTTGATCAACACTTATCAAATGCTTAAATGAAAGTTTAGTCATACCCATAATATAATAATTATCTATTCTCAACAGCCTCTTTGACAAGCTTATTCCTATTTAAGATAACTATCAAAATAACTACAACAAAGTCAAGTCAATTATGCTTCCAAACCTTTGTATGAGCACTAATAACAATCCCATTAAATAACTTGCGTTTTATTTAAATTAGTTTTGAGGAAATTTGGATGATTATAAATTCATGGTATCAGTATATACCTTGAATTTATAATTATTCTAATTTACCAAAAATGATTCAAATAAAACACAAGTTATTTAATGGGATTGGTATAATATACGTAAACTCTACTTTTATTAAATTAAAGTTGATACTTAAATTTATTCACATAAAATGACCTAGGTCAAGTAAGGATGAAGTTCCAAACAATTGCCCGGTAGATAACAAATAGCAAAATAAATTATTGCACTATTCAATTGAAAATTAATTAACATGAAATTAACTGCAGATGATAATATTAACGCCGTTTTGTGCCTGTCAGATGGTAAATATTTTTTTGGCAAAGGTATAGGGATCACCGGAGAAACCACCGGAGAAGTATGCTTTAACACTTCCATTACTGGCTATCAAGAAATTTTAACTGACCCTTCTTATGCTGGACAAATAATTATATTTACCTTCCCTCATATTGGTAATGTTGGCTGCAACATTGAAGATAATGAAGCATCTAAAATAAGCTGCAAAGGCTTGGTTATTAGAGAAGATATTACTGATGATTCTAACTTTCGCAGCCAAATTCATCTAAATGAATGGTTAATAAATAATAAATTGACTGGAATATGTGGCATTGATACTAGAAGCCTAACTACAAATATTAGAGAAAATGGCGCTAGAAACATTATTATTTCCAGCGTTAAAGAAGGTGAAGAAATTGACACAGATAAATTAATTAATAAAATTACTAACTTGCCTACATTAAAAGGTGCAGAACTTACCTCTGATGTTTCTACAAAAAAACCACATAATTGGGAAGAAAAATACTGGTCTTTAGGGCAAAAAGAATATGAAACATTATCCCAAAATAAGAAAAAATATAAAATTGTTGTTATTGACTATGGCATAAAAAACAATATACTTAGATCTCTTGCCAATAAAGGCTTTGACATCCAAGTAGTGCCATCAAATACTTCATCCAAAGACATTATGTCTTACAATCCAGATGGAATTTTCTTATCCAATGGTCCTGGGGATCCATTTGCAACTGCTAAATATGCATCACCTATTATTAAAGAGCTTCTTGACACTAATGTACCAATGTTTGGTATATGTATGGGTCATCAATTGCTTTCTATTACAATAGGTCTTGATACAATAAAAATGCATCAAGGGCATAGAGGCGCTAATCACCCAGTAAAAAATCTATCAACTGGTAATGTAGAAATCACCAGTCAAAATCATGGTTTTTGTGTTTCTAAAAAAAATGTACCTGATAATGTCCGAATATCTCATTTGTCATTATTTGATAACACAGTTCAAGGAATAGAATTAAAAGATAAGCCAGTATTTTGCGTACAATATCACCCAGAAAGTTCACCTGGACCTCATGATAGCAGATATTTATTTGAAAAATTTGCAACACTAATTGAAAAATCTAAATGCCAAAATTAAAAGATATCAATTCCATAATAGTCATTGGAGCTGGGCCAATAGTAATTGGTCAAGCTTGTGAGTTTGATTACTCAGGAACTCAAGCCTGTAAAGCATTAAAAGCAGAAGGCTATAAAGTAATCTTGGTTAATTCTAATCCTGCTACTATCATGACTGACCAAAATACAGCTGATAGAACCTACATTGAACCTATTACTCCGCAAGTAGTTGCAAAAATTATTGCTAAAGAAAAACCTGACGCTATTCTACCAACAGTAGGTGGTCAAACCGGTCTAAACTGCGCTCTTGAATTACAAAAAAGAGGTATATTAGATAAATATGGCGTTAAAATGATTGGTGCTGATGCCAAAGCTATTAAAAAAGCAGAAGACAGGCAGGAATTTAATGATGCCATGGATAAAATTGGTCTTGAAGTTCCAAAAAATACTGTGGTTAATTCCAAAGAAGATGCCCTAAAAGCATTAAAAGAAATAGGATTACCAGCTATTATCCGCCCTTCATTTACACTTGGTGGATCTGGTGGCGGTATTGCACAAACTAAAGAAGAATTTGAAAGAATAGTAAATCATGGCCTTGCCATGTCTCCAGTTCATGAAGTTCAAATTGATGAATCAATATTAGGATGGAAAGAATATGAAATGGAAGTTATCCGTGACAAAAATGATAATGCCATAATTGTTTGTTCTATTGAAAATGTTGACCCTATGGGTATTCATACCGGAGACAGTATTACTGTTGCTCCAGCGCTAACATTAACTGATAAAGAATATCAAATAATGCGTAATGCTTCAATTGCTGTTTTAAGAGAAATTGGCGTTGAAACTGGTGGTTCTAACGTACAATTTGCAGTTAATCCAAAAAATGGTAGATTAGTTGTTATTGAAATGAATCCTAGAGTTTCTAGATCTTCTGCCCTAGCATCAAAAGCAACTGGTTTCCCAATTGCTAAGGTAGCAGCATTACTTGCAGTTGGTTATACTTTAGATGAAATCAAAAATGATATTACTAAAGTTACGCCTGCTTCTTTTGAGCCAACAATTGATTATGTTGTTACTAAAATTCCAAGATTTACTTTTGAAAAATTTAATGATACAAAACCTGTATTATCAAGTGCTATGCGCTCAGTTGGTGAAGCAATGTCAATTGGCAGAAGTTTTGCCGAGAGTGTACAAAAAGCTTTATATTCAATGGAAATTGGCCTTACTGGCTTTAATGAATTTGAGATAGAAGGTGTAAATGACAATAACTCAAAAGCACAAAATCAAGAAATTATCAAAAAAGACTTGGTTAATTTATCCCCAAATAGAATTTTAAAAATAGCTCAAGCTCTTCGTTTTGATATTAGCGTTGAAGATATCTGCACAGCCACTTATTTTGATCCTTGGTTTGTAAAAGAAGTGAAAAAAATTGTTGACGCCGAAGCTAAAATTAAAAAAGAAGGTTTGCCAACTGATAAAATAGGAATGTTAAACCTAAAAAAACTAGGTTTCTCTGACGAAAGATTAGGTGAGCTTACTAATCAGGATAGAACTAAAGTTGAAGATTTAAGACAACAGCTAGACGTAGTTCCTGTTTATAAAAGAGTTGATACTTGTTCAGCTGAATTTAAATCATTCACTAACTACATGTATTCTTGCTATGAAGGAGATGGCATCAATAAAGCAGAATGCGAAGCCAATGTATCAAGTAACAATAAAGTTGTTATCTTAGGTGGAGGACCAAACAGAATTGGTCAAGGAATAGAATTTGACTATGTTTGTGTACATGCCGCTTTTGCTCTTTCTGAAGCTGGATATGAAACAATCATGATTAATTGCAATCCAGAAACAGTATCCACAGATTATGATACTTCCCATCGCCTTTATTTTGAACCAATGACACCAGAACATGTAATTTCTGTGGTTAAAAAAGAACAAGAAAAAGGTAATCTAATGGGTGTAATTGTTCAATTTGGTGGACAAACTTCTCTAAAATTAGCTAAATATTTAGATCAAGCTGGTATTCCTATTTTAGGAACTTCTTACGACAAAATTGACTTAGCTGAAGATAGAGAAAGATTCCAACAATTGCTTCATAATATCGATTTAGTTCAACCTAAAAATATCATTTGCCATAAATTAGATGAAATAGAACCATTAGTAGAAAAAATTGGCTACCCAGTAGTAATACGCCCAAGTAACGTACTTGGCGGTAGAGCTATGGAAGTAGTATATGATAAAAAATCTTTAGATAAGTATATTGCTATTAATAGCAAATTCATTCTTGATGGCCCTATTTTAATAGATAAATTCCTAGAAAATGCTATTGAAATTGATGTTGATGCCTTATCTGACGGCAAAACTGTAAATGTTGTTGGTATAATGGAACATATCGAAGAAGCTGGTATTCACTCAGGTGATTCTGCTTGTTCTTTACCTCCATATTCTCTAACCCAAGCGCAAATAGATGAAATCAAAGAAAGTACCATTAAACTTGCTAAAACCATAGAAGTTGTAGGATTAATGAATGTACAATATGCTTTCAAAGATAATAAACTCTATGTTATTGAAGTTAATCCAAGAGCATCAAGAACAGTACCTTTCGTTGCTAAGGCAACTGGTATACCAGTTGCTAAAATTGCTTCATTAATAATGGTTGATCCTAACTTAGCAAAATTTGACTTAGAAAATACTCCAAATTACAGTAATAATTACTATTCAGTAAAAGAAGTGGTATTCCCGTTTGTAAGGTTTTCTAATGTTGATGTGTTATTGGGCCCTGAAATGAGATCTACCGGAGAAGTAATGGGTGTAGACAAAAGCTTTGAAATCGCTTTTCTTAAAGCCCAAATTGCTTCAAATCATCAAATTATCACTGAAGGTGATGTGCTTATTTCAATTAAAGATCAGGATAAAAATGATGATTTAATACAAGTAGCTAAAAGATTACAAAAATGTAACTTTAATATTCATGCAACCCCTGTTACAGCTGATTTCCTTAAAGAAAATAACATAAAAGTAAATAAAGTTAGTAAAGAAGATCAAGAAGGTTATAATGTTATTGATTTAATAAAAAATAAAAAAGTAAGTTTAGTTATAAATACTACTCAAGGCGAAAAATCCATTGCTAAAAGCTTTAATCTAAGAAGAGAAATATTAATGAATCAAATCTTCTGTATCACCACCATGAATGCCGCTAAATGCATGTCTCGCTCTATTGAAAAAATAAAAGCAGATAATGGTGAATTTGATGTTGTTTGCCTACAAGATATGGACCAAACCAACACACAAGAAAAATCCTTTGGGTAAAAGCGTTAAAAAAACAGCCCAGTGGGCTGTTTTTAGCTTTTACGGCCATGAATCTATGATTCATGCCTGGTGATGCCACAAAGTCTGCAAAAAACAGTTACCTAAACACTACCCAAAACCACAAACTTCTTTTGATAAACCCGTAAAAAAAACAGCTATCAATAATACTATCATCCTGAATAATAATAATTCTTAGTCATTTTAATGACTTAGAATTACTTGTAGAAGGATCTCACGTCACGAGTGGAGGAGTTAGAAATTAGCTAACGTTTTTTTGGTTGAGATACTTCACATAAAACCAACTAAGGTCTAAGTTCTTCCATGACATGTAAATCATTCAAATCACGATAAAGATAAAAAGAGCCACAAATAATAACTCTCGCAGGAAACTTAATATTGGGAAGATAGTCAGAAGCCACCGATTCTAAATCATCAAATATTGCAGCATTGTACTGTGAATTTTCCTTTAAAAATTTCTGAAATCCAATCTTAGTCTCACTACAAGGCTCATTCTTGACCTCAACAAATATTATCTCATTTTCTACTCTATTAAAAAATTGTAAAAAATCATTATGATCTTTACCCTCACTGCGGCCATAAATAATAATATTTTTTTTATCTTGTGATTGCTGATAAATCCAACTACCTAAAGCATAAGCCCCACCTTGATTATGTGCACCATCAAACCATATTTCTAAATTAGGAAATTTATTACTTTGTATTTTCTCCAACCTAGCAATACGCGACATTTGGCCAATTGCTTCATTAATTAAATGATCTTGAAAAGAAAATTTATGAGAAATAGCTTTTACTGCCGACAGGGCAGTAGACAAATTAATTACCTGATGATCTCCAGCAATATTAGGTTTATTGTAATAAATTAATTCTTTTTCTTTTAAATCTACATAAACTAATTTCTCCTCTCCCTCCTCTTCATCAATATCAAAATCGTACTCTTCTTCATAATTAATAACTTCAATATTATTCATCCTAGCAAAATTAGTTATTATGGTTTTTGCAATATGATTTTGTGGAGAACAAACCAACTTTTCACAACCATTAATAATATGAGCCTTATCAAGCGCAATCTTCTCAATAGCATCTCCTAAAAACTCTTGGTGATCTAAAGAAATTGGCGTAATAATTGAAAGTAGTTTTTTAGTTAAAATATTAGTTGGATCAGTTTTTGCCCCCATGCCAGATTCAATTAAACAAATATCTGCTTTATTGCGACTAAATGCTAAAAATGCTAAAGCAGTTTGATATTCGAAAAACCCTGGATTAATTTTTCCTTCTAATTTTATCCTAATTTCTTCGGTTAACTCATGTAATAATCCATCTGTAATTTGTTTTCCCGAAATAATAAAATTTTCATTAAACCTTAAAAGATGAGGAGAAGTAAAAACATGAACCTGATAATTATTTTTTTGAAAAATTTGGCTTAAAAAACTAATTGTGCAGCCTTTACCATTAGTTCCTGTAACATGAATTACATCTGGCAAGTTATCCTGAGGATTACCGATTAATTCCAAAATTTGATCCATGCGACCACTATTTGGATATTTTGGCGGCCAATGAGGCATAAACATAAGAAGTCCTAAACTAATTCATAATTATCTCTTCTGATAAAATCTTGTGGATCTTATTATTTTCTTTTAATAATAAATTACCATCTTTATCTAAATCATCAAAAACCCCTTTCATGCCATTAGATAATTTAATCTCCTGATTTATCTGATAAGCATATTGTTTCCACTCATTTCTAATAATAGAAAATCCAAATTGCTGGTATTTCTTATCAAAATAAGAAAATGCCTCTTGAAACTTTTCTAGGAAATCTTCTTTTGAAATATTATGTTCTTTTAAAGATGTAGCATAAGATGGTGCTAAAACAAGGTTTAGTCCAATTCCTACAACTAAAGTAGCAACATTATTTATTGATTTAAACTGTAATAATATCCCGGCTAATTTTTTATCATTTAAAATAATATCGTTGGGCCATTTATACTGAGTTTTAATGCCATAAGACATTAAAGCCTTACCAATTGCACAGGCGGATAAAAAAGAATAGTCGGTTATTGTTTTTAACTTATCAAATTGCAATATCAAAGAATAATACAAATTACCTTTTGGAGAAATCCACTCTCTATCACGACGTCCCTTGCCATTAGTTTGGCAGTTTGCTGTAATAATATGGTAATTACGAGCCTTATTATCTTCTACCAACTCAAATGCTAGATCATTGGTACTTTTTACTTCATCAAAATATGTAATTATAAATTCATTATTATTTTGATGATACATTATATATATTTTTACAATTAGCTTCTTTTACCAGTAAATATATCACTAAATACTGTTATTATACCTCGACAAACAAAATAAATAATACAGTTTCTTTTATCAAGGAAGAATACTTGGCTTTATTAAGACTTAAAAATAAAAAAGGTTACTACACCTTATTAAGGAACAGTAACCTTGTATGATAATACAAGTGCGTTCTTCAAATGATTAATGCATGATTAGAGATGGTAAGAAGGAGGTTATACAGTACCTAGGAATAGAGTTTTCTAATTCCGTGAAAAAGACCAACCCCTTCTTACTGTCGTTTTTGTTAACCCGAATGAGCTCTTGAGAATATAGTTTGCTTATATATCTCGTATACAAGGTTGGGTTTAAACAGAATAAATACTAATTTAATCATTTTTATTATGAAAGAAAAAGAAGAAATATTTGTTGGAATTGATGTCTCCAAATATAAATTAGACATCTATCTTTATCCTGTTAATAAATACTTCCAAGTCAATAATAATGCTGCTGGATTTAAACAATTACTCAAGAAATTATCTTCTTTTGAATTAAATTTGGTAGCCATGGAATCAACGGGATTATATCATAGAGAAGCATTTTATTTTCTTACTGATAATAATATCAAAGTTGCAATTTTAAATCCTTTGCGAGTTAGGAATTTTGCTAAATCTTTGGATTATCTTGCTAAAACAGATAAAATTGATGCCAAGAATATTGCTTTATTTGCTGCTAAATTAAATCCTAGATCTTCAAATCCTCCTTCAAAAGCTGAGAGGAGAATGGAATCTCTAAACAGAAGGAGAAGGCAATTAGTTAAAATCAGGGCATCAGAAAAAAATAGAATTCAATCTGAGACTGATTCTTTTATTAAAAAAGAAATTACTAAAACCATTAAATATCTTGGTAAACAAATTAATAAAATCGAAGCTGAAATAAATTCAACCTTAAAACAAGATGAAGCTCTAAATGCCAGATTTAGAATCCTCAAAACCATTCCCGGTGTTGGTGATAAAGTAGCAAAATCTTTAATAACTGATTTACCTGAACTTGGTAAAATTAGTAGCAAACAAATCTCTTCAATCGTTGGTGTCGCTCCCAAAAATAAAGATAGTGGCCTTTTTAAGGGAACAAGAAAAATCTCTGGTGGAAGAAAAGATTTAAGAAATGATCTTTATATGTCTGCCCTGAGCATAATTCAGAGGAAATCTGTTCTCAATGATTTTTATATTAATCTTGTAAAAAGAGGCAAGAAACCACAGGTTGCCATTGTTGCTGTGATTAGAAAAATTGTTTCTATTGCAAATTCATTGATTAAAAATAATCAGGATTTTCTTGCCAATTCTTCAACATAAAAACAATAAAGAATGTCAGATTTCTCTATGGCCATCCTTTGAGGTTGATAGTTTTCTATCTGCCATTTTTTCAACCCAACTTTTTTCTGAGAGATCTTTTTTTGTTTCTTTTTCTTTTGTAGTTGCCAAGTCCAACGCATCTAGGGTTACTTTTTGACTGAATGATTCTCGGCTTTCTTGAACAATATCTTTCACTTCGTTTTTAATAGATGAGCTAAGGCCAACTTTTTCTTCTAAGGCTTCTTTTTTAGCAACAGATTCTAACTGACGTTTTTTTAATATAGCAGTAGCAACATCTTCTATACTTGAATCCCTTGATAAACTATTTTCCATTTCAGTTAAATTTTCTTTAAACTTATTAGATTTGTCAGTGATTCTTGTTGTTATTTTGCCATATTCTTCCGTTAATTCTTTTTTGTACTGATTAGCATATTGCAAGGCAGTTCTGCCATCTTGTTTTACTGGATTCTGAGCCTCTAAATCATAAAGGTTCTTGATGTGCTTACTAGATTGAGAATACTTAAGAGACTTATCCAATGGTAGATACCCCTCTTTATCCTTTAGAGGGTCAGAAGTTCTTTTTTCAACCTCCTCTAAGTCTGATTGAGTTAAATCTTTTAAAACTCCAAGGGCAATGAAATGGCAAGTGCTATCATCGCCTTGTATTGAAGAATATCCTAACATTGAAGATTTAGTGGATTCTGGCTGCACTAAGTCTAAACCCAGTTCCTTTGCTATTGATGATATAAGAACTTGTGCAGTTTTATTATTCTCTTCATCGCGCATTAAGATTAATTTATCTGGCGTTACAACAAGAGGTACAGAGTGAGTCAGTTTTGTTCTTGGTTCTTCATCAAATCCATCAGCAAGGCTAAGGACCACCTTATGCCTACCTCCTCTTGCTTGTAATGTGGCTAATTCTTTTATTGGAGCCTCAGCCATTTCTCTAAGTATTTTCAAAGCAGAATCCATATCTTTTTCTTCTCCTGCTTTATCCCAAGCTCGTTTAGGTCTAACTGCTAATGAATTATGAATTTCTCCTCTGTCTGGATATTTTTGATTGTAGTAGGAAGTTGCTACTTTTAGGCCTTCATTGGTAAATTGTTCAATAGTTCCTCTTGGTTCCTTGCTATCTTGATTCCAATCTGGATCAGGAACTGTTATTAGAAACTTTTTTGATATGTTGTCACTTTTAGAGTCATTATCTTTTGACATAAAATTCTACTTAACTTGAAAAAGAAGTACGTGATTCATTGTATCAAAAATTTGTGATTTTTTCAAGTATTTAATTTTGTTCGAAAATAACAAATTATTGTTGACTATTTGTCATGAGCTCTTTTATAGCTTATGAATAAATTTAAAAAATGATGTATAATATATTAATAAATATTGCTGCCATTATTCCAGCCAATACATCATCGGCCATAATAGCATAATGACCTTTGATTTTTTTATTAATTGTACCCAGTAAAGAAGGCTTAAATACATCAAGCAATCTAAAGATAACTAAATTTAATACCAGATAAGTGCCATAAAATCTAAGATTATCACCATTAGAATGACTAATAGCCTGATTAATAATAATATGTTGAGTAAGAACCAAGGTAATAAGCTGCCCTAGAATCTCATCTATAATAACAGATGGTGGATCATCATTATGCATTTTTTGTCCTACATAATCTGCGGTAGTTGCGCCAATAAAGAATAATATTGTAAGTAATACACCCCAAGAAAGATAGATTAACATCTCAGAATCAAAATATATTCTCATTACATGGGTAGCATAAAGCCATATTGGCAAAGCCAACAAACTACCAATCATTCCTGGATGACCAACATTACCAGCCCCAAAGCCAGTGGCAAATAGTCTGTAAAAAATATGTTCTTCAGATTTTTTTGTGATTTTCTTTTTTACACTCTTCTTTTTAGTAACCATAACATTCCTTAAAAAATTAATAACTCTTAAAAATTAGTGTCCTTTTATATCATATCACTTTTTGACACATCAATCAAGTAAAAGTATTTTAGGTACATGTAAAGATAAGATATTGGTATATAATATAGTGAGGAAGCTTGGTATAGGAAGTTATATAGTTAGTACAATACTTCAAATTCAGTAAAATTATCTGGCTGCACAACTTCTTTTTCTATTGTAATAACATTTGCCATATTTGGACCTTTATAACAAAGCTCTATAAGTCTATCTACATTCTCCTGCTCTCCTTGAACTATTGCTTGCACATCACCATTTGCTAAATTTTTAACCCAACCTACTATGCCAAGTTTTTGTGCTGTTTGGCGCGTCCAATCACGATAGCACACACCTTGTACTTTGCCTTTTATGGTTAAGTTATATGAAATTTGTGTCATTGGCGCAGATAATGTTACTCCTTACCTCTTAAATGAAGAAAAACAGTAAATGTTAACATAAGGCAAAGAGTTAATATCAATAATGACAAATAACTATTGCCAATATTAAAATACTTTCCTCCAAAAACTCTTATCAACCATGTTCTTCCTCCTATCGAATATTTACTATCCACATATAATTCGTTATAATCTTTTAATAATAATCTATCCTCACTAACACCACTATGAGAAACTATCTGATAATCATCTAAATCATCTGAAATATCAAAAATAATAAAACCCAACTTCAAATAGCTTTTAGATGCTAAAATTTGTTCAGCAAATAAATGCATATCTATCACGGCTGATACAAAACCTTTTAAATTATCTAAATCACTATTTGCTACTACATCACCTGGCTTATTAAATATTGGCATAAGAGCTAAAATAGCTTTTTTATCTATATTGCTACTCCCTACACTTTGAACTAAAGTAATAGCTTTTGTTACTGACATCTTTCCTGAATGAGCAGCAAATAATAAAGATTCTTTTCGACTTTCCTCAGAAAATAAATCATAACCAAAAGCTAACTCATTACCTTCATAAGGAGTTACATAATATACCGGAAAATACATCGGACGTTCTTTAACTGGAACTAGTTTATTATCTTGAGCTTTTTCTACTAACTTAAAATTACTAACATTATAATATTTATATTTATTGGCTCTTTCTTCAAATTCATCCTTATTATCATACTCAATTTTTGGTATCCACTCTAAAGCTTTGATATATGGATATTGTTTAACCTGATTGCTAGTAAATATCTGAAATTCTTGCTTACTAACATAGTTTGATGCATTGTAAAATGCTTGTAGAGAGTCTAAAATGTGCCTGGTCTCTAGTAAGTTCACCTCAATTAAACCAATTCTATCTCTTGCTTCTGATTTAAATTTATATTCTAAACTCTGTATTTCTCTTTCACTAACCACAAAAAATATCAAGAAAGACAGGGTAATACCCAGTATTAGTGTTGCAAATGGTAATTTTGAAAATGCTTTTTTTGACATTATAAATTTATTTATCAAATATTAAAATTTGGTATATGATAAGTTAGATAAACTTTATTTACTAAACAAAAAACTAACATCTAACTCATAATAATACACAAACCCTCAATTTTATTAATTGCCCCTTTAGCGTTTTATACTTCCTTTTTGGATATATTAAATAATATATTAAAAATTACCTCAAAATCAGAAATATTTAATATCCATAGTTGGGGTTATGATTACTAATATTTCTTAAATATCTCCTTTAGCTCATTTATTTTTTCTTCAATATCAGCCTCTTTCTTTAACTCAAAAGCCCCTTTAACACAATTAGTCAAATGAGTTTCCAGCAAGTTAGCTTGAAGAGAATTAATAGCAGATTTAACAGCACCTAATTGTTGCAAAATATCAACACAATATCTCTTATCATCAACCATCTTGATAATACCATTAACCTGCCCTGCAATTTTCTTTAATCTTGGTAATTCTTTTGAATTATCAGGATGATCTTTATTGCAACATTGTTTATTTTTTTTAATCATTTTTAAGAAATTATTAGGATTAAAATATATTTAAAAAAGAAGCTAATAGCCAAAATTATCACTGATAACAACCAAACAATCTTATTAAATTTTTTGGTTTTGCTACATATATCAGCTAGATTTTTATCAGCCGGACAAATTTGAGGTTTTATAAAAATAAAATACCCACCAATTAAAAGAAGGATGGCAGCAATTGTAAATAGATAGATACTCCTTTCAGCTAGCCATGTAACAAAAGGGAAAGTTGCTGTTAAACTAGCAAAAACCGCTCCCATTCCAAGAGTAACTAAGATAATTGGTAATGCACAACAAAGAATTGTCGAAATAGAGGTAAATAACCCAAAAAATGGTAGTAATGATTCTTTTATCTTAATCATAACTTTAACGATTAATTTTAACTACATTATAGCCATTATTAACTATGGTGTCTCTGATAATTTTATCAGATAAATCTTTACCTTCCTTAAAGTTTAGAAATACCTTCTTTAGATCCAAGTCAACTTTTACTTCTTTTATTTCATCTTTCTTTTTAAAGTTCTTTTCTATCGTTACAGCACAAAATTCACAAACCAAACCATTTACATCAACATTAATTTCCTTCGCAAAAGCAGAAGAAATATTGATTAAAAATATAAGTGAAAAAACAGTAATAAATTTCTTAAACACAATTAAAACCTCGCAATAAAGTTAAATAAAATTCTTTTGTTAGAACTCACTCCAAATTCTGCTAAATGAGCACCTTTGAAAAATCTAACAAGAGGAGTAGTAATAATTTCATCACCCTCAAATTCTGGTTGATGCGAAACTTGAAGCATTAACCAAGTATGAAGATTGCCATAATTAGCAACATATGGGGCAATACCAATTCTTGCGGAGTGCTCAAAATTACTTAGAATTTTGCCATCCGATTTATAATATCTGTTTTCATAAGAGATAAAATATTTTCTAGTCTCGAAATCTCCTGCTATTCCTGTAAAGCCATATAATTCATTCTTACCAGACTTATTGGCATTACCAATATTCGATTTAAGATAGAGATTTCCTTGTGATGCTGGCAAATTCCACCTTTTAAGAAGGTTATTTAATTGAAGCCCATTTAAAGCAATTTGATCCCTTCTAAAATATTCCCCTTTATAGCCCACTGAATATTTATAACTTGGAGAATAATGAGCATGAATTGAGTTTTTAATAGCACCATTATTTTGCATAATTGTTGTACCACCAGAATAGGAAATAGGACGAGCAAAGGAATTATGAAAAGAAAATGATAATATTAACGTTAAAAATAATAACCTCATAACTAACTTTAATTTAAGTTAATACTTATACCCCTACATAGTATAACCTATAAAATTATTAAAGTCAATTAATCAGTTATTGACCTTTATTGCCAGAAATAGTTTAGAATGCCAAATTTTTCCAATTCTTCGATGAATATTTATCAGATTCTAGTCTAAAGAAGCTAGATTTATCCAATCTAAATTTAAGCCCTCGTATAATTTTAGAATTATTACAATCTGCAATAAAAAATAATGATGTTATTTCTAGTGTTAATTTAAGTGGTAATAATTTATCTAATTTAGAGGCCAAAATATTAGTAGAAATGCTAAATAAGAGGATGTCGCAAGAAAATTATTCTATTGCACAAATAGATGTTTTATCTAATAATTTTTCTCAAAATATGACAAGAGAAATTGAAAGTTGTTTATCAAAAGCTAGAACAGTGAAAAACAAGAATAAAACATTAAAAAATGATAAAGGAGAATTATGTCAAGAAGTTCAAAGAGAGAAAAACACAAAAAGCAAGTAGCATCAAAAACTGTAAACTCGTTAAACAGAATGATCATAGGTTCCAGCATGTCTGATGAAAAAAAAGCATTTATGTTAGATGAGGCATTAACAAATTATAATGCAACAAATCCTTTTTTATCACAATACAATACTACTACTCATAACCCATATGATGTGCCATTGCAAGTTGATTTTATGCGTGGCTATAGCACAAGTGCAAGTGCAGTAAAAGCAGAAAAAAAAGAACATGAGAAATTAAAGGATGGTAAAGAAGGTCAAGGAGTTAACAGAAAAGAAAAAAAAGAGAGAAAAAGTAAAAAATTATCCCGTTGAAAACAGTAATCATAATCTAGAAAATCCTTTTTTCTTGCAAAAGGAACCTTTAGCAGAGGCAGAACAACAGTCAATGGATGATTCTCATAACTCCGAGCCAAAAAAACCTCCTTTTAATCAAAAACTTATCATACCAAAGCAACAAAGTCTATATAATGCTATTTTAGAGCAAGACCTTGATTCTTTTGAAAGATTAATATCTGATCCGAGTGTTGATATAAACTTAAAATTGCCGTTTGCGAACCCACTGCGGCTATTATGTGATAGTGATATTTTTTTTCCGAAGGGAAGAAGACATGATTTAGATGTGCTAATGGTTGAAAAATTGCTACAAAGAAAAGATCTGGAAATCGATCATATATCTCATTTTGGTAGTCCCCTTTGTTCACTAGCAAAAAAATTATCTCACTTCCAAAAAACATCAACGGCAGAAGAAATTGAGAAAAATTCAAAAAGAAAAGATATTATGATTAAGCTTTTGAAAGCAGGAGCAAATCCAAACCTACAAATTAAACTTAAACTTGGGGGTGATTATGAATATTGCTATTCTCCTGTAAGTGTAGCAACTTTTTATAGGTTCAATTATAGCCATGTTCTTTCAACTAATCCAGAAATATTGGGTATATTAGCTGAATTTGGGGGTGACTTTAAAAAAACAAAATATTATATTGGATGCAGCTATGAAGAATATGGCAAAGCTTCTATTCAGGAATTTTTGGACAGGTTATTAATTCAAAATCCTGATAAAAAAGAATTTATAGAATCACTAACTAGATCTATTGAAGAAGGTATAAAGCGGCATTCAGGAATATTAAATTCACTAAAAATATCGGAAGACTCAACTATAATGAGTCAAGGCATAAGGCATGATGATAAGATCGGAAAGAGAAAGTCTACTATGAATGTTTTAAATTCCGATTTAATAGAAAAAATAGCAACTTTTTCGGGAGATAAGGTAGATAACTTGATGGAAGAACAAAGAAGTTGGTCAGCTACACATGGAGCATTAAGATTTGATTCACAAAAAAATCCCAGATCAAGAATTTCTAAAGCAGAATATGTAACCCAACTTAAATCTAGTAAATCTGAGAAAAAAAAGAAAGATAGACCGTACCTTGTATGATAATACAAGTGCGTTCTTCAAATGATTAATGCATGATTAGAGATGGTAAGAAGGAGGTTATACAGTACCTAGGAATAGAGTTTTCTAATTCCGTGAAAAAGACCAACCCCTTCTTACTGTCGTTTTTGTTAACCCGAATGAGCTCTTGAGAATATAGTTTGCTTATATATCTCGTATACAAGGTTGGGTTTAAACAGAATAAATACTAATTTAATCATTTTTATTATGAAAGAAAAAGAAGAAATATTTGTTGGAATTGATGTCTCCAAATATAAATTAGACATCTATCTTTATCCTGTTAATAAATACTTCCAAGTCAATAATAATGCTGCTGGATTTAAACAATTACTCAAGAAATTATCTTCTTTTGAATTAAATTTGGTAGCCATGGAATCAACGGGATTATATCATAGAGAAGCATTTTATTTTCTTACTGATAATAATATCAAAGTTGCAATTTTAAATCCTTTGCGAGTTAGGAATTTTGCTAAATCTTTGGATTATCTTGCTAAAACAGATAAAATTGATGCCAAGAATATTGCTTTATTTGCTGCTAAATTAAATCCTAGATCTTCAAATCCTCCTTCAAAAGCTGAGAGGAGAATGGAATCTCTAAACAGAAGGAGAAGGCAATTAGTTAAAATCAGGGCATCAGAAAAAAATAGAATTCAATCTGAGACTGATTCTTTTATTAAAAAAGAAATTACTAAAACCATTAAATATCTTGGTAAACAAATTAATAAAATCGAAGCTGAAATAAATTCAACCTTAAAACAAGATGAAGCTCTAAATGCCAGATTTAGAATCCTCAAAACCATTCCCGGTGTTGGTGATAAAGTAGCAAAATCTTTAATAACTGATTTACCTGAACTTGGTAAAATTAGTAGCAAACAAATCTCTTCAATCGTTGGTGTCGCTCCCAAAAATAAAGATAGTGGCCTTTTTAAGGGAACAAGAAAAATCTCTGGTGGAAGAAAAGATTTAAGAAATGATCTTTATATGTCTGCCCTGAGCATAATTCAGAGGAAATCTGTTCTCAATGATTTTTATATTAATCTTGTAAAAAGAGGCAAGAAACCACAGGTTGCCATTGTTGCTGTGATTAGAAAAATTGTTTCTATTGCAAATTCATTGATTAAAAATAATCAGGATTTTCTTGCCAATTCTTCAACATAAAAACAATAAAGAATGTCAGATTTCTCTATGGCCATCCTTTGAGGTTGATAGTTTTCTATCTGCCATTTTTTCAACCCAACTTTTTTCTGAGAGATCTTTTTTTGTTTCTTTTTCTTTTGTAGTTGCCAAGTCCAACGCATCTAGGGTTACTTTTTGACTGAATGATTCTCGGCTTTCTTGAACAATATCTTTCACTTCGTTTTTAATAGATGAGCTAAGGCCAACTTTTTCTTCTAAGGCTTCTTTTTTAGCAACAGATTCTAACTGACGTTTTTTTAATATAGCAGTAGCAACATCTTCTATACTTGAATCCCTTGATAAACTATTTTCCATTTCAGTTAAATTTTCTTTAAACTTATTAGATTTGTCAGTGATTCTTGTTGTTATTTTGCCATATTCTTCCGTTAATTCTTTTTTGTACTGATTAGCATATTGCAAGGCAGTTCTGCCATCTTGTTTTACTGGATTCTGAGCCTCTAAATCATAAAGGTTCTTGATGTGCTTACTAGATTGAGAATACTTAAGAGACTTATCCAATGGTAGATACCCCTCTTTATCCTTTAGAGGGTCAGAAGTTCTTTTTTCAACCTCCTCTAAGTCTGATTGAGTTAAATCTTTTAAAACTCCAAGGGCAATGAAATGGCAAGTGCTATCATCGCCTTGTATTGAAGAATATCCTAACATTGAAGATTTAGTGGATTCTGGCTGCACTAAGTCTAAACCCAGTTCCTTTGCTATTGATGATATAAGAACTTGTGCAGTTTTATTATTCTCTTCATCGCGCATTAAGATTAATTTATCTGGCGTTACAACAAGAGGTACAGAGTGAGTCAGTTTTGTTCTTGGTTCTTCATCAAATCCATCAGCAAGGCTAAGGACCACCTTATGCCTACCTCCTCTTGCTTGTAATGTGGCTAATTCTTTTATTGGAGCCTCAGCCATTTCTCTAAGTATTTTCAAAGCAGAATCCATATCTTTTTCTTCTCCTGCTTTATCCCAAGCTCGTTTAGGTCTAACTGCTAATGAATTATGAATTTCTCCTCTGTCTGGATATTTTTGATTGTAGTAGGAAGTTGCTACTTTTAGGCCTTCATTGGTAAATTGTTCAATAGTTCCTCTTGGTTCCTTGCTATCTTGATTCCAATCTGGATCAGGAACTGTTATTAGAAACTTTTTTGATATGTTGTCACTTTTAGAGTCATTATCTTTTGACATAAAATTCTACTTAACTTGAAAAAGAAGTACGTGATTCATTGTATCAAAAATTTGTGATTTTTTCAAGTATTTAATTTTGTTCGAAAATAACAAATTATTGTTGACTATTTGTCATGAGCTCTTTTTTATACCAATTATCAAAAATAACTTTACATTTAATTAAATTAATTTTGAGGAAATTTTAATGATTTTAAATCTCATGGTATCAGGATATACCTTGAATTTAAAATTGTTTAAATTTACCAAAAAGAATTTAATTAAATGTAAAGTTATTTTTGATAATTGGCATTATCTCACCACCTATCACCAAGTCTTATATTTACATATACCATAAGGGTTTTGAATTTTATGATGCAATATTCTTATAAATTGCCAAAGCTCTATTTCTAGAAAATTTTAGATCAATCATAGCCTTAGCATAACTATCTCTATTGCTTGGACAATGTATTTCCTTGTCAGATAAATTAGAAATTTCTGTAACCCATTTTCTAATATATTCTCCTTTTGGATCAAATTTCTTGCTTTGAGTAATTGGGTTAAAAATTCTAAAATAAGGATCAGCATCAGCCCCACTTCCAGCAACCCATTGCCAAGAAGCGGCATTTGCAGCTAAATCAGCATCTACCAAACAATCCCAAAACCATCTTTCCCCAATTCTCCAATCTA
>JAYORG010000011.1:0-47221 GCA_038123275.1 Rickettsiales bacterium | reverse complement strand
TATTAACATGTGGTTTGGATCTGTCGAATTTTTCTTTTGTCATTTTTATCTAAATATTTAATTTTAATTTTGAATTCAATATAACTATATTTACCAACTAATAAATACCCTTAGCCCTAGGCTCATAGTAGATCTAAGAGATTTAATCTTGACTACCTCTTAAAAAAGGAGCAGTTATTATTAAATACAGCCAAATAAAAATCAAGAAATTTATTAAAAACTTGTTAATTAAATCAAGATCTTAAACAGCTTTCTTAAGATTTCTTAGCTATTATTTCTTCAGCAACATTATTTGGTACAGTTTGATAAGAATCAAATTCCATTGTATACTGAGCTCTACCCTGAGATAAAGAACGTAATGAATTTACATAACCAAACATTTCTGCCAAAGGAACTTTTGCTGTTACAACTTGTACATTATCTCTAGGTTCAAGATTTGCAACTTGACCTCTTCTACTATTAATATCTCCAATAACATCACCCATATAGTCTTCAGGAGTAACAATTTCAACCTTCATAACTGGCTCTAATAATGTTGGACCAGATTGCTCCATAGCCTCTCTAAAAGCTGTACGTGTTGCAATTTCAAAAGCTAAAACACTAGAGTCAACATCATGAAAAGCTCCATCAACTAAAGTGGCCTTTAGTCTAACAACTGGATAACCAGCCAAACATCCTGTTTCTTTTGCTTGCTTTAAACCTTTTTCAACGCCAGGAATATATTCTTTTGGAACTCTTCCTCCAACGATTTGACTTTCAAAGACGTAATCTTCTTCACCATCCATAGGTAATGGCTCAAAGTTAATTTTAACACGAGCAAATTGACCTGCACCACCAGATTGTTTTTTATGAATATAATCAATTTCATGAGGCTGAGTAATGGTTTCACGATAAGCAACTTTTGGCTGACCAATATTAGCTTCAACTTTGAATTCTCTTTGCATCCTATCGATAATAATCTCTAAATGAAGCTCGCCCATTCCCTTAAGAATAGTTTGGCCACTTTCTTGATCAGTCTCGATATATAAAGATGGATCTTCAGAAGATAATCTTGATAAAGCAATGCCCATTTTTTCTTGATCGGCTGTTGATTTAGGTTCAACTGATACCTCAATAACTGGGTCAGGAAATTCCATCTTTTCCAAAACAATTTTATTATCTTGATCAACAAGAGAGTCACCAGTTGTAGTATTTTTTAAACCAGCAATAGCAACAATATCACCAGCGTAGGCTGTTTTAATATCTTCTCTATTATTAGCATGCATTAAAAGCATTCTACCTACTCTTTCTTTGCCATCTTTTATACTGTTATAGACAGTAGATCCAGCTTCTAACTGGCCAGAATAAATTCTTACAAAAGTTAGTGAACCAACAAATGGATCAGTCATAATTTTAAAAGCTAAACCAGCAAATTTTTTATCAGCACATGTAACTTTAACCTCTTCATCACTACCAGATTTAGTTGCCAAAATAAACTCAATATCAGTTGGAGATGGAAGAAACTCAACTACAGCATCAAGCAATGTTTGAACACCTTTATTTTTAAATGCAGTACCATTTAACACTGGAACAAAAGAGTTATTAATTGTTCCCTTTCTAATACATTTAATTAATTGCTCTTCAGTTGGCTCTGTGCCTTCTTCTAGATATTTTTCCATTAATTCATCATCTTGCTCAACTGCTAACTCAACAAGTTTTTCTCTATATTCATCACATTTAGCTTTCATGTCAGCTGGAATATCTTGATAAGAGAATTTTGCACCTAAAGCGTCACCATCCCAGATAACTGATTTCATTTTGATTAAATCAATTAAACCACCATATTCCTCACCTTCGCCAATTGGAAGCTGAGTTACTAATGGGTTAGCTCCTAATCTTTTTTCAATCATTTCTACACAACGATAAAAATTAGCACCAGTTCTGTCCATTTTATTAACAAAACACATTCTTGGCACTTTATACTTATTAGCCTGCCTCCATACAGTTTCACTTTGAGGCTCAACGCCAGCAACAGCATCAAATACAGCAACAGCACCATCTAAAACTCTTAAAGATCTTTCTACTTCAATTGTGAAGTCAACGTGACCTGGTGTATCAATGATATTAATTCTGTGATCTTTCCAAAAACATGTTGTAGCAGCTGAGGTAATAGTAATGCCTCTCTCTTGCTCTTGTTCCATCCAATCCATTGTTGCATCACCATCATGAACTTCGCCAATTTTATGAGACTTTCCCGTGTAATATAAAACTCTTTCAGTTGTAGTGGTTTTTCCGGCATCAATATGAGCCATAATTCCAATATTACGATATTTTTCAATTGCGACTTTACGAGACATAATTATTTATCTATTTTTATTAATTTATTAAATACTAACCTCACCCCTGTTTCATTAGATCTTTCACATAAGAAAAATCAATGAAGCTAAAGCTTCCATTTTTCTAAGTTCAAGATGACATAATTAACTAAAAATTGCTCCAAAAATTTGTTTTTTCTAAGAATTTTTAAGCTATTTTTAATTTTTTAAAATTCACGTATATTTTAATACGCTAAAATTTAAAAAAATTAAAAATAGCTTAAAAATTCGACGAAACAACGAATTTATAGGGTAATTTTTACCAGCGGTAGTGGGCGAAGGCTTTGTTAGCTTCAGCCATTTTAAACACTTCTTCTCTTTTCTTAATAGCCCATCCTCTTTTTTCCATAGCATCTACGAAAGAATTGTAAATTTTTTGAGCTAAACTTTTACCAGAAGATTTAGAAATAGCAGTTTTAAGCCACTTTAATGCCAGAGCAGAACCTCTTCTTTCTGGCACTTCAACTGGAATTTGATAAGTTGCACCACCAATTCTTCTTGATCTAACTTCAATTCTTGGAGTAATATTATCTAAAACTTCATCAAAAACTTCCATGGAAGACTTACCTACTTTCTTTTCAACCATACCAAAAGCTTCATAAACTGATTTTTCAACAACAGATTTTTTACCATCGTTCATTAATCGGTTAATAAACCTAGCAACAATAACGCTATCAAACTTAGCGTCTGGGATAATCTTTCTTTTTGGGGCTCTTCTTCTTCTCATTACTTATTTAATTTTTTAATTATTATTTAGGCTTATTAGCACCGTATTTTGACCTACGCTGTTTTCTATCTTTAACGCCCTGTGTATCCAAAGAGCCTCTAATAATATGATATCTAACACCTGGTAAATCTTTTACCCTTCCACCACGAATTGTTACAACACTATGTTCCTGTAAATTATGACCTTCACCTGGAATATATGCAATTACCTCAAAACCATTAGTTAATTTAACACGAGCAACTTTTCTAAGAGCTGAGTTTGGTTTTTTAGGGGTAGTTGTATAAACACGAGTACATACACCTCTTTTTTGAGGACAAGCTTTCATAGCAGGAACCTTATTCTTTTTGATCTGCTTTACTCTAGCTTTTCTAACTAACTGATTAATAGTTGGCATTTATTTATCTAATTTAAATATGTTTCTAAAAGTTAAGACGTAGCAATATATTCATAAAAATTCTTGAGTCAAGATTTATTTTACTTAAAAAGATGATAATTAAATTATACTTGGATTTATCAACTTAAATATAAACCATTAAATCTAAAGTAACTCTTTAGAGTTTACATCAACATGCTGATAGGGTAACAATAACCGCTGCCGCTATGTAAAAGGCTGCCAATACAATTAATATAAGATTTTATAAAACTATTAGTTAAGTAAAATGGTGGAGATAAGCGGGTTCGAACCGCTGACCCCCTGCTTGCAAAGCAGGTGCTCTACCAACTGAGCTATATCCCCTATTTTCAAAGAAGGTGCATAGTAATTACGGTGAATTATTTTGTCAAGGTGATTTGAGTCATTAACCAGTTTGCCAATAACATCTTTATCTAATTAAGCTTTTGTAATAGCAACTATGGAAGGTCTTGAAGGCCAATTAGAATTATTATCTGGCCATTGGGATTGATCTTTTCCTGGATGCTGAATTGAAATAAACAAAGTTTCTTTATCTTCACTAAAACAAGGGCTGCAAATTTCAGCACCTTTTGGTCCTTGGAAAAACAATTTAGGCTGACCTCTATTTAAGCCCTTAAGACTACAAACAAATAACCCATCATTCTTTTTTAAAGTTCTGTTCATTCCATCAGTTGCAATCCATAAATTATCATCAGGGCCAACTGTCAGATTATCTGGGGATGAAATTCTACTTTGTTTTTCTAAAGACTTATCATCCCCTGCTAATAATAAAATATTCCACTTATCTTTTTTATTTGCGTAATCTTTATTTTTAGCTGTTAACTCAATTATGTGACCATGCATGTTAAAAGCCCTAGGATTAGAAGAATTAGCCTTAAAGCGCTTAATATTATTAGTTAAAGCAATATAAACTTTACCATTCTTTTTATCTATTGTAATTCCTTCGGGGCGATCCATTTTGGTAGCACCAACATTTTTTGCAGCCTTTCTAGTTTCAATTGCAATTGAAGCCTGATCTAAAAAACCATCCTTCTTAGTTAAACCTTTATTGCCATAAATAAGAGGGATCCACTCTAAATTACCATTATCATAAAACTTTGCTACATACAATATTCCATCATCAAATATTGTATCTTCATTTTCACCTTTTTGCCAGCTATCCTTACTAACAAATTTGTAAATATGCTCAAACCTAGCATCATCAGCCATGTATGTCACAACTTTGCCATCATGGTTTAAAATAGTTTCAGCACATTCATGCATGAAACGACCCAATGAAGTAAGCTTTTTTGGAGTTTTCTTAGGATTAAATGGATCAACTTCTACAACATAACCAAATCTATTAGCTTCGTTTGGCTCTTTTGATAAATTAAATCTTGGATCAATTTTTGCAAAATGCTTCTCTTTCTTCTTCTTTCCAATTCCAAGATAAGAATAGTTTTCTTTTTCTTTATGATTTTTGGGCAATTTACCACTAAAAGAAAAATCAATATTTTCCTCAGCACTCAACATTGTATTGAACGGCGTTTTTCCTCCACTACAATTAGCTAATGTTCCGTACACAAATTCTGCCTTTTTATCATAGCTAGTTTTTAACCGATCATGACCTTTAGCAATTCCAGATATTTTAATTTTTGTAGTAGCTGTAATTCTTCTATTGTATTTACTATTTTTTTGCAAAGCCCACTGACCATTAACAAGCTTAATCTTAGCTATTGTAATACCAACTGCTTCTAGTTGAATCTTACCATAATCTTTGGGCTTAATATCCATAAACTCAAACATCTCTTTAGGATTGCTGTATTCATGATTAATTCCAAGTAAGGCTTCATTTTTTGATATTTCAAAGAAACAAATAAAGTCATGATTGTACCCAACTTGATTTGCCTGAGATTTAGCTGATTGTTTTTTTGGGTTAAAATCTTCTAATCTATTAGATAAAGATTCTCCCCATGAAAGCAGAGAATAAAAACGATAATCTTGAGCAAGATCAATTTCATCAAAAGAATCCGGAATCAATTCATCAAACTGCCAATTATTATTAACACCAGAAAATGTACTAGAAATTTTTGATAAAGAAATACCACAAGTCAAAGCCGCAAGAGATGAATATTTGAAAAATGATCTTCTGGATAATCTGGCAGATAAAATGTCTTCAAATAAATCTGACATAAAATATTGCTTATTGTCTTTAATTATTTCTTAGCTCTCTCAACATAAGTACTATCAGCGGTTCTAACAACTATTCTATCTCCTGAAGCAATAAATTGTGGTACCATAACTCTCACTCCATTTTCTAATTTAGCTGGCTTGTATGAAGAAGAAGCAGTTTGATTTTTAACCACAGCATCAGCTTCAACAATTTCTAAAGTTACAGTTTCTGGCAAAATGATGTTAATTGGGTTATCATTACAATATTCAACACTTATGTTCATTTCTTCTTGTAAAAAAGGTAATGATTCACCAAGTAATGTTTTGGAAAAATTATGCTGTTCAAAAGTTTCCATATCCATCACCACTAAATCATCTTGATCCATATATTGATATTGATATTTCTTCGATTCTAAATGGGCCTTCTCAATAGTTTCTGTTGAAATAAAACGCACATTAGTCTTGGTGCCGTTAATAATATCTTTCATTTCAACCTGCACATAAGCACCACCTTTGCCTGGCTTAACATGATCCCTTTTTAAAACCTGCCAAGACTTATTTTGATATTCTATTACGTTTCCAACACGTATTGAATTTGCATTAATAATCATATCTACTCAAAATCTTTAATAATACTTTCTGTAACCTTCTTGGCATCACCAAACACCATCATAGTGTTGTCTCTAAAAAATAACTCATTTTGTACACCAGCATAGCCTGCTGCCATACCTCTTTTTACAAAAATTACCGTTGCGGCATTAGCTACATCTAAAATAGGCATGCCGTAAATTGGGCTAGTTTTGTCAGTTTTAGCAGCCGGATTAGTAATATCATTAGCACCAATTACATAAACAATATCTGTGCTTTTAAAGTCGCCGTTAATTTCTTCTAATTCAAAAACCTTTTCATAATCAACACCAGCTTCCGCTAATAAAACATTCATATGCCCTGGCATTCTACCAGCAACTGGATGAATAGCATATTTAACATCAACACCAGCCTCCTCTAATAAATTGCCCATTTCAGAAACACTATGCTGCGCACCAGCAACAGCCATGCCGTAACCTGGAACGATAATAACCGAAGAAGCATTTTTCATCAAAAAAGCTGTATCTTCAGCGCTGCCTTGTTTAACAACCCTATCTTCTCCACCAGAAGAAGCACCTTCACCTGCTTCAGCTTCTCCAAAACTACCAAAAATTACATTAATAATTGAACGATTCATGGCCTTACACATAATGTAGCTAAGAATAGCGCCACTAGCACCAACAATCGCACCAGTAATAATTAATAAGCTATTTCCTAAAGTAAAACCAATACCACTCGCGGCCCACCCAGAATAAGAGTTAAGCATCGACACCACAACTGGCATATCAGCACCACCAATTGGCATAATTAAGAATAAGCCAATAACAAAGGCCAGGATAGAAATAGCAATAAAGGCATCTTTAGAGCCATCCTTTAAAAATAAAACTAAGAAAAATGCAGTTAAAGCAACAAGAAAAATACCAAAATATTTCTGCCCTTTAAAACGAAGTGGAGCACCAGACATATTACCATTAAGCTTTAAAAAGGCAATAATAGAACCAGAAAACGTAATAGCACCAATAATAGTACCAAGACCTATTTCAACCAAACTAGCTGTGTGTATTTTACCATTTTCAATAATATCAAAAGACTCCGGAATCCACAAAGCAACACCAGCAATTAAAACAGCTGCCAAACCAACCAAGGAGTGAAACCCAGCCACTAATTGTGGCATATCAGTCATTTTAACTTTAAGAGCAATAACCGTACCAATAACACCACCAATAGCAATAGCACCACCAATAAGCAATTGGTTACCAACATTTTCAATTAAAAACAAGGTAGTAAGAATGGCTATTAACATACCAACAATACCAAACCTATTACCATTTCTAGCAGTTTTTGGTGAAGCTAAACCATAAATAGCAAGAATAAATAAAACCGATGATACTAAATAGCAAATTGCTGCAAGGGAAGACATAGTCTATTTTAATTTAATTAATTAATGAATTGAAATAATGAAGAAAAATAGTAATTAACTAATTATTTAAAGTAAATATTTAATTAACCCTATTTAAGCTAAGATTTTAAAAAACAAAAAATGCTCAGTGAGCACAATTTATTTTTTAAATAAAACTTCAAATCAAAATACAACACAAACCCTTTAAAATTAAGACTATAATCATTAATTAATACAAATACTAACAATAGACTAAAATATTTTAATGATTTTTATTACTTAAGTAATTATCTTTCATAATTTAAAATCATAAACAAAATAACAAAATTTAACTAAATGCTTAATTTTCTAGTCAAAAAAATATTCGGTTCAGTAAATGAAAGAATTGTTAAAGCCTATCAACCAATAGTTGATCAGATAAATTCTTTGGAAGAGGATATTGCTAAACTAAGTGATGCTGCCTTAAAAGATAAAACCAAAGAATTTAAAGCAAGATTAGCTCAAGGCGAAACTCTAAATGACATACTGCCAGAAAGCTTCGCTGTTGTTAGAGAAGCCTCTAAGAGAACCTTAAAAATGCGTCATTTTGATGTGCAATTAATAGGTGGCATAATCTTACATGAAGGTAAAATTACTGAAATGAAAACTGGTGAAGGTAAAACCCTAGTTTCAACTTTAGCTTGTTATTTAAATGCTTTAAGTGAAAAAGGAGTTCATGTTGTTACTCCAAACGACTACCTTGCTTCTAGAGACTCTCAGTGGATGGGAGAAATTCACAAATTTTTGGGTCTTACAGTTGGCTGCATTACTAACGAAGCAAATGATGAACAAAGAAAAGAAGCCTATCAAGCTGACATAACCTACGCCACCAATAATGAACTTGGCTTTGATTACTTAAGAGATAACATGAAGTTTAACCCAGATGATATGGTGCAAAGAGATCGCAATTTTGCTGTTATTGATGAGGTAGATTCAATTTTAATAGATGAAGCTAGAACTCCTCTTATTATTTCTGGTCCAACTGACGATAATTCTAAGCTTTATGAACAAATCAACACATTCATACCATTACTAAAAGAATCTGATTACCAAATTGAAGAAAAAGAACGCAATATCTTTTTAACCGAAGAAGGTATTGATGAAATGGAGAAAATCCTTAAGAAGAATAATGTCATTAAAAAAGATTCTGGCCTATTTGATGTTGAACATATGAGTATTGTACATCATGTTAACCAAGCTTTAAAAGCTCATAAAGTATTTAAAAACGAAATTGACTACATAGTTAAAGATGGTGGCATCATGATTATTGATGAATTTACCGGCAGAATGCAAGAAGGCAGAAGATTCTCCGATGGCTTACATCAAGCTCTAGAAGCCAAAGAAAATGTTAACATTAAAAATGAAAACCAAACTCTAGCCTCAATAACCTTTCAAAATTATTTCCGTCTTTACAAAACACTTTCCGGCATGACAGGAACCGCTACAACAGAGGCAGTTGAATTTGAAGAAATTTACAAATTAAAAGTAGTTGAAGTACCAACTAATCTACCAATTGCTAGAATTGATGATGAAGATCAAATTTACAAAAATGAAGAGCAAAAATTTAAAGCCATTGTTAAAGAGATACAAGAATGTCATGCCAAAAAACAACCAATATTAGTTGGAACAATAAGCATTGATAAGTCTGAATTACTTTCTAAGTTACTTAAAAAACATAAATTACCTCACAATATTTTAAATGCCAAATATCATGAGCAAGAAGCTAAAATAATTGCCCAAGCTGGCGTACCTGGCGCCATTACCATTGCTACCAATATGGCTGGTCGAGGCACAGACATTAAACTTGGGGGTAATATTGAAATGCTAATTGAACAATTAACATCAAAAGATAAGGCCGCTATTTCTAAACTTGAAAAACAAATTCAAAAAGACAAAGAAACTGTGATTGAAGCTGGCGGGCTTTATGTTTTAGCAACTGAAAGACACGAAAGTAGAAGAATTGACAACCAACTTCGTGGCCGTTCTGGAAGACAAGGCGACCCTGGTCTTTCTAAATTCTTTTTATCTTTAGAAGACGACTTAATGCGTATTTTTGGTTCAGAAAAATTACAAGGCATGCTTTCTACCTTAGGCTTAAAAGATGATGAAGCTATTACTCACAAATGGATAACAAGAACTCTAGAAAAAGCCCAACAAAAAGTTGAGCAACGCAATTATGAAATGCGTAAAAATCTCTTAAAATACGATAACATTGTTAATGATCAAAGAAAAGTAATCTTTGAAAAACGTAAAAATTTAATCAAATGTGATAATATTTTAGAAAGAACTGACCAAATTAGAAAAGATTTAAATGAAGATATTGTACTTGGTAATATTCCTAAAAATTCTTATCCAGCTCAGTGGAATATTGATTCAATTGAAGCTGAAATACAAAGAATTTACACTTTAAAATTAGATGTTAAGAAAATAGCTAATAAAGAAGGTGTGGATGAAGGGCAAATTGTTAATTTTGTTAATGAAGAAACTGAGAAATATTTTAAAGACAGGGTTAAAACTCACTCTAAAGAAGTAGAAGAAGAACTACAAAAACAAATCTTCCTAATGACAATGGACAATGAATGGAAAGACCATCTTTTATCTTTAGATCGCCTAAGATACAGCATTAATTTACGTGCTTATGCCCAAAAAGACCCTTTAATAGAGTATAAAAGAGATGCTTTTAATCTATTTGAAGAACTAATGTTCAAAACTGAAGAAAAGATTATTAGCAGAATATCTCATGCTCAAATTAAAATGGATGAAGAAGACCATGCCAAAATTGATTTACTTAATAAAATGATGGGGCAAAAGAAAATTTTTGAAACTAGAAATGACCCTGCCCTAACTGGATTATCTCAAACACCAAATCAAAACCCAAAAGAAAACAAAAAACCAATAATAACCAACATAAGCCCAGATCAACGTTATCCAACAAATAAAATGAGCTGGGGTAATGTTGGCAGAAATGAACCTTGTCCATGTGGTAGTGGCAAAAAATACAAGAAATGTCATGGAGTTTCTTAATAGGAACTTAAAATTATGGTGTCATCCTGAACTTAGAGACTCTAGATCTGCTTTTTAGCAGATCTAGAGTCTCTTACGTGAAGGACCTCACGCCAAGGAATGTTAGCCAATATTAATACCTCCTCCCTTATAATCCCTTTCTTTGTAAAGACCTTAAGATCTTTTAAATTAAATAGTTGACTAATTTAATAGGTTATTATTAACTATCCCCTCTAATTAATTAGCTTTTATACAGTTAAAATGATCTTAACAACAAGAGGAAGATACGCTATTAATGCCATTTTAGAAATGACTGCAAACTCAAATAATAAACCTATCACCTTGTCTGAAATTTCAAAGAAACAAAATATCTCTGTTGCTTACTTAGAACAAATCTTCTCCGATCTCAAAAAAGCTAATTTAGTTAAATCAGTTAAAGGTCCAGGTGGTGGTTACATGCTACAAGATACCGAAGAACTAACCGCCTTTGACATCATTAAAGCCACCGGTGAAAAAATTAAAATGACTAGCTGCGCTAATGAAAATAACTGCATTAAAATTGATTCTAACAACCATAAATGTAAAACCCATCACGTTTGGAAAGGGTTAGAAAAAACCATTGAAAACTACTTTAGCTCTATTGCAATTAGTAGCTTTAATCAAAATGATAAAGAGGTTAATAATGGCTAAAGAAATGATTTATTTTGACAATAATGCTACAACCAAAATTAATACTAGAGCATTAGAATTAATGAATGAAATTTATAAAACTCCTTTTAATAATTCTTCAACTCATCAACTTGGTCAAATAGCTGCAAAACATGTTAATCAGGCTAAAGATAAAATTGCCAATTTATTAAATTCTCAAAATTACCAGATAATTTTTAATTCCGGTGCCACTGAATCAAATAATATGGCTCTAAAAGCTTTTGAAAATTACCACATTATTACTTGCTCAACCGAGCATTTATCAATTTTACAACCAGCCCAAACTCAAAATGCCACCATCATTAACGTTGATGAAAATGGCTTAATTAAATTAGACGAACTAGAAACAACATTAAAAAACTTAGATTCAAAAAATTTTTTAGTTTCAATAATGCTGGCCAATAATGAAACTGGAGTAATTCAGCCATTAAAAGAAATTGCCAAATTAACCCATCAATATGGTGGGTTAATTCACAGTGACATTACACAAGGAGTTGGTAAAATAAAAATTGATCTAGAAGATATAAACATAGATCTAGCTTCAACATCATCTCATAAAATTAATGGCCCCCAAGGCGTTGGTGCCCTACTTACCCGCAATGGCCTACAAATTAATCCACTTATGTATGGTGGCACGCAAGAAGATGGCAAAAGACCAGGAACATCCAATATTGCTGGCATTGTTGGTTTTGGCGAATCATGCAAAATAGCTGGAGAAAAATTAGAAATATACCAAGATACAGCTAATTTAAGAGATTACCTAGAAAATCAATTGCAAAAAATTGCCAATGACAATGTTACAATTTTTTCTAAATCAATAAAAAGGCTGCCAAATACTAGTTTTTTTGCCACTAAAAACCTAGATAATCAAACTTTATTAATGACTTTAGATTTAAATAATATTGCCGTTAGCACAGGATCAGCCTGTTCTTCTGGTGTTGTAAAATCTTCTAACACCCTAAAAAATATGGGCATTAATGAAAAAACTGCCAAGCAAGCTATTAGGGTAAGCTTGGGGCAAGAAAATAACCGCCAAGAAATCGATAAATTTATCGAAATCTGGCAAAAACTTTATCTAAAAAAAATAAAAAATAATGGCTAAAACAAAATTACAATTACCAATCTACATGGACTATCAATCAACAACACCTGTTGATCCAAGGGTAATAGAAGAAATGAACAGAGTTTTAACAAATAACTTTGGTAACCCCCATTCTAGAAGCCATGCCTATGGATGGCAAGCAGAAGAAATTACCCAAATTGGCCGTCAACATGTTGCTAATGTCATTAATGCTAACGAAAAAGAGGTTTTCTTTACTTCTGGCGCTACTGAATCAAATAATATTGCCATTAAAGGTGTTTTTAATTTTTACAAAAATACTGGTAAAAATCACATAATTACCCTTACTACTGAACATAAATGTGTTATTAATTCTTGTAGAGATCTAGAACAAGAAGGTGCCCAAGTAACTTTTGTTCCTGTACAAAAAAATGGCATTGTTGACCTAAGAGTACTAAAAGATGCTATTAAAGAAAATACTTGCCTAATCTCAATTATGGCAGTTAATAATGAGCTTGGTGTTATTCAGCCACTAAAAGAAATTGGCAAGATTTGCCGCGAAAATGGGGTTTTCTTTCATACCGATGCCGCTCAAGCTTTTGGTAAAATACCATTAGATGTTAATGAGTTAAATATTGACCTAATGAGCATTTCTGCTCATAAAATTTATGGCCCTAAAGGTATAGGAGCTCTGTATGTAAGAAGAAAACCAAGAGTTAGAATTAAATCAATTATTAGTGGTGGTGGCCAAGAAAGAGGTATTAGATCTGGAACATTAGCTCCATTCTTAGTTGCTGGTTTTGGTAAAGCAGCTCAAATTGCCAAAGATGAAATTCAAAAAGATTATGATCACATAAAAAAATTAAGTGATAAATTTCATGCTGCCATGAATAAAATACCAAAAATCTACTTAAATGGTGACAAAGAGCAAAGAATTCCAGGCAATTTAAACCTAAGCTTTGCCGGAATTGAAGGTGAATCAATGATTATGGCTATTAAAGATTTAGCCGTTTCATCAGGATCAGCCTGCACCTCTGCATCTTTAGAACCATCATACGTGCTACACAGTATTGGGGTTGGAGATGATTTAGCCCATACTTCAATTAGATTTGGCATTGGTCGTTTTACGACCCAAGAAGAAATAAACTACGCCATTAATTTAATTGAAAGCAAAGTTAATAAATTAAGAGAATTAAGCCCACTATGGGAAATGATTCAAGAAGGAATAGATCTTGACTCAATTGAGTGGACAGGACATTAAATTTATATTAAAATAGTAATAATAATAAAATAAAAAGAAAAAATGGCATATTCAAAAGAATTATTAGATCATTACGAAAATCCAAGAAATGTTGGATCAATGGATAAAGAGCAAAAAACAGTTGGCACCGGACTAGTTGGCGCCCCTGCTTGCGGTGATGTCATGAAATTACAAATTGATGTTGATGATAATGGCACCATTAAAGATGCTAAATTCAAAACTTTTGGTTGTGGTAGTGCTATTGCTTCTAGCTCACTTGTAACTGAGTGGATCAAAGATAAAAATATTAATGAAGCAGAAAAAATCACCAATAAAGAAATTGCTGATGAACTCTCTCTTCCTCCTGTTAAAATTCACTGTTCTGTTTTAGCTGAGGATGCGGTTAAAGCCGCAGTTGCTGATTACAAAAAAAAGCAAGAAAACTAAATGAATTCATCAAAGAAAAGCAATATATCCCCTTTAGGAAACCCAATTGTTGACTATCTAACAATTAATGATGATTGCTTAAAACAAATTCAAAATTTAATAGATCAAAGAAAAGAACCTTGCGAAGGAATACGCATTTCTGTCAGAACTAGAGGTTGCTCTGGCCTATCATACACAATAGAATATGCTTTAAAAGAAAATATCACTAAATTTGATGATGTAGTAATTAAAGACTCAATAAGTGTATTCATTGATCCAAAAGTTTCTATGTTCTTAATTGGCAGCGAAATGATTTATGAAGAAGATGAATTAAAATCTGGCTTTGACTTTATAAATCCAAATGAAAAAGGTAGATGTGGTTGCGGAGAATCTTTTAACGCTTAAAGTATGGAGTCAATGACTAAATATCCACTAACCAAAGGTTAGTGGATATTTTGCTTTGACCCCCTAAGCCAGTATGCAACACATACGATATTGATATTAACCAAACAACAAAATAAATGACCAACCTAAATCAACAAAATCATTTCCAAAAATTTAACCTAACAGAAGGTTTTGACGTAGATTTAGATTATTTAGAAACAAAATATCTATCCTTTCAACAAGAATTTCATCCTGATAAATTAATTGGCAAAAGCAAAGAAGATAAAATTAATTTAGAGCATAACTCTTTATTAATTAACGAAGCCTTTGAAATTTTAAATAATCCACTTAAAAGAGCCATCTACTTACTAAAAATTAATGGCATAAATATTAATGATGATAATTGCAAAATAACACCAGACCAAGAAACTCTAATTGCAAATTTAGAATTAAGAGAATTAATATTTGAAAGCAAAGATAAAGAAAAAATTAATAATATAAAAAAATCTTGCCTAAAAGAAATTAAAATAATTCTTAAAAATGCCAAACAATCTTTTGAAGAAAAATCTTTTGAAAAATGTGCTTTAGAATTAATAAAAGCCAAATATCTTGATAAAAGTTTGGAAGAAATTAAACGTAAAAAATATTAATGTCATTACTAAGCATACAAGAACCAGGTCAAACTCCCCTACCTCATGAAGAAAAAGATGAAACTGCCATAGGCATAGATCTTGGAACAACCAATTCTCTAATTGCCATTAAGGAAGATGGTAAAATAACCATTATTCCTGATGAAAATGGCAATTTAATTCAACCTTCCATTGTCGCTTTTGATCAAAATAATAATATTAGATGCGCTCACAATGCCTTAAATGACAAAAATTCAACTAAAATCTTCTCTATTAAACGCTTAATGGATGAAAATTCGTTAAAAAATAATGAAATTGAGAAAAATTTTCCTCATAAATTGGTAAAAAATAACAATGAAACCTTAAAAATTGCCATTAACAACCAAGAACTAACCCCTACTCAAATCTCATCTTATTTACTAAAATATTTAAAAGAAATAGCCCAAAACTACTTAAAAAAAGAAGTAAAAAAAGCCGTTATTACTGTTCCAGCTTATTTTGATGAAGCAGCTCGCAGTGCTACTAAAAACGCTGCTATTTTAGCCGATTTGGAGGTTTTACGCTTAATAAATGAACCAACATCAGCTGCAATTTCTTATGGTTTAGACAATGACTCTAAAGGCACTTTTGCTGTTTTTGATTTGGGTGGTGGAACTTTTGATATCTCAATTTTAAAATTACACCAAGGAGTATTTAAAGTAATTGGAGTTAGTGGAGATTCTGCCCTTGGTGGAGATGATATTGATCATATTCTAACTAATGAAATCAGCAAAAGATGTAATATTGCTAACTTAAATGATCAAAATAAGCAAAAATTAAGGCTAATTGCCAAAAAAATTAAAGAAAAACTAACAAAATTAGATAAAATAGAAGAAAAATTTACTATTTCTAAGAAAAATTACCAATTTTCTCTTAAAAAAGATGATTTTAATCAATTAATTAATGATTTTGTTCTTAAAACTACTAAAATTACCACTAACTTAATAAATGATCTAGAATTAGGAATAGATGACATTAAAGGTGTAATTTTAGTTGGAGGATCAACTCGTATTCCTTTAATTACTCAAAAATTAGCTAAAATTTTTGATAAAAACAAAATTTTAACCAATTTAAATCCCGATAACATAGTGGCAATTGGCGCTGCTATTCAAGCCCATGGCCTTACTCATGGCTCTTCTAACTTATTATTAGATGTTGTCCCTTTATCTCTTGGCATTGAAACTATGGGTGGAATTGTTGAAAAAATTATTGATAGAAATAGCACAATTCCAACTTCCTATTCAAAAGAATTTACCACTTATGCTGACAACCAAACTGGCATAAAACTACATATCCTACAAGGAGAAAGAGAATTAGTTGAAGATTGTCGTTCATTAGCTAAATTTGAAATTAAAGATATTCCACCTTTAAAGGCTGGAGTTGCTAGAATTAAAATTACCTTTACCATTGATGCTGATGGTTTATTAACAGTTTTAGCCCATGAAGAATCTACTAATCAAACCCAACTTATTGAGGTTAAGCCAACATTTGGTCTAAGCGAATTAGAAATTAAAGAAATATTAATTACTTCTGCAAAAAACGCCAAAAATGACATCAAAAAAAGGCTTTTACTTGAAAGCATAAGCAAAGCAAAAAGAAATATTCTAGCTATTAATAGTGCTTTAAAAGAAGATGGTAATCTATTAAATAAAGAAGAAAAAGCCAATATTCAAAATCAAATAAAAAAACTAGAAGAAACAATTAAAACAAATGATAAAGAAAAAATAACGGTGCAAGCCAGTAAATTAGAGGATAAAGCTAAAAAATTTGCTGAAATAAAAATGAATAAATACGTTAAAGAAGGTCTTTTAAATAAAAAGATTGACGACTTCTAAAAATTAATACCAACCTACCCAAACATATTACTCAGAGCATAAATCCCATAAATTTTACAATAGCATTGACCTAAAAGCTTATTTATGATATGATGTTACTTACTATTTAAAAATATTTAGGACTTACGCAAAAAGTAGGCTAAAATTTACATTTTAGTGAGTATCTAAGAAATAATAGTAACTTAAGATAAGATGATTGGCTACAATTTTGCATAAGCCCCATTTTTTGGGTCTGAATGGAAAATTTAAATATATATATTACATCAATATTAAAAAGACGCCTTCAATGCTTTTTGCTATGTATAATATGTTTAATTTTTACATTTCAATCTGCTTTTGCCATTGATATAACTGATACTGACAAAACTACTTCTGCTGATTTAGTTGATACTAATCCAGTAAATTTTGACGGCATTACCACAGGTGGTAATTTGGTAGTAAATAGTGATAGAATATTATCAGAAGTTACTACTTACACATCTGCCCTTGGTAATACCAACATCACATCAACTTATACTTTAACAAGTAATTTATGAAAAAAATAATAATAGACTTCTTTCAAAACTGTAAACGTTCACTTTTCAGCTTCAAAAGAAATCTATTGTTACTAATTATTATTCTAATCTTCCCTCATACATCTAATGCTAAAAATAATATTATGGTGCAACCTTCAATATATGGTGGATATGGTTATAGAGTTGATAATTTAGACTGGAATATTGCTTCAGACTTAACAGGTACTCAAACTCCCAACATAATATCAGAACTAACCTGGGAAAAATTAGAAATTTTCCAATTTAAAATTGGCGCCGTAATTCCACTTATTAAAATTGAAATTGAAGATGAAATATTAGGACAATTCTTTCTAGATGGTCATCTCATTCAAGGTAATATTTTTGATGGAACAGTTCAAGACTCTGACTATAATGGAGATAATCGTACTTTAGAATTCTCTAGATCAAATAATAGCTCCGATTCAGGCACAGTACAAGATTACAGCCTATATTTAGGGTATAAATTTCCATTCATATATAATAGTAATAATTATTTTTTAGTGCCAAAAATAGGATATTCAATTCATGAACAAAATCTAACCTTAACTGACGGCTATCAAACCATACCAAATACGGGGGCATTTTCTGGACTAAATTCTACTTATGATACTAATTGGAAAGGTATATTTCTAGGATTAGATCTAATAATTTATCTAACTAATAAACATTTATTTAAATTATCATCTCAATTTCATTCAATCAAATACTATGCACAAGCTGATTGGAATTTAAGAACTGACTTTGCTCATCCAAAAAGCTATGATCACACAGCCAATGGCAATGGATCAATATTTAGTCTTAAATATCAATTTCAAGCAACCAAAAATATATCCCTAAACCTTATAATGGATCATAAAAACTTTACAGCAGAGGATGGGGTTATTAGATTTTTTCTAGCAAATGGTAACACAGGAGCTCAAAAGCTTAATGAAGTTAATTGGAACTCAACTTCACTAATGGGTGGATTATCTATTAGTTTTTAACTTAGTTGAGACTGGGGTCAATGACTAAAAAGTCATGAACCAAAGGTTCATAACTTTTTTGCTTTGACCCCTTATTGAAGGGGAGAAGCCAGTTATCAACATTTGAGATTTTAATACTACACTGACCCCGACCCATACCTAGGCACTAAAAAACCTTATCAATCCAACCGCCACCAAGCATCATATCTTTATCATAAATAACGCAAGCTTGGCCTTTGGTCACAGCCCTTGCTCCATCAACCATAGTAATTTTTACTCTATTATTTTTATCTGCTTTAATAATTGCATCTTGAGGCTCACTTGCTGATCTTAATTTAACTTTAACTTTCATTTCCTTATTAAAAATATCATTACTTCCAAGCCAATTTAATTCTTTAATTTCAAACTTTGTATTTAATAAATCCTTCTCGTGCCCAACAATAACTTTATTATTTTTTGCATCAATCTTAACAACATAAAGTGGATCTTTACTTGAAATACCAAGCCCCCTTCTTTGACCAATTGTGTAATTTATAATACCATCATGTTGTCCTAATACATTACCATTAATATCAATAATATCTCCATTCTTAAAAGCTTGTGGCCTAATTTTATTAATAACCGACTTATAATCCCCTTCTGGCACAAAGCAAATATCCTGACTATCTGGTTTATCAGCAATCTTCATGCCAAAATCCATTGCCAATTTTCTAGTTTCTTCTTTACTTTTATCACCAAGTGGAAATCTCAGAAATTCTAACTGCTCTTTAGTAGTGGCAAATAAAAAATAGCTTTGATCCTTATTTAAATCAATGCCTCTTAACATCATTACCTCTTTATCCTTTTCAACTCTCCTAACATAATGACCAGTTGCCAAAGCATCAGCCCCAAGATCGTTTGCTACTTTAAATAAATCTTTAAACTTTACACTCTGATTACACCTAACGCAAGGAATTGGAGTTTCACCTCTTATGTAACTATCAGCAAAATCATCAATTACCGATTCTTTAAATAAACTCTCATAGTCTAAAACATAATGTAAAAAATCATACTCAAGCGCAATATCTTTAGCATCTTTAATATCAGCTCCAGCACAGCAAGCTTTTTTATTTTTAATAGCCTGACCATGATCATAAAGCTGTAAAGTAATACCAATTACATCATATCCCTGCTTTTTTAACATCACTGCTACCACACTAGAATCAACCCCTCCAGACATAGCAACTACTACTTTTGTATCTTTTTCTTTTTTATTGAAACCTAATGAATTCATCTATTGAAAAATTAAACATAAAACTTAATATTAAGTAATCTTTTAAACTTAAAACAAAACCACTTGATAATATCATGAACGATAAATCTAACGCAAAACTAATTTTACCAAATGGAAAGGAGATAGCTTTTCCTATCCACAAAGCCACAATAGGTCAAGATGTAATCGATATTACATCTTTACTTAAAGAAAGCAATATGTTTACTTATGATCCAGGATTCATTTCTACCGCATCATGCGAATCTACAATTACCTACATTGATGGAGAGCAAGGAATACTTAGACATCGTGGTTATTCAATTGAAGAATTAGCTAGCAAAAGCAACTATCTTGAAACCTGCTATTTATTAATTAATGGCGACCTACCCAATAAAAAACAACATGATGAATTCCATCTAAATATCCAAAAAAATATGATGGTTCATGAGCAACTACAACTCCTCTTGAAAGGATTTCCTAGAAAAGCTCATCCAATGGCTATTTTAGTTGGCTGTGTTGCTTCTCTATCAGCTTTTTATCATGATACTATGCAGCCTTCAAGCGAAGAAGGTAGAGACGAAGTAATTTACAAAATAATTGCCAAAATGCCAACTCTTGCTGCAATGGCTTATAAATATTCAATTGGTGAACCTACTATATACCCTGAAGAAAGGTTAGGTTTTGCTGAAAATTTCCTACATATGCTATTCTCTTCGCCTATGAGCAAGAAAAAAATTAGCCCAACAATTGCCCGTGCTATGGAGAGAATTTTAATTCTTCATGCTGACCATGAACAAAATGCATCTACTTCAACAGTACGCTTATCTGGTTCATCTGGAGCTAATCCATTTGCATGTATTGGAGCTGGAATAGCTTCTCTTTGGGGTCCTAGCCATGGAGGTGCCAATGAAGCTGTAATTGATATGCTACAAGAAATTGGCTGTAAAAAAAGAATACCAGAATTTATTGCTCGCGCAAAAGACAAAAACGACCCATTTAGATTAATGGGTTTTGGCCATAGAGTTTATAAAAATTATGATCCAAGAGCATATGTATTAAAAGAATCTTGCGATGAAGTTTTACAAGAGCTTGGAGTTAAAGATCCTTTGCTAGATATCGCTGTAGAATTAGAAAAAATTGCTTTACATGATGACTATTTCATTAAAAGAAAATTATTCCCTAATGTAGATTTCTATTCTGGTATAATTTATAAAGCTTTGGGCATACCAGTAACATTATTTACTGCAATTTTTGCCGTTGCTAGATCAGCAGGATGGATTGCACAATGGCAAGAAATGATTGAAGATAAAGCCTTTAAGATAGGAAGACCAAGACAGCTTTACACCGGACACGTTAAAAGAGAATATACCAAAATAGATAAAAGAAAATAAATGGCAGAATTCAAGCTAAAACAAGCTCAACGAATTAATCCTAATGATTTAGCTCCAAAAGCCCTCTTTGAAAAAATTAACGAAGATTTTATTCCATACGCCTGCTATTACAATAAGAACACCATTCTTACTAAAAATGGTGAATTAATGAAAGTTATTAGAATCACCGGCTTCAGCCATGAAAGCATTAGCTCTGAATTAGTTAATCTTCGAGAAACAATTCGCGACTCAATATTAAAAAATATTAATACTGATAACTTTGCTCTTTGGATCAACACCATTAGAAGAAAAAAGAATATCGCGCCATATGGAAAATTTAACGAGTTCTTTTCTCAAGCATTAAACGATGCCTGGGAAGAAAAAAATCAATGGCATGACCAATTTGTTAATGAATTATATATCACTGTTATTATCGAAGGATATAATACATCAATAACAAACCTTAATAGCTTAATGCGCTCATTTTCTTTAGGATCTACCAAAGCACTTCACGCCAAACAACTAACAACATCCTATAAAGAACTAAACATGGTAACCAGCCATATAATGGAAGATTTAGATTCTTATGGAGCCAAAATAATTGGTATTTCAGAATTTAAAGATGAGTTCTACTCTGAGCCAATGCGTTTTTTTGGTAAAATTATAAACTTACACGAAGATAGATTTCCATTAACCGCTACTGATATGTCTGAAGAATTATCAGCCAATTATGGAATGGCACTTGGCAATAATAGCTTAGCAGTTTCTGGAAATGACTCCAAAAATTATGCTGCAATGTTTTCAGTGAAAGAATATCAAGAAATTTCTGTTGCCGCTTTAGATAGATTTTTACAACTACCCCAAGAATTTATTATCACACAATCAATTGATTTTATCGATAGAAATAGAGCATTAATGGAGTTAGACTATCAAAATTATATTTTAGATGTTAGTGGCGACCAATATATGAGAGATTTATCAGGATTAGAACATATTATTGCCGGTGATGCAGGTGGAGTTACAGACTATGGTAAACAACAAATCACCATAATGCTAATTAATAAAACACCTGAAGGTCTTGGAGATGACATAAAAAACTCTTTGGAAAAATTACAAGATTTAGGACTAGTCACCGTTAGAGAAGATATATTTTCTGAACTATGTTTTTGGTCACAATTACCAGGCAATTTTAGATTCCTTCGACGCCAAAAACCAATTAACATTGGCAGAATTGGTGGCTTTGCATCGTTACATAATTTTCCAGCTGGAAATAGACTGGGCAATTATTGGGGACCAGCTGTAACAATTTTTAGAACAGTTCTTGGAACCCCATACTTCTTCAATTTCCATGATGGAAAAGCAGGTCATACTATGATTATTGGTCCCGAAGGTTCTGGTAAAACAGTGTTACTAAATTTCCTAGTTGGACAAGCACGTAAATTTAACTCTAAAATTTATTATTTTGGCACTAATCGTTCAGGAAAAATATTTATTAATGCTCTTGAAGGTAACTACCTGTCCTTAAATAAAGATTTAGATCACGCAGAAGTTTTAAAACTCTGCCCTCTTAGCTTAAAGAAAACACCAGAAAATATAGCTTTTCTAAAAAAATGGTTTAGATATTTAGTACATTATGGCAAAGATAAAGTTGATGAAAAAGAGTTAGAATTAATTCCAAATATTGTCGATCAAATTATCAGTCAAGATATCCGAAGACTATCAAAAGCAGCACAACTCTTTAATAAAGATGAAACAAAACATATTTATCAAAAACTAGTTCCTTGGCATTCAGATGGAAAATATGCTTTTATTTTTGATCATGATACTGGCATCAACTTTGAAACTAATCCTGTTAATGCCCTGGATCTTACACCAATTTTAAGCAAAAAACTTATTCTAGTACCAGTAATAAGTTATGTACTTCATAAAATTGAAAATAGACTAGATGGCACACCAGCCATACTAGTTCTAGATGAAGCCTGGGAATTAATAGATAATTACGCTACCGGACCAGGAATAAATGACTTCTTAAAAAGATTACAAGAAAAAAATTGTATCATTATTTTTGCTACCAAAAGCGTAAAAAACGCAGCCAAAAGTAATATTACAGAATCAATCCATAACAATGTTGCTACTCAAATATTTTTGCCAGACCAAAAACCCACTAAATATTACAAAACTATTTTTGGCTTAAATGACGAAGAGTTTTCATTGCTATCAGCAATGGACTTAGATAATCGCCATTTTTTACTAAAACATGGTGAAGATTCTGTAATTGCCAGTCTAGATTTATCAGAAACACAAAATATTACATCCGTACTATCTTCTTCAAAAGAAACTCTCTTTGCCATGGATGAATTAAAGAAAAAATATGGTAAAAAATCTAAAGATTGGGTACCAGAATTTCTAGATTTAATTGAAAACCTAACATAACCCCAAATACATTTTTTTAATAAGGCTAATTTTGTCATAAATCTTGATCTTTAACTTAACTTTGTTTAAAACAAACTAATGTGAGCGGGTAGTCGCTTCTTGATTTATCAAGAAGAGGAAAGTCCGGACTCCACTACAAGGATGATGCCAGTTAATAGCTGGGAGGTTAGAAATAACTTACGGATTAGTGTCGCAGAAAATATACCGCCTTGAGGTTCACTTCAAGGTAAGGGTGAAAAAGTGAGGTAAGAGCTCACTTGCATTTATGGCAACATATATGTAGACAAACCCCATCAGGAGCAAGACCAAATAGGGATAGCGCGCTTTTTATTAAGCAGATGGTTCTTGAGGCATCAGCTATTCGGGTAGGTCGCTTGAAGTTATTGGTGACAATAACTCTAGATGAATGACTATCGCCTAGCAATAGGTACAAAATCCGGCTTATAGCTCACAAATTACAGGATAAATCATGATATAAAACATTCTTTAGATATTTTTTTAAATATTTTTGCTTTAGAATCAGACAATTTACTACTAGGCTTAGTTTCTTTGCTCTCTATAACTTGCTTGATCTCACTTCTCTCTTTTGCATCAGGTTGCCATGGATAAATATATTGTGATACTAAGTTAGAAACAGTATCACAAAAACCCTCCTCTTTTAATTTTAACTCTAATTTTATAGGATTTTGTCTATTTCTTTTTAATAACTTCTCAATATCAACTCTTGGATCTTTGTGTTTTAACCTTGGATCATCCTCTACATTAGAGCTTAAATCTAAACTAGTCACAGTATCATTATACTTCAGAGCTTTACGCAAAAAAAACATTCCCTGATAATTAATTTTATTATCTTTTAAAATCAACCTCATCAAAACATCATTTGTCCTTAAAGTGTTAGACAGTTCTATTGCACCTTGAGTACCTATTTGATTATTAGATATATCTAAAATCTTTATAGATTTATTATTTTCTAAACCCTTAGCAATTCTATATGCTCCATTAGAATTTATATTATTGTGCCTTACTGATAAAATATTTAAAGTCTTATTCAAACCATTTAAAATTTTAAATAAAGCTACCATTGCATCAAGACCAGCATTATTCGCATCTATACTTAAAATACGCAAAGAACTATTTATGGCTAAAGAAGTACATAAAAATTTAATGCCTTCTGTGCCAATATTATTATACCCTACATCTAAAGCTATTAAAGTTGTATTAATAGTTAAAGATTCAGCTATAGATTTTGTCCCTTCAAAACCAATGTTAGCATTTCTTACCTCTAAACGCTCTAAAGCTTTATTTTTCATTAAAGCACTAGACATCAACTTAGCACCTTTATCATTGATATCATTACCACTTATATCTAAACCTTTTAAAGTTGTATTAGTTCTTAATGCCTCCGCCAAACATTCAACTTCTTTTTGAGTTAAGTTCTTCCCTCTTAAATCCCATGAAACAAAATGCTTATCACTATTATACCTTAATTTTCTAAAATTATCCTTAAAACGCCCTATCTCTAATTTTGATAATAAAAACTCAAAATCCTCACACAACATTTCCACTTTTTTCTTTCTCTCTTTTTTGTGCAACTTTAACCTACCTTTATTCTATTAAGATACGGAATAAATCTTAGCATAAACACTAAATAATATCTTTTGATAATATTAATTTTTCTGCATTTTTAATTTTTCTTCTGCGCGCTCAATCGACTTAACAATACCTCCACTATATGATGAATTAAGATCCTTAACTTTTTTAAATGCAACTATGGCTTTCTCATATTCTTTTAATTGATAATAGGCATTACCTTTATTTATATAAGCCATTAAATTATCAGGATTTATTTTTAGTATCTTGTCGCTATCACTAATTACATAATTATAATGCCCTGATCTAAAGAACAATGAAGATCTTAACTCATAAGCCCTATAATCATTTGAACTCATTTTAATATATAAATTAATATATTTATACGCTTCCTGATAATCTTTTAACTTATTACTAAGAATAGCTCTTTCATATAAATATCTAGACTCCTTAGGATATTTCTTAATTAATATATCTAACTGCGATATATTATTTTTTGCTATTTCTTGTGAAGATACCTTACGAGACGACGCTATATCTTTAGCATACATTACAACTTCTCCTACACAATAAGAAGCCAGCAAAAAGGCCCAAAGTATACATACTACATAGCCAAATTTTCCTAAAGAAGAATTAGCAACACAACGAAACATTGCGACAGCTCTTGTTATTTCTAGCGCTAACCATGGAAAAATAACTATCTTACGCACAGCATCACCATGAAGCGTCATATTAAAAATAACAAATAACAACATAATCAGTAATAGATTATAAATTGGCAACACCCAGAATATTTTTCAAAAATCTGCCTCTCCCTTTAATCCATCTGAATATAATTCTCTAATACCCATGTTTTTTGTATTAACTAATATTAAAATTAAACATACATTAAATTCATATACTTTTCAATAAGTAATTACTTACGATCTAGGGTGAATCTTAGCATAAACATCCAATAACCTCCTCTTATCAACCTTGGTATATCTTTGAGTTGTCGACAAGCTGGAATGTCCTAACAATTCTTGAATTGACCTTAAATCCCCTCCCCCTTCTAATAAATGAGTAGCAAAAGAATGTCGAAAAGCATGTGGCGTCACAGAATCTGGTAATTGTAAATACTTCCTAATTTTTCTAATTAAAGCCTGAAATAAAACTGGGTGATAAGTCCTGCCTCTTGCTCCCAAAAAAATTGGATCAGATGAAGACATATCATAAGGACAACTTTTCAAATAATCATTTATCCTTTCTCTAACTATTGGCAAAATAGGCACTATACGTTCTTTATTTCCTTTACCAGCAATAGTTATAAAATCTTCATTATTTTTTAAATGATTTTTAGTAATCAATAAACTTTCAGTAATTCTAAGACCACAACCATAAATTAGAGTTAAAAGAGCTAAATCTCTTAGATAATACCAATTCTCCTTATTAAAATTTTTTAATAATTCCATAATTCTTTTAATATCAATCTCATCTACTGACTTTGGAATTGGCTTAGGAATTTTTGGTATTTTAACATTTTTTATTTTGCTATTTAATATCTTACCATTCTTATTTAAATAACTAAAAAATGAACGCAAAACGCTAACAGCTCTAGCATTAGATACATTGGCAAATTCTTGATTATTACGATTTGCTAAAAAAGAACGAAAATCTCTAACATCTAAATTTTCTAACATATCTATGTGCACTTTCTCTTGGCGATATTCATACAAAAATTTAAAAAAATAATAAATATCAGTTTGATAGGAAATAATAGTATTTTTAGAACATCTTTTTTCACTTGCCAGATAAAGTAAAAACTCATCCACTAATTTTTTTACTTTATCATTTGCAACTAAGATAAATTTCATAATCTGACTTAATAACCCTTACCCTTACCATCACTACCAAAACCATATCCAAAAGTACCAGAAGGAGATTTTCGAGGAGGAATTGGAATAGGATCAGAGCGTACATTTGGATTAAAACTAGGCTTCTTTTCTGGAGGCTTCCACTTACATTTACTGCCATCTTCAGTAAAATGATTCTCGTGAATTATAATAGATTTATCTTCTGTTTTATCTTCACTATCATTTCTACTCATATTAAATATTGTTTATTAATATTAGAGAAAAATACAATTTTACATAAGACACTTAGAAAAAATAAATCGAAGTAACTTTATAAAAAATTTTAAAATCCGTGATCCTTAACTAAAATTTCAGCAATCTGCACTGCATTAAGAGCTGCACCCTTTCTTAAATTATCAGCAACAACCCACATATTTAAACCATTCTTAATAGTATCATCTTTTCTAATACGCGATACAAAAACTGGATCTTGAGTTGCAGCATCAACATGGGTTGAATAAACATTGTCTTGAGGCCTATCAAGAACCACAACACCTTCAAACTCATCTAAAGCTTCTCTAGCATCATCAACATTAACTTCATTTTCAAACTCAATATTAACTGCCTCACCATGAGACACAAAAACAGGAACTCTCACACAAGTAACACTAACTTCAATGCTTTCATCTAATATTTTTTTAGTCTCCACTTTCATTTTCCACTCTTCCTTAGTAGACCCATCTTTCATAAAAACATCAATATGAGGAATGGCATTAAAAGCAATTCTTTTAGTAAATTTCTTTGGCTCATGAGACTCATTTTGATAAATTTTCTTAGTTGAATCAAATAATTCATCCATAGCCTCTTTTCCACCACCAGAAACTGACTGATAAGTAGAAACTACTACTCTTTTAATTTTATACAATTCATGGAGAGGTTTTAAAGCCACAACCATTTGAATAGTAGAACAATTTGGATTGGCAATAATATTAGACTTTTTATAATCTTTAATATCTTCAGGGTTAACCTCTGGTACAATTAATGGCACATCCTTATCCATTCTAAAATGAGAAGTATTATCAATTACAACACAACCAGCTTTAGCAGCACGTGGTGCATGCACAGCAGAAATAGAACCTCCGGGAGAAAATAAGGCAATTTTAGTATCACTAAAATCATAAGTTTCTAAATCTTGAATTTTTAAAATTTTAGTATCACCATAACTAACTTCTTTGCCAACTGACCTAGATGAAGCCAAGGCTACAACCTCATCAGCTGGAAATTTTCTCTCAGCTAAAATTGATAAAATTTCTCTTCCTACATTTCCAGTTGCACCAACAACTGCTATTTTTCTTGCCATAACTATAATAGTTTAATAAATTAATTTAATAAAATTCATAAAGTTTGATAATAAAATTTAAAGCTTAAATATCAATGGCTAATATTAAGGTATTCATAATAGCTGGTGAAGCATCTGGGGATGTTTTAGGAGGTAAATTAATTGCCAAAATAAAAGAAGAGGTAAAAAATAATACTAAATTCAAAGGAAAAAATTTAGAGCTTCATGGAGTTGGTGGCCAAAACATGATCAATCAAGGATTAAAATCTATCTTTGATATGAGTGAATTATCCTTAATGGGTTTTGTCGAAATTGTACCTCATATTCCAAAATTAATCAAAAGAATTAACCAAACTACAAAAGCCATAATTGCTACTAAGCCAGATATTGTTATTACAATTGACTCACCAGATTTTTGTTTTCGTGTTATTAAAAAACTCAATAAAAATAAAATTAGTAACCAAATTAAGAAAGTTCATTTTGTAGCACCAACCGTTTGGGCATATCGTGAAAAAAGAGCTAAAAAAATTGCCAAATTATTTAACCTATTATTAGTTATCTTACCATTCGAGCCTCCATATTTTAGAAAATATGGCTTAGAAACACAATTTATTGGCCACCCAATCACTGAGAATAAAATTGCCATAAAAAATAATAATTTTAGAAAAAAATACAATATCACAAAAGACCAATTATTAATTTGTCTAACCCCAGGAAGTAGATCTGGAGAAGTAAAAATAATGTTACCAGAGATGATTACAGCTATTAATATTTTAAGCAAATCCTATCCAAATTTAGCTGTAGCAATTCCTACAATGCCTAAAACTCACGATTTAATAAAAAAGGGATTAGAAAAATCCAAAGTTAGGGTAATTCTAGTTGAAGAACAAGATAAGATAAAATTATTTGATAGTGCTAATATTGCCATCGCCAAATCTGGCACCAATACCTTAGAAATGGCTATGTATGAACTTCCTATGATTGTAACTTACAAAGCAAATTTTCTAACCTATATATTACTTAAAATAATGATTAAAATTAAATTTGCCAATCTCATTAATTTAATTTTAAACAAAGAAGTTATCCCAGAAATGCTACAATATGATTGCAATGCCAAAAAATTAGCAAATAAATTAGATCACCTATTGCAAAACCCCAAAGCACAACAAAAACAAATAAAAGAAAGTCAAAATGTTCTAAAAATTCTTGGTCTACACTCTAAAGAAAACCCTAGTAGTAAGGCAGCAAAAGAAGTTCTCAAAAATATTTAAACCTAGCAAAATCAGTCTTCTATCTTTCTTAGAAAAAGAAAAATTAAAAAATTAATTATCAAGATTTTTTTATAATTTGTATTAATTTTAAATAATTATTGACTCAATACAATACATATGCTATAATAAACCACAGGTTGGCCAGTTTAATTTACCACATTAATTAGCACTCGACCTACAATTATTTATGGTGAGTATTATGTTAAAATTTTTTATAGTTTTAACTTTGATAATTTTACTAACAGATAGATCATTCGCCGCTAATTTTAATATTAGCAGTGCTGGTAATACCTATACCAGTGATACCCCTGGGATGGTTAATGATGACACTATCACCTTTACTAGCCCAACAGTTGGATCATTTACCTTTGACAATGCAGCAGATTTTACTTTGTCTGGTATATCAAGCAATAATCCTGGCATTGGCACCATAACATCCCCCACTAATAGTGTATTTAATATTAACTACGGTGACGTTGGAAGTGCCACCAATCCTATAAATCAAATACAGAGTAATAGTAACCAAATATATTTTCGTAATTCTAATATTTATACTGATAGTGGCATTATTATCGATGATGATCCCTTATTACAAGCAAGACAATTAATTTTCATTCCAAATGATGGCAATGATATGCTGATTGATTCTACTATTGGAGATCCAACAGAATATTTTACCGGAATCATTATTTACCCTTCAATTCAAGGTACAGACACTGCCTTTTTTAATGACAGCATATATACTAATCAAACCCAAGTGCATACTCGTATGGAAGTAATGGATGGAGCTACAAATGTTAATTTAGGAGATATTGACATGAATTCACTTGGAGGAGGAATAATCACCCTAAATGCTAATGCTAACGCCACTACATATAATGATACTATTTTAGGAAATGCTGATGAGTTTATAGATAATGTAGTTGATAATCAACTAACAATTGCCAGTAATAAAACATTAACAATTTCTGGAACTTCTGCTAATTTTACTACCACCCAAATTAATGATACTATAAATTTAGGAATTGCCAATAATTCACCACCCTCAATTGACTCAAGTAATGATGTTACTATAAATAATGGAGCAACAATAAACCTTACTTATGATGAAAATGCTTTATTTGAATATGGCGACCATATATTCTTACAAGTTAATGATAAGTCTTTAACTGTAGATCTAGATAACGTCACCTTAAATCATGACCTTAATAGCTACATACTAGACTCTAGTATAATTAGAGATGATACTAGCTATGCTGGCAAAAAAACATTAGTATTTAGAACTTCCTTAAAATCTGAGTTTCCTGCAATTTTAGGAGAAGAAGGCATTGATAATATAGAAATAATTCTAAATGACGAATTAGGAGATGCAATAAAGGCAGAGATATTTAAAATTAGCGATTTTGATATTCTAACAGATAGCTTGGACTCACTAAGCATTGGTCAATCAAATATGGTACAAACTACATCACTTAACGTAGTAAATAAAATAGATAATGTTATTAATTATCGTACAGCAGCTTTAAATTTTAATGATGTTGGATTCTCTTCAGGAAATACTAAAAAAGAAAGAGGCATTATTTGGGGAGAGTTTTTTGGTGGATATACCAAGCAGGATAAAAAACAAAATAGTGATGGATATAGCTCTAATATATCTGGCATAATATTTGGTGCTGATGGTATTAAGAGAACTCAAAAAGCTAACATCATTACCGGAATAGCTATGTCATACGCTAATTCTGATATAAATGGAGACTCATTATCCAATAGAAGTACCAATATTAACTCATATCAACTAACATTATATAATAATATTTCAGCTAATAATGGCATGGGATTTTTTAATGAAAATTCTATAACAGGGGGATATAATCAGTACACATCAAGTAGAAATATAGAGCTAGGATCAATTAAAGAAACAGCTAACTCTGACTATATTGGTACTAGCTATGGCCTTAAGACTGGTCTTGGCTATAACCTAAAAATTGCTAATACACTCTTTTTATCACCAAATATTGCCCTAAAATATTCTTCTTTAACTCTTGATGACTATGTTGAAACCGGAGCTGGAATTTACAACCTAGATGTTAAAAATGAATCTTTTGATACCACTGCAATGGATATTGGCATTAGAGTAATGGGCGAAGTTGATACTGGAAAATCTAATTACAGCATATTTCCTCAATTAAACCTATCTTGGACTAGAAATTTATCTACCAATGGAGCAGAATCAGAAACTTCATTTGTTGGATCTTCAACAAAAAATAAAGTTGTTGGCAACGATTTAGCTAACAACATCTTCAATGCTGGCATTAGATTTGATATAGAAAATAATGATGCCACATCTTTTGTTATAAGCTATGATCTACAAAGTTCATCAGGATATAAAAGTCATCTTGGCTCTATAAGATATCGCTGGAAATTTTAACCATCCTCTTCTCACCTTCTTTAATTTTAATATCAATTCTAATATAATTATCATTGAACAAATTCTGGGCAATTTCAGGCCATTCAACTAAAGTTATGCCGTTAATAAAAGCATCTTGTATTCCTAAATTATATAGCTCTTCTTCATCTTTTAAACGATAAAGATCAAAATGATAAATTGTTATCTTATTATTAATTTCATAAAGATTTAATAAATTAAAAGTTGGAGAAGTTACATCTATCTCCTTATTACTTAATGAGTTAATAAAAGCTCGTGCAAAAAAGCTTTTTCCAGATCCTAAGGTACCATCCAAGCCAAAAATATCACCTTTTTTAGCATTTTTAGCTAATTTCTTAGCTAAATTAATCATTTCTTGCTTATTTTTAATATTAAATTCTTTTATTTTCATAGCTATCTACCCAATATATTAATATCACCAGATAGATTCTTTTTAACTACTTTTTTATATTTCACTGAAGCAGGCGGTTTTATACCAAATCCCATCTTTAATGGCACATTATATTTATTAGACTCTGATTCAGAATCATTTAAGAAATTTGATGTTGTATCAGGATATACATCATTAAATTTCTTGGATGATTCTGGGTTAGAAGATGATGAATCTAATGCGCCATTAAAGATGGGATTTGGCATTACAGGCACTGGTAACCTTTTTCCAACTTTACTCTCTGAAAATATTTTCACTAAATTATCAAACTTATCTTGATCAACCTCTATAACATCTAATACATCACTTCTGTAAAGCTTAACCTTTTTAACAGCTTTATTTACAAGCGTATTTCTTAAATCTTGATCTCCTCTACCCTTATTTTTTTTATTCTCCTTACTAACAATTCTTTTCATATTAACATCATTTTTAATAGAACTAAAAACTTTTTCTAATTTTTCAAAATACCTTGCATATTCCTCTAATTCATCATCTATACCAGAAATTTTAGAATGCTGTAATTTTATACTTTTTTTGTTAAAATTCTTATCTTCTTTATTTAACTTTTTTTCTTTTGCAGTAATTGAATTAATTTCAACTATTTTTCTTCGACAATATATTGTAGCTTGAGGACTAAAATATGAAAACTCTTCAGCTTTTTGATAGTTTTCTATGGCTAATTTATGCTCTTTTTTATCTTGATATATTTTACCTAAACTTACATGAATATTATAAATTATTGACTTATTCGTATTTTTTGTAATTCTACTTTGAGCTGCCTTCAAAAAAGTCAGAGCATTATTATAATCTTTACCATCAAGAAATCTTCTGACATACTTCATTAATTTTATAATATCACCTTCTTTTTGTCTCATCTTCCTTATGCTAATAATTACTAACTATGCTCACTCATAAACTCAATTCTAAAACAATAGGAACATGATCTGAGGGCCTGTCTAATATTCTAAAATCTTTTAAAATATAGGCTGACTTTATTTTTGTCTTTAAGGCTGGACTCACCCAAATATGATCTAATCTACGTCCACGATTTGATTTAAATGGCTCGCGCCCTCTATAACTCCACCAACTATAAAGCTTTTCATTATCATCAACAAATAATCTGTGGCTATCAATAAAATCTAAACTTTTTTGCATTTTACCCATCTTTTCTACCTCAATTGGCGTATGAGATACCACTTTTAAAAGCTGTTTATGAGACCAAACATCATGCTCTAAAGGTGCAATATTAATATCACCAACAACTATTAATTTACTATTCTCATCATGATTATTAGCAAAAAACTGCGTCATCCAATCCAGAAATTTAAGTTTATGATCAAATTTAGGGTTTATATTAACATCAGGCTCATCTCCACCAGCAGGAACATAAAAATTATGAAGCGTTAAACCGTCCAAAAAAGATGCGCTAATATGCCTTTTATGTTTAAAATTTAAAACATCAATTTTATTAACTTCACTTAAAGGAGTTTTAGAAAAAATAGCTACACCATTATAAGATTTTTCACCATCAAACTCAATATAATCAAAACCTAATTTCTTAATTTCCTTTATTGGAAAAAGATCATTTATAACTTTAGTTTCTTGCAAACAGATAATATCTGGATCTTCTTCCTTAACTAATTTTTCTAAAAGATGTATTCTAATACGAATCGAATTTATATTCCAAGATACAATTTTCATAAGACATGTTCCCAAATAAAGTTATTCATTAGCTAACAATGTTTATTGGATTAAATCTTGAAATTTTTGTAATTTTAGCTCAATATTCTTTATTATCCCTTCAATTTCTCTTTTTCTAGAATCGCTTATATTACCACTTATATCGTTGGCTGTTATTTGTTTATGCTGCGCTTGTATTTGAGTATGGCAACTATTTCTATTCTTAATAATAGTATTCTTAGATGATAGTTTTTTTTGCAACCCAACAATTGTATAACCCTCTTCATAGAGATGATGTTTAATTTTTTTTAGAATATCAATATCCTTCTTAAAATAATAACGCCTATCTCCTTTGCCAATAATAGGCTTAATTTGATCAAATTTTGTTTCCCAAAATCGAATGACATGCGTTTGAATGGCAAGATCTTTTGCAACTTGACCAATAGACTTCTTTTTATCTATTTCTTTTAAAACAAATTTTGGCATTATTTTACTTTTTTAACAAAAACTTTCTGATATTCCATAGCAATAAATTTAATTATCACACCCAAAATAGCTGCCATTGGCACTGCCAATAAAACCCCTATAAAACCAAATGAAACACCAAATGCAAAAATGGCAAAAATTACCCAGACCGGGTGTAAGCCTATTTTCCTACCTACTAATTTTGGAGTTAAAAAATTAGACTCTATCATTTGACCAATTATAAAAACAATAGCTACTAAACTAACTTGACCAATATCAATACCCCACTGAAAAAGACTAATAATAACAGCAATAGCAACACCTATTAACATGCCCACATACGGCACAAAAGCCATTATTCCAGTTAAAAAGCCAATTAAAAAACCAAAATTTAATTCCACAAATGTTAAACCAATAGCATAAAACACACCCAAAATTAAACATACATTAAATTGTCCACGAACATATCCAGATAAGGTTCGATCTATTTTAATAAAAATTTTTCTAATTTTAGAAGCATATTTAGATGGTAAATATTTATTAACATTATCAACCAATAAATTCCAATCTTTTAACAAATAAAATACTAAAATTGGAGTAATAAATATTAACGACAAAATATTTACAACCGCTATTGATGATTGCATAATGGTTCCTAAAATATTATTAGAGAAATTAAATATTTTAGCTAAATTTTCTTCACTTAAATATTGCTTAAAACCATTATCAATTTTATAACCATTTTCTCTTAAAAAATCGGCAATTTTTGGATAAGTTTCATTCAAAAATACATTAGAATAATTTGGAATTGCATGAATAAGACTTAAAAACTCCCTATATAGAACTGGTATCAACAAAACACCTATTACCGTTATAATAGCAATAAAAATACTTAAAATAATAAATGCCGATAATGGCCTAGATAATTTAAATTTTTCTAACTTGTCAGCTAAAGGATCTAGGAAATAAGCAATAATCACAGCAGATAAAAAAGGGAATAAAACAGAGCTAATAGATCCTAAGAACCAACAAAATGTAATTATAGCTAATAACCAAAAAATAATCTTATCTCTTAATATCATAATATTTTAACATTTATAAACTTATACAAAAGCTGAACTAAAGGTTACATTTAGTAGGTCTTGGGTAAGAACAATACTAAATAAAATATATTAACTTGCCCTTGTAAGTAAGTCCTAATTAATTATTGAACCGATAAAAAATATTCTCCACTTCTATTTTGTCTAAGTAAAAAATTAAACTTAGCAAATAACTTTGCTATATTACTAGAGTCACCACTATGAGTTATAGTAATCTTAGCAACACTTCTTGAGATAGACTCTAATTTTAAACTTTTAATAAAATACATATCTTCAATTCTGCTCTTAATTCTCATCCACTCTTCTAAATCTGAAATTTCAACATTAAGTAATAACTTTTCAGATGATGCTAAGCTAACTTTCTTGACCTTTCTTTTACTCTTGGACTTACTTGCTACATGATCAATAGTTCTATCAGCAACTTCTAAAAGTAATCCACTTCTACTAAGGTTCTTCGAATTCACAAACCCTAATCTAAATTTCTGAATATCATCCGATCTAACAATACTTAGAGTTATATTAGCTTTATTATCAATTTTATCAAAATCAAAATAAGCGATAATAGCACTATTAGCTCCATATCTAGTTAACATAGAATTAAAATCAGAATATTTAGCACCTTGAATATTTTTTAAATTAATATTCACAATATCACTATAATCTCCTCTTGGCATCACAATATTTCTTATATTAGAATTATTAATGGATTCCTCTATAGATTTAAACCAAATATTATTTCTTTCCCATAAAACTGGCTTATTTCCTAATATTTCAACTGGAAAAAATAGAAATATTTCTTCATCTTCTTTAATTATAATTTCATCTTCTTGTACCTCGCTATTATCTAGCAAGGCACTAACTGTACTTTTTAAAAATGAAATATTAAATTTAGCTGAATAGTAATTACCAGCAATTCTTTCATCTGTAATTCTTCTTGAATAAACTGCATCAGCAATCTCTTCATCACTAACCTCATCACTAAAGCTTTCTTCTACTCCTAAATTTTTAAGCAATACTAAGAAAGCAACCCTATGAGCTTTCATAGTTGCTTTTATTCTTGAATCAGAAGGAGCACTTTCTTCAGCTGAAGAAAAGACATTAGTAATCAAATAAGGATTTCTTGATCTAACTTTTTTAGCTTTACTTCTAGCATTAGCATCTTCAAAGTTTAAAACCAGCAGACTTAGAATAAAAATGGTAAAGATTTTCCTGCAAACCATCATAATACAATTGACATTATTGCTCATTAAAATTATAAAGTAACTGCTACACACTAGTACTTACTTGCGAAAATTAACTAAATAACTACATTTAGCAAGTCTTGAAGGGTCATCATAGAGCAGTTAAGTTGCCTTTGAAGTAAATCCCTTATACTTAAGTTAAGCAACGATATAACTTAAACTAATAAATGAAAAATTCAATTAATAAAGACAATAACAACAAAAAAACGATCAACTATAAAGATAGCGGTGTTGATATTGATGCTGGAAATGAGTTAATACAACGCATTAAGCCATTTGCAAAATCAACCACAAGAGCGGGAGCTGATACAAATTTAGGTGGATTTGGTGGGTTATTTGATTTAGCAAAATGTAACTACAAGGATCCAATATTAGTTTCTGCAACTGATGGAGTTGGTACTAAATTAAAAATTGCCAAAGAATTAGATATACATGACACAATTGGTGTAGATTTAGTAGCAATGTGCGTAAATGACCTCATTGTTCAAGGTGCTCAACCATTATTCTTCTTAGATTACTTTTCTTCTTCTAAATTATCAATTGATGTAGCTAGTGATGTCATTAAAGGTATTGCCAAAGGCTGCAAAATGGCAAATTGTGCTTTAATTGGTGGCGAAACTGCTGAAATGCCAGGAATATATGCACCAAACGAGTATGATTTAGCTGGATTTTCTGTTGGAGCAGTCGAAAGAGATCAAATATTACCAAAAAATAATATCCAAGAAAATGATATTATCTTGGGATTAAAATCAAGCGGAGTACATTCTAATGGATTTTCATTAGTTCGCTACATATTAAAAGAAAAAAATATTAAACTAACTCACAAATTATCCGGAAAAGAAATTGGAAAATTATTACTAGAGCCAACCAAAATTTATGTAAAATCTTGCTTAAAATCTATTCAAACTGATAAAGTTAAAGCTTTATCGCATATAACTGGTGGTGGTTTAATTGAAAATATCCCAAGAGTTCTACCAAAAAATCTACAAATTGACATAGACTATAATTCCTGGAAATTACCAGAATTATTCTCCTTTTTACAAAAAGAAGGTAACGTTGAAGATAAAGAAATGTATCGCACTTTTAACTGTGGTATTGGCATGGTTTTGATCTTGGAAGAAAAAGACCTAGAAATAGTTCAAAAATCCCTACAAAAAGAAGGAGAAGAATCTATTGTAATTGGCAAAATTATCAAAAAATAAAAAATTATGACCAATAAAAAACTATCCGTTCACTTACAAGATTTTCCAGATGTCTCTTTTATTGATAATAACGAGCAGTTAACTATTGATATGGATATCATTCGTGACATATGTGCTACAATTTTATTCATACGTGACCAAAAAAACCTCAGAGTTAGACTTCCTTTAAATAAGGTTACAATTTTTAACTATGGAAATAAAGGTCAGTCTCTCAAAAATATCAAAAATAATGAATCATACCAAAATTTAATTAAGGATGAGGTTAATATTAAAAATATTGAAATAGTTGAAATTGCTGATAAAAATGATGATATAGCTCAGTTTAAATTACAAATTAACTTCAAGAAAGTTGGTGCTAAATTTGGCAAAAAAATGAAAGAAATATCCAAAGCATCTCAAGAAGGCCATTGGAAAAAAATTGATGATAAAAAAATTGAAATTGCTGGCGAAACTCTTATAGATGACGATTTTGAAATTAAATTAATTGCCAAAGATAAGGAATCTAGCTCTACACTTTCTAGTAATGATTGCGTTATTAAATTAGATATTAACATCACGCAAGAATTAGAAGAGGAAGGAATAGCCAGAGATATTATAAGAACAATTCAACAAAATAGAAAAGAAGCAGACTTAAATGTTAGTGATCACATAAAAATTGCTTTTTACAGCACAAACCAACAATTTCTTAATGTTATTAAATCTTATGACCAGCACATTAAAGAACAAACTTTAGCTAATGACATTATTGTTGCCAGTGAAGAAAAATATCTTGATAAATACCTTCACCAATTCAGTAGTAATGTTGAAGAAGTTGAAATTAAGATGGGATTTGAAAAATAAAAACAGGTTCTAGGTTCTGTTGAGATTTGGGTTTTAGAAAAAGAATAAAGCTCCAGATATTAAAGTAAGAGAAGCAATAGCATTTTTGAAGAATTTCTCACTAATACCAATATGCACTTTATGGCCAGCATGAATTGCAATTATTAATGGTATTGGCATCCACCAAAATTGAAAAAATAAATCATGATTAAAGTTACCTGCTATTGATAGCTGAATGTATCTTGTAATATTAAAAACAATAAAAAATATAGCCATTGTTGCCCTTGCATGCAACTTACTAGAAAATTGATTTTTTACAGCCGAAACAAGAAAAGGTCCACCAATACCAAAAGCGCCATGACAAAAACCACCAACAATTAAAAGTTTTTTAATAACAATCTTGGGAAATTTAACCTCATCAAAAAAGAAAGTCTTTAAAGATAAAATAATAATAAAAATTCCAAATAATTTTAATAATAATGCTGAAGGAACATGAACAAATAATAGTACTCCTAAAATAGTCCCAAATAAACAGTAAGGAAGGGCTTTTAAGAAAACTTCTTTCTTAAAAGATTTATAATCACTAGAGACTATGAATATACTTGACGCTGTGGCTATATAAAGACCAATTAAAATAAGATCTTTAATATCAGCAAAAAACCCTAAAATTGCAAAAGCAATCAGGCTTCCACCAAATCCTACTACGCTCTCAATAAAAAACCCTAAAGAAAAAACTAAACCTATTAATATAACAGACATTACTTATCTAATAAAAATGATGGATTTCTAGTGCAATTCATGTTAAAATGGTAACTATCATTCAAGTAAATAACAACAACTAAGTAATGACAAAAAAGTTATTAGACACACTCTCAAATAAAACCATTCAATTTTTCTCTAATTTTGAATGCAAGCCAACCAAAGATAAGAAAAAAGTTCCTGCTTTTTTAATAACGTTATGCCTTGTTATTATATTTCCTACAGTAGGATTTTCCAAAGATCAAATAATCAGCGGTAAATTTAAAACAGAATTTTTTGATAATTATAATTACGATTCAAGCAATCCACAAAATGAATATAATGAAAATTATCTACGCTCAAAATTAGATTTAAATGTAAAATTTAATAATAAATTCTACTTAAAATCATCCTTCCTACTAAGAGAAAGTAATCCAGACTCAGAAGAGCTAGAAAGATCAGAATCCCCAAAAGGTGGTGGCAATAAATCTTTTGAAGATGAAATATTGTATATTAAAGCACTAAATTTGAATTATGATTATAAAAATGCTACATTTACTGCTGGTAAATTTACTACTCGCTTTGGGCAGTCATTCAAAAGGCAAGATAATCTATATCTTTTTGAAAAATCCAGAGATCAATATCGTCAAGATAAAAAATTAGGATTTTCTAGCTATGTTAAAGCTGGCAATGAAGCCGATACTGGCCATTATGTTGTGGGGTTAGCAGTATTTACCAATGACAGTAAAAATCTTGATGGCTCAACTATTACAAAAAGAGATGGCACCAATAAAAATGATGGCAACCCTGGTGATAAAAGAGGTTTGAAATCTTATATTGCTTCAATGGACATTAATTACGACTTTGGTAATGAAGAAAAACTATCTTACCATTTATCATATATTAACCTATCTGTTAATGACAAACAAAGCCCAGTTACAAAAAGTAAGACAGAAGACACCAAAGCCTATGCTTTAAATATGGATTATCAATATCCTCTTCATAAGAATATTATTGCTCAAGGTTTTATTGAATATGCCAATTTTAATAACCATGAAGGTAACATTGATAAGGATGTTGATTTTTTAACAACAATTCTTACATTCTACTTCTTTAAAAATTACAATATAACAATTGGTAGATATCAAGAAGAACAAACCCAAATTAATACTAATGGTATTGATAATAATGTTAGAGAATTAAGCTTGGGCTATAAATTTAGTGATCAATCAATTTTGAAAGGCCTGCAAATTATGGGTGGAATTAAACGTGAAAAAACCGATTATAAAACTAGCAAAGTTAGAGATAATGTTGCTGGAGTTTTAGTTAGATATATAAAAACATTTTAAAATGACAAAAGAACTAATAATTGCCATACCTAAAGGTAGAATCTTAAAAGAATTAACACCTTTATTTAATAAAATTAACTTTAAGCCAGAAGATGACTTTTACAATGACAACTCACGTAAATTAATATTTTCTACTAATATTAAAAATTTAAAAATAATAAAAGTTAGAAGTTTTGATGTTGCTACTTTTGTAAAATTTGGTGCTGCTGATATTGGTATTTGTGGTCTTGATGTTTTGGAAGAATTTAAAAGCCCAGAAATTTACCGTCTTTTTGATCTAGCAATAGGTAAATGTCGTCTATCAATCGCCACTAAAAAAGAATTAGCTAAAAATATCAATTTTAATAATGAAAGCCACGTTAAAATAGCTAGTAAATATCAAAACCTTACTAAAAACTATTTTTGTACTAAAAATATTCAAGTACAGTCAATTAAATTAAATGGCGCCATGGAGCTAGCTCCACACCTAAATTTATGTGACTTTATTGTAGATCTAGTAAGTAGCGGTCAAACCCTAAAAGAAAATAACTTGGTTGAAGTAGAAAAACTATTGGATGTTAGCTCATACTTAGCTGTGAATAGAAACTCTTTTAAAGTAAAAAATAATGATATTAAAAAAATAATTAAACTATTTGATATAGAAAATTTAGTAAAATGATAAAAATTTCTATTAATTCACACAAAAAAATTATTGCTTTCTTGCTGATAGTTACTTTTGTGTCTTTATTTGCAATAAATAACTCATACGGTATTGCTAATGAAGGTGTCAGGGATGGGATATCCTGGAAAAACAGGGATGGTAATCCAGGTAATCACCCTTTTAATAAAACTGATGGTTATCATTGTAGCGCCTCAAACATAGAATATGGTCCTTTTGGTAGCCCTGACATGGAATGGGAAATTGATAATCCTACATGTATTACCTATTGGGCAACAGTAGCAGCTGCATCAATGTCAGCCAGAATGGCAGCAAATTATGCTTGCAATAATAATAAATCTTCTGCCTTAGCAACAGCAGCAGCGGCTCTTGGAATATATGCATCCCCAGATCTAGCTGCTGAAATGGCTCAAAATAATACAACATGCGCCGCACTTACTGCAGCAGCAGCAGTTCCAGGTGCAGGTGCTGCTGCTGCCAGCGCTGCAACTGCTTGTTGTAATCTCTGGGCTATGAGTGCTGTATCTATTGGAATTTCACTTGCTGCACTAGCTGTAATATATGGTGTTGCTGAAGATGCCTTTAAATATGCTAGAGTATGTGGCAGAAACTGGTTTACATGGGAAGAAAACGATGATGGCGTTATGATATATGGCTCACTTGGTGACTGGACTGGTGATAACGTTGCACGCACTTATAGCAATTATAATGGATCATATTCCCAATATTTAAATGATAAGGTTGCTTTAGGAGAAATGCCTTTCGAAGTAGAAAATCGTGAATATAGAGAGTTAATTTATGGTGGAATAGAATATGAAGGAAGAGGAAATTGCCAAAACCCAAATTGGGGAAGTGACAGACGTAAGGAAATATTAGGATATGACTCAGATGAACAAAGATACTATATGAGAGGCCCAAATCAAGCATCTAATTATGCTTGTGAAAGATTTTCAATAGCCACCAATGAAGATGAGCGCAAAGCTGGTCAAATAGCATATGAATGTTGCATTGAAGAAAGTACAAAAACTATGTGTATCGAAAGTAGCAACAGAGTTGAAGGAGAAAGTGGATATGAATATGAATTTTGTGAAATAGGAGCAGCAAGATGCAATGTTAAAGGTGTTTGGTATGAAGTATATGAAGCTAAAGATCACTCTAACTATCTATGTGCTAAAGCTTATTCTGTTTGCCCTTATAATCATCTATTAGGAGGAGGCACAGAAACAGCTAATATATACAGTTTACAAGCAGGTGATGTAGATTATGATGAAAATAAAGCTGGTGCCATTTTAAATCACTGTCAATATTTGGAACATTGCGTTAAAGTTCCAGGAGAACCATACATTAGAAACATTGATATGGATGGTGAATATATTTCTAGCAGCTGTTTTGATCTAATAGGAGATTCACAAAATGATTATTCATATAACGCAGATTTAGTTTCTATAAATAATAGTCACTTCTCTGCTCCCATTGCACAATGTTTTCATGAAACATTATATAATATATTCTTATATAAAGCTGGACATGCAAAATGTACCAATGAAGAGGAAATACCAGATGAAGACGGCGTTTGTCCGAGTGGAAATGAACAATTTGAAGGAGATGACCTAGAAGGAGTATCATTCTTTGAAACAATACAACAACATTTAAAGCTAGTTATTAAGCTAGTTTTGACTGGAGCAATTATGATGGTTGGCTATACCATATTAATGGGTGGCTCAATGATTGCCAGAAAAGATATTATGATGTTTATAATAAAGATAGGCCTAGTATCATACTTTGCTCTTGGCGATGCATGGCAAACAAAATTCTTTGAAGGAGTCTTTAAAGGTTCACTAGTTATATCAGATATTGTTATGCGTATTGATGAAAGCGAAACAAGAATATACCAAATAGACAATGGCTCTATTACTACAGTTACCGTTGATAATATTGGAGATATAGAAACTGGTGATGATATTACAATTAGCAACATCTCTGAAATAGAACAGTTCAATGATCAAAAATTTACAGTTGGCGCTATAACTGAAAATACCTTTACTATAGAAGATAATGATGAAGAAGATATAGAAATCACCAAACACAGCTTTATATTACTAGATGCAAATGGAAATAATATAAATAGCACTAACTATGATATATATTATAGTGGCTATGCTGAAATAGCCCTAACAAAAAAACTAGATGGCTGTCAATTTCCAAAATACAACCATGAAGATGGCTCAACTGATAATCCACAATATCCTGAAGGTTCAGAATATTTAAAAATATGGGATACCTTAGATTGTAAAATTATCTATGCTCTTGGATTTGCCCCAGGGGTAACAGTTCCACATCTATTTATGTTTATTTTAGCTGGATTTTTAACCGGAGGAGCTGGAATTATATTCTTATTTGCTTCTGTGGTATTTGTTTTTTATCTACTTTCAATGGCAATTAGAGCCTTGCATATGTTTTTATTATCATCAATCTCCATCATAATCCTAATTTACATATCACCAATTACTATTCCTATGGTTATGTTTAAAAAGACTAAATCAATTTTTGATAAATGGTGGAAAAACCTAATGGGATTTTCTCTGCAACCATTTATTTTATTTGCCTATTTAGGAATATTAATTAGTATTTTTGATGCTACAATTGCTGGAGATATTTCATATAAAGGTGACGGAGTAACAGGGCCAAAAACTATGGAATGTAACTCCCAAGCTGCTAAAGATAGTGTATATTGTATATTTTCGCAATTAGGCATTAAAACTAATAATATCGAAGCCCTTGGAATTGGTTTTCCAGAATTAGAAATATTAAACCCTGGTAGCAATACTATTGAAAATATTGTTTTTGTTATGATCAAGGCTGCATTCTTAATGTTTATCTTTGGTCAATTCTTTGGAAAAATAACATCATTTGCTGCCAAATTGGTTGGTGGAGCAGAACTTAAAGCCCAAGGCATGGATGTAGGCAAAGCTCTACAAAAAGGATATGGAGCTCTTAGAGGGGCGCAATTAAGAGGCATGAGAGGTATGAAGAAAGCTGCCCGTGGCGTTGGCGCACGTGCCATGAATAAACGAAAGGAAATAGGTAGTGCCGTTGGAACCAAAGGTAAAGGCTTAAGCCTTGCAAAAGGCAGGTCAGCTAGTGATAGCTCAAAAGCACCAACTGGAGGTGTTGGTGGTTCACCGGCAGCAAGTAAACCAACAAAAGATAAATAAATAATGATACACAATAAATATAATCTTCCTGATAGTAATGGTAAATTTGGTAAGTTTGGTGGCAGGTATGCTGGCGAAACTTTAATGCCAGCTATTTTAGAATTAGGAGAAGCTTACAAAAAAGCTAAAAATGATCCTGAATTTCAAAAGGAATTCTCTTATTATTTAAAATATTATGCGGGACGCCCTAACCCACTTTACTTTGCTAATAAAATAACTAGACATGCTGGTGGAGCTAAAATTTATATGAAAAGAGATGAGTTAAACCACACTGGATCCCATAAAATCAATAATTGCTTAGGACAAATTTTGCTAGCTAAGAAAATGGGTAAAAAGAGAATTATTGCTGAAACTGGAGCCGGTCAACATGGTGTTGCCACTGCCACAGTTTGTGCCTTATTTGACATACCCTGCACTATTTACATGGGAGAAAAAGATATGCAAAGACAAAAACCTAATGTCTTTCGCATGAAATTATTAGGAGCGCAAGTAAAATCCGTAGATTCAGGCTCAGCTAGTCTAAAAAATGCTATAAATGAAGCAATGCGCGATTGGACAGCTAACATTAATGACACCTATTATCTACTTGGAACAGTATCTGGACCTCATCCTTATCCAGAAATGGTAAGAGATTTTCATAAAATTATAGGACAAGAAGCAAAAGAGCAAATACTAGAAATTGAGGGTAAATTACCAGATTGTCTAATTGCTTGCATTGGTGGAGGATCTAATGCTATGGGCTTATTTTATCCTTTTCTTGATGATAAAAATGTGCAAATATATGGCGTTGAAGCAGCTGGAAAAGGTATTGAATCCGGACAACATGCCGCCTCAATTTCAAAAGGAAGTGAGGCAGTTTTACATGGCAATTATACCTACTTCTTACAAAATGACGATGGCCAAATAACAGATGCTCACTCTATTTCTGCTGGAATAGATTACCCAGGAATTGGGCCTGAACATGCTTATTTAAATGAAACTAAAAGAGTTAATTACGTTAGCATAACCGATGACGAAGCCTTAGAAGCTTTTCAATTACTTACTAAGATAGAGGGAATCATTCCAGCCCTAGAATCATCTCATGCCATTGCTTATGCCATTAAACAAGCTAAAACAATGGACAAAAATCAAACAATAATAGTTAACCTATCAGGCAGAGGTGATAAAGATATTTTTACAGTTGCAGAAAAATTAGGAGTAAACATTAAATGAGAATTAAAACAACATTTACCAATTTAAAGAAAAACAATAAAACAGCCTTCATCTCCTTTGTTACTGGTGGAGATCCTGATATTAATACATCTTTAGAAATAATAAAAGAATTACCTAAAAATGGAACCGACTTAATCGAGGTAGGTATCCCCTTTTTAGACCCGGCTGGAGATGGTCCAACAATTGAAGAGGCCAGCAAAAGATCTGTTAAAAATGGTGCTACATTAAAAAAAGTGCTAAAAATGATTGCAAATTTCCGTCAAACCGACCAAATAACACCCCTAATATTAATGGGTTATTACAATTCAGTTTTACATTATGGATTAGAAAAATTCGTAATAGATGCTAAAGAAAATGGCGTTGATGGCGTATTAATTGTCGATTTACCAATTGAAGAAGACGGTGAATTATACTCATATTGCCAGAAACACTCTTTTGACCTTATCAAACTGATTACTCCAACTAGTGATGAAAATCGCATGAAACAAATAATAAAAAAAGCCAGTGGCTTTCTTTATTTTATTTCAATTGCTGGCATTACCGGAACTAAATCATCTAGTCCAAAAGAAAATAAAAAATTCATTAGCAAAATAAAGAAGTTAACAGATATTCCCGTTGCTATTGGTTTTGGCATTAAAAACAAACAACATGTACAAGAAATGTCTCAAATAGGCGCTAACGGAATTGTTGTTGGATCAAGATTAGTTGGCATTATTGAAGAAGGCTTAAATAAAAACTCACCAAAAGAAACAATTAAAAAAGATCTAATAAAAATCAACAAAGATCTTTCATCAGAAATTAATCAACTTTAGCAAGAAAAATAAATTTGCTTAGAAAATTTTAATATAGCAGAAAGTTCTTTAATTGCTCTAATTTAGGTAAATTAATCAGTTTTGGTGGAGAAGGATGGGATTTGAATTTGCTTGGAAAATTTTAATATACCAGGAAGTTTTTTAATTACTCTAATCTAGGTAAATTAATCAGTTTTGGTGGGGAAAAGGTTGGATTTGATCTTTACTTGGAAAATTTTAATGTACCAGGAAGTACATGAATTTTCCAAGTAAAGATC
>JAYORG010000010.1:0-64339 GCA_038123275.1 Rickettsiales bacterium | reverse complement strand
TGGTGCTGTCACCGGGATTTGAACCCGGGACCTCTTCATTACCAATGAAGCGCTCTACCACTGAGCTATGACAGCAAGGATTCAAGAAAAGTAAAGTATTAATTAAAATTTACAATAAATTAAAAAATATTTTTTGCTATTCCTAATATTTCTTCGTGCACTCTTTTATCTCCACACGCCAAAATCTGACCATTTGAATTAATATCCAGCCTTTTTCCACTCCAATCAGTAATTACTCCTCCTGCTTCCTCAACAATAGGAACCAAAGAACAATAATCATGACATTTAAGACCAGTTTCAATAATAATATCAACATAACCCAAAGCCATAAGACCAAATAAATAACAATCTCCACCATAAAAAACACCACCATATTTTTGATATTTAGTCTTATCTCTAACCTGATTAAAAAACTTTAAATCAAGATCCTTAAAAAATACTGGCGATGTTGCACAAAGAATGGAGTTAGAAATTGATCCAGATTTTCTTGTAACAATGTTTTTATTATTAAAAGTAACCCCTTCACCTTTTATTCCAACCCATCTTTCATTGCTAATTGGTTGATTAATAATACCAATTATTGGATTATTTTTGTAAGTCAAAGCAATTAATGTACCAAAAACAGGCTTACCAATTACAAAAGAAGAAGTTCCATCGATTGGATCAATCACCCATTTAAAATCAGCATCTTTATTAACATCATTATATTCTTCACCGATTATACCATGATTTGGATATTTTTTTAGAATCTCTTCTCTAATTATTTTTTCAACTTTCTTGTCAACTAAAGTTACAGGGGTATCATCAAACTTTTTTTCTTCACCAATATCTTTACGAAAGTATTTTTGCACAATATTGCAACTCAAATCAGCCAAATGATTGGCAAAGTCTATTAATTCTTGATTTATCATTTTTCTTAAATTAAGTTTTCTTAATTGTAATTATCAGTTAAAACTTTGATGCATTTTATTTTACTGTAAACTTATTAGCAATTAATTTATGAAAGAAAGAATAGCTATTATTAGTGGACTTAGAACCCCAATGGGAAAAGCTGGTGGATCTTTGAAAAACTTAACAGCTGATGATTTGGGTGCAAAAATTACCAAAGAAGTCTTAATTAGAAGTAAAATTGATGCCAGCTTAATTGATGAAGTTATTTTTGGCAATGTGGCTCAACCAGGACATGCTGCTAATATAGCTAGAGTCATAGCCCTTAAAGCCGGAATACCAAATAAAGTTCCAGCATATACTGTGCATAGAAATTGTGCTTCTGGCATGGAAGCAATAACTAGCGGAGTCTCTAAAATATTAAATGGTGAAGCAGAAATTATTTTAGCCGGAGGAACTGAATCAATGAGCAATATTCCATTATTGTTCAATAAAAAAATGACTAATTTTTTTGCTAATCTATTTAAATCTAAATCCATTATATCAACCTTAAGAACCTTTTTAAGTTTTAGATTAAGCTTTTTGAAGCCAATAATTGGAGTGCAACAAGGTCTAACTGACCCAGTCTCTGGTCTTATAATGGGATGTACAGCTGAAGTACTAGCAAAAGAATTTTCCATTACCAGAGAAGAGCAAGATGAATTTGCTTTAAAAAGCCACCAAAAAGCTGAAAATGCTATTGAAAAAGAAATTTTTAGCGAAGAGATACTGCCTATTTATAGTCACGATAAAGATGGAAAAATTATCAGTGAAGATGAAGGTGTTAGAAAATGTCAAAACATTAAAGCTTTAGCAAAATTAAAACCTTATTTTGAAAAACATACTGGAACAGTTACAGTTGGAAATTCCTCTCAATTAACTGATGCAGCTGCAGCTGTTATTTTAATGAAAGAATCTAAAGCCAAAGAGCTAGGATTAGAAGTTGATGGTTACCTAAGAGAATTTGCTTACGCAGGGTTAGAGCCAGAAAGAATGGGTCTAGGTCCAGTTTATGCATCATCAAAAGTCTTTGATAAATCAAAATTAACCCTAAAAGATATTGACTTAATAGAAATTAACGAGGCCTTTAGTGCTCAGGTTATTGCCTGTGTAAAAGCCTTTGCCTCAAAAGAATTTTCAAAAAAATACCTGGACAAATCGGCTGCACTTGGTATAATAAAGAAAGACACTTTAAATGTTAATGGTGGAGCCATTGCCCTAGGTCATCCTGTTGGAATGACAGGTACTCGCTTAGTAATTCATATTTTAAAAGAATTAAAAAGACGAGATAAACATAGAGGTTTAGCAACTTTATGTATTGGAGGTGGTCAAGGAGCAGCTCTAATATTAGAAGCTAACTAATTTTATTAATAATAATTTAAAAAAAAATGAATTTAGACAGAATAAAAAATGGAGCTGATGTTCCTAAACATGTTAATGTTGTTATAGAAGTTCCTATGAACTCTAGAAATCCAATAAAATATGAAATGGATAAAAAAAGTAGCGCCATTTTTGTTGATAGATTCATCTCAACCCCAATGCACTACCCTTGTAATTATGGTTTTATTCCTCACACTTTATCAGAGGATGGTGACCCAATTGATGTTCTAGTAATTAGTGATTATCCAGTTTTACCAGGATCTATCATTGAATCTAGACCAATTGGAGTTTTAATTATGGAAGACGAAAAAGGCAAAGATGAAAAAATCATAGCCGTTCCTGTGAGAAGATTGAACTCTGCCTACTCTGAAATGGAATCAAAAGATGATATTCCAAAAACTTTAATGAATAAAATTCTTCACTTCTTTGAAAGATATAAAGATTTAGAAGAAGGAAAATGGGTTAAAATCAAAGGATTTGAAGACGTAAAAAAAGCTAAAGAGCTAATTGTTGAAGCCGTGGACAGACATCACAAACAACATACAATAAATTCCCTTCAGGATCAATCAGTATGAAAACAATTCATTAAATTTATCAACTAGCAAATAACTCTCTTAAAGCGTATTTAAGAGAGTTATCTTATTTTCTTAAAGACCTATTAACTAAATATTCAAAATTACCACTAGAAATCTTTTTAGCAGTTTTAGAACTTAAAGAATCTAGTAAAGGAATATATTTTTTAACATCTGTAAAATCTTTATAACCTCCTAAATAATCTGTTCCAAAAAGAAACCTATTTGGATATTTCTCTATTAAAGTAACCCATTTATCAACTACAAACCCTTCTGGCATTATATAATTTTCCAAAACAACAAATGATATATCTATATATAAATTCTTATTTCTTCTAAGTAACTTATCTAAAACTTCTGTTAAATTATCAATAACAATATTTCTCATAATTCCAGCATGAGGCAATATAAATAAAGTCTTTCTATGTTTTTTTAAAACAGCTTGAGTAGAAGCTAAATATATAGGGTCAACCGGGCCCTTAAACGAACGGTTGGATAAATTATTATGAATCATTACAAACCAATTTCTTTGTCCGGCAAGCTTATATATCTTATCAAGAGATTTTGAATCAATTGAAGATGGCGGATTCATTTGATCAGACATTATATCATGTTCACCAAATATTTCACCAAAACCCACAATTGGTAAATCTTCATATAATTTGATTGTATGATTTACCATGTCAACAGCACTCATATCAAAATGCAAAAATCCATTTATTAAAAAGAAATATTTAGATTTCTTTTGCTGTGATAGTTTTTTATATTCTTCAAAAGTTGGGATATCAGAAAAAGTATTCCAGTAAAACTTAGACTTATCATCTGTATAATAAGCTGGTCTTTTTCCATCCCCAGACCAATGTTCTATTAAAGGCAATGACCCAACTAAAATTTTTTTAACACAATTACCTTCTGTATCATCATATATCTTATCCAAACTTTCTCCATGCATTGTAAAATCTTTAGGATGAAAATGAATATCATTAAAAAAATATTTACATTCCCCTGCCTCATTAAACAATGAAAAACGTTTCTCACTTATATCAAATTGAGCTTTGCCAATATAACCGTGATTATGATAACCACTAGCAAAAGAAATTGAGGAAATAAAGATACTTACTAAGAGATAAAATATAATATATAACTTCATAAACTAATCTAGTTACTATTATTATGTATCAAATAATGCTAAAAAATTATAGGGAGTTATATTTTCCCTTAAAATAAAGAAGTGGTTTTTTATCTTTATTTAACTTAGAAAAATTACTAATTCTACCAATAACTATATGATGATCACCGCAGGGAAGAATATTGTCCTGCCTACACTCAAAGTACCCTAAAGAATCTTTTAAGATTAAATTATTTGAATTACTAGTAAAAAAATATTTTTCTAAATCAAAATCTTTTGTGCCAGATTTAGAAAATGTTTTTGATAATTCTATCTGATCTTCTGTTAAAAGATTAATAGCAAAATTCTTATTTTTAGTAAAAGCTTCAAAATTACTAGACTTATTATCAATGCAAAATAAAAGCAAAGCTGGATCCAAAGAAATAGATGTCAAAGAATTAATTGTGACTATATTAAAATTATTATTTTCAGCAGTAGTAGCAATGGCAACCCCAGTAGCAAATAATCCAAAATTTTCTCTTAATTCCTTAAATTCCTTCATTATTTCTTAAATATTAATAATATTATAAATAATAAATAAAAGATATGATAAAAATATCAATAAACCTAAAACCATAGCCAGACAATAATGATAAACATACCCTGTTTGTATCTTGCTTACTTTAGAAGAAAATACCCTAGAAAGAGTAGCAAAGCCATTTGGACCTAGCCCATCAATAATTTTATTATCTATAAAGCTCCATAAAAACAAACCAAGACATTTTATTGGCTTTACAAAAATACCGTTATAAATTTCATCAAAATACCATTTATTAAGGGATAACTTGTAAAGAGGCTTGAATATATTAGCTAATCTAGCAGGCAGCTCTGTCTTAGCAATATATACTATATAAGCCAAAATAAAAGCAAATATCCCAACAATTATAGGTAAATATTTAATAAATAATGGAGTATGATGAATTTCTTCTAAAAGATCTTTATTATGAGAGGCAACAAAAATTGCATTATCAAAGAAATTATCATGAGCCGAAACCATATTAAGTAAATTATAGCCAATATATCCTGCAAATATAGACCCTACACTTAAAAATAATAAAGGAATCAATATTGTCTTTGGCGACTCGTGTGCATGATCAAAAACATCTTTATCAGCCCTAGTTTCACCATGAAATACCATAAAAATTAACCTAAATGAATAAAAGGCAGTCAAAAATGCAGCTGCTATTCCTAAATAAAATGCTAAATCACTAAAACTAGCGTGAGACATATAAGCTGCTTCTAAAATTACATCTTTAGAATAAAAGCCAGCAAAAGGAGGAAATCCAATTAAAGCTATCGATCCTATCCACATCATAGCATAGGTAAAAGGTATCTTCTTAAAAATACCACCCATTTTTCTCATATCTTGCTCATGATGCATAGCATGTATCACGCTTCCAGCTCCTAAAAATAATAAAGCTTTGAAGAAAGCATGCGTAGTTAGATGAAATATTCCGGCACTATAAGCTGAAACACCGCAAGCAAAAAACATATAACCAAGCTGACTACAAGTTGAATAAGCAATAACTTTCTTAATATCATTTTGAGTAATAGCAATTGTAGCAGCAAAAATTGCTGTTGTAGCACCAACTATTGTTACTACAGATAAAGCAATGGGAGATAACTCAAACAAAGGAGAACATCTTGCAACTAAAAATATACCAGCTGTTACCATGGTTGCTGCATGTATCAAAGCAGAAACTGGAGTTGGACCTTCCATGGCATCAGCTAACCAAGTATGTAAGAAAATTTGTGCTGATTTACCCATTGCACCAACAAATAATAATATACAAATCGCATCAATTGAATTAATAGAATATCCAGCCAAGTTAAATGTTTGCTCAGCAGAGCCAGAGGCAATAACAAATATTTCAGAAAAATTAATACTATTAAAAGTAAAAAATATTAATGCAATTGCAATAACTAAGCCAAAATCCCCCACTCTATTAACAATAAAAGCTTTCATAGCTGCATTATTAGCAGAAGGCTTATGAAACCAAAAACCAATTAATAAGTAAGAAGCAACACCAACACCTTCCCATCCAACAAAAAGTTGCAAGAAATTATTAGAAGTAACCAATATTAGCATAAAAAAAGTAAACAAAGAAAGGTAAGACATAAATCTTGGAATAGATTTATCATCTGCCATATATCCAATTGAATAAATATGAACCAAGGCTGACACAAAAGTAACAACTATCAACATAATTGAAGTTAGGCTATCAACCATCAATGACCAACTAGCAGAAAAACTTCCTGAGGTTAAAAAATCAAATAGTCTAATATTAATTATCTCACCACTACTCCTTAAATCAAAAAATATCTTTACAGATATGATAGCTGATAAAGTTAATAAAACAGAATTAAAAATTTGAGCAAATCTATCAGAGACTATCCGACACAATAACCCTGAAGTAAGTGATCCAATTAATGGAAATAATAAGACTAATTTTATCAACATTTAATTTTGCAAACTATTAATTAATAAGAATAAAAACTATTCGTTAATATTGTCAGTTGCAGCAATTGCCGCCATATTAAGAATATCGTTAATTGAAGACCTCATAGTTACAACTTGAACCGACTTTTCAAGACCAGTTAAAATTGGCCCGACAACAGAACAACTTCCTAATTCTTCTAATAATTTAGTAGCAATACTAGCAGAATGTAACCCTGGACAAATTAAAATATTAGCTGGAGCAGTTAAACGAGAAAATGGATATTTTGCCATTTTATCCATATTAAGAGCTACATCAGCAGTCATTTCACCTTCATATTCAAAATTAACATTTTGTTCATCCAAAATCTCTACAGCTCTTTTAACTCTTTCAGACTCAGTTCTCAAAGCAGTTCCAAAATTAGAAAATGATAAAAAAGCTACCCTTGGCTCATAACCCATATTTTTAACTTTATTTGCTGACTGAACAGCAATCCTTGCTAAATGTTCAGAAGAAGATAATTCACTACAAGCTGTGTCAGCAATAAATACTGTTTTTTGTTTTGAAATTACCATAGAAAGACCCATGACAATCTTATCTTTTTGATTTTTAATAACCTTCCAAATATCTGTTAAAGATTTTTTATAGCCTCTAGTTAAACCAGTAATTAAAGCATCTCCATCTCCACATTCCAACATAGAAGCGGCAAAAATATTGCGATCTAATTTAACCATCCTTGAACAATCTGAATAAAGAACACCCTCTCTTTGTAATTTCTTATATAAATGATCAGTATATCTAGAATTATCCTCAGAAATTGCTGCATTATATATGGTAATACCCTTAGGGTTTATACCCATTTCTTTCATATTATTTAAAATACGATCTTTCTTGCCAATTAAAATTGGCTCACCATATCCATTTTCATACCACATTGCAGCAACTCTAATAATTTCTGGCTGCTCACCTTCAGCAAAAATAACTTTTTTTGGTGACAAAGTTAACTTATCAAAAGCAAAACTTAAACTATTAACCGTTGGATCTCTTCTAGCTTGCAATTCTTTAACATAAGCATCCCAATCTGTAATTGGCTTCTTAGCAACACCACTCTTAACAGCAGCTTTAGCTACTGCAACTGGTATTGTGCTAATTAGTCTAGCGTCAAAAGGAGTAGGAATAATATATTCCTGTCCAAACTTCATCTCTTTGCCACCATAAGCTTTAATAACTTCTGCTGGCACATGTTCACGCGCCAATTTGGCAATTGCTTCAGCTGCTGCAATTTTCATTTCTTCATTAATAGTTGAAGCTCTAACATCTAAAGCACCTCTAAATATATAAGGAAAACCCATCACATTATTAACCTGATTTTCATAATCACTTCTTCCTGTTGCAACAATAGCATCTTTTCTAACTTCTTTAACTTCTTCTGGTGTAATTTCTGGATCTGGATTAGCCATAGCAAAAATGATAGGATCTTTTGCCATTGACTTAACCATTTTTTGACTAACTGCACCCTTAACTGAAAGCCCTAGAAAAACATCAGCATTTTTCATAGCGTCATCTAAAGTTCTATCTTTGGTATCCGCTGCATGAGTATCCTTCCACTCATTCATCCTTTCTGTTCTGCCTTTATATATAACACCTTTTGTATCACATAAAATAGCATTATTATGAGGTAGTCCCATTGCTTTTAAAAGCTCTAAACATGCTATTCCAGCAGCACCTGCTCCATTAACAACAACTTTTATATCTTGAATTTTTTTACCTGATATATATAAGGCATTAATAATTCCTGCAGCAGAGATAATAGCAGTACCGTGTTGATCATCATGAAATACCGGCACATCCATTATTTCACGAAGTTCTTTTTCAATTGTAAAACATTCTGGAGCTTTAATATCTTCCAAATTAACACCACCCCAAGTTGGACTCAAATATTTAACGCAATTAATAAATTCTTTAGGATCTTGCGTTGCCACTTCTATATCAACTGAATCAATATCAGCAAATCTTTTAAATAAAACAGATTTACCTTCCATAACTGGCTTACTTGCAATTGCCCCAAGATTACCAAGACCAAGAACTGCTGTTCCATTAGAAATTACTGCAACATAATTACCTTTTGCCGTATAATCATAAGCTGTATCAGGATTTTTTTCAATTTCTACACAAGGAATAGCAACTCCAGGAGAATATGCCAAAGCTAATTCTCTTTGAGTATTAAGTGGCTTAGTAGCATTCATCTCAACCTTTCCGGCCTTACCATTTTTATGAAAATCTAACGCTTCTTGATCTTTGTTTTTTATTGCTGACATATTTATTTTGGGTGTTTAATATATTTTTTAAAGCAAACAGATTATTAATAATTTTCTAATAAGTCAAATCAAATGGTTAAATCACTACCTATAAATAAGTCAGAATTATTTGAAAGTTTTTTTACTAAATCATCAAGTAGAAAAATAAAATATCTAGTATTACACCATATTGCTGATAAAAATATTCAAAGCGCTATTAAAGAGCTAAAAAAGCATAAAGTTAGCTCGCATTATCTCATAGATGAAGACGGAAATATTTTTCAGTTAGTTAGTGAACAAAATATAGCTTATCATGCTGGTATTAGCTTCTGGAATGGTGAATTTAACTTAAATAAATCATCAATTGGAATTGAATTTTTTAGTACAGACCCTTATCAATCAGGATTTAATGAAAAACAAATAGAATCTGGCATTAAATTATGTCAAAATATTATTAAAACACATAAAATTTTACAAAAAAATATAGTTGGGCATGGCGACATTGCATATAATAAGGAAAGTGGATTTTTAAATCGCAAAGATGATCCAAGTCATCTATTTCCATGGAAATATTTTGCTAAAAATGGCATAGGAATTTGGCCCAAGAAAGACACAAAATTAAATAATAATAAAATATTATTTAAATTAGGAGATCAAAATAAAGAGATAGCTCAAATTAAAAAAGATTTAAGTAATTTTGGATATAAAATAGATAATCTAAACAATGATTTCGATGAAGAGTTTAGGAACATAACCATTGCATTTAACAGAAGATTTAATCCTGATAATTATTTATTAAACAAGGATAGATGGGCTTCTTCTTCAAGCAATATATTAAAATCAATACTTTAAGAGCATAAGTATAATTTGCTATTATACTATATCTTCAATTCTAATTAAATTAACATCGCTAATTTGTTGGAAACCGTCTATTTTAGATAAAGTTTGGTTAATTTCAGACTCTTCTATTTCACTTATTTTCAAAGCATAAATTAAAGTTTCTTCGTTAAATTCTTTAATTATTGACTGCTCAACAATTTCAGGCTTAGAAAATATTTTACCTAAAAACTCTTCATCTTTAGCAAAGTTCTTTTCAACATTAAATCTTAAATAATATCTTCCAACTCTCTCACTAATTTGTGCGGTTTTAATTGATTTTAAATCTTTAATATCACAACCAAATGGAAAGCTATCTCTACTATTTGAAATATCTAAAATATCAGCAACTACAGCACTTGCTGTTGGCTTTGCCCCTGCCCCTCTACCAACTTGAAAATTCCATTCAGAATTATTTCCAAGACTAAGAATTGCATTATAAGAGTCATCCACCATAGCAATCTTCTCTTCTTTTTTAATTAAAGCAGGATAGACTGACTGCTTTATTTTATTTTCACCAACATCCTCAAAAATACCTAAAGATTTAATTTTATAACCAAACTCAGCAGCAAATCTAATATCATCAATTGAAACTTTAGTAATGCCTTCAATATGCAATGCTTCAAAATCTAACTCTGAATTTTTAGCTATAGCTGCTAAAATTGCTAACTTATGAGCAGCATCAATATTTCCAATATCAAAAGCTGGATCAGCCTCTGCATAACCTAATTCTTGTGCTTGTTTTAAAGCAACATCAAAAGCAAGATTATCATCTTCCATCTTGGTTAAAATATAATTACAAGTTCCGTTTAAAATACCGTAAAGCTTATTAACTTGATTAGCAGCTAAACCTTCCTTTAGAGATTTTAAAATTGGAATTGCACCAGCAACCGCAGATTCAAAACATAAAGCAACATTATTTCTTGATGCCAAGTCAGCTAACTCTGAGCCTCTTAACGCAATCATTGCTTTATTGGCAGTTACAAAATGCTTGCCATTCTTTAAAGATTTCTTACACAACTCATAAGCAATACCATCTCCACCAATTGTTTCTACTATTATATCAATGTCATTGTCATTTGCTAAATCTAACACATTATCATGATATTTAATATTATCCTCATCAACAAAATCTTTTTTACTTCTTGAAGCAACACCAACTAGCTTAATATTTTTCTTTGATCTCTTATTGAGCATATCTACTTCTTTAGTAAGGATATCATAGACCCCTCCACCAACAACACCAAGACCAGCAATGGCAATATTCAAAGTTTCTTTCATGATTTTATAATTTATTAACACACAATTTAAAGACGCTGGAAAGCGTATTAAATAATTCGTTAAATTCAAGTTGTTTTTTTATTTTGCTTAAGCAAAATAATGTCATCCTGAATTTAGAAAATTTTAATCATCTTTGATAATTTAAAGTTTCTTATATGAAGGATCTCACGAAAAAAAAATAAGTGTTAAAACATTAACTTATATTCTTTAATTTGTGCTAGATGAATAAATTAAAATTAAATGACAAAAGAATCTTATTACCCACAGCCTAATCAAAATTTTGATTTTAGCAAATCAGAAGAAGAAATATTAAAATTTTGGCAAGAAAATAAAATTTTTGAGAAATCAATTGAAAATAGAGATTTTTCTGCCCTAGAAGATGAAGAGGATAATGTTTCTCCCAAAACTTGCTGCAATAACCCAAATCATGATCATGACAAAATAGAAAATAATGAATTTGTTTTTTATGATGGCCCTCCCTTTGCTAATGGTTTACCGCATTATGGTCATCTATTAACTGGCTATATTAAAGATATTTTTGCTCGTTATCAAACCATAAAAGGTAAAAAAGTTGAAAGAAAATTTGGCTGGGACACACATGGCCTTCCTGTTGAAATGGAAACAGAAAAAACTTTAGGAGTTTCAGGACAAATTTCCATTAATGAATATGGAATTGGCAAATTTAATAAATCTTGCGAAGATTCCGTCATGAAATATGCCTCTGACTGGAAAAACTATGTTAACCGTCAAGGAAGATGGGTTGATTTTGAGCATGGTTATAAAACTATGGATATTAATTATATGGAATCTGTCTTATGGGCCTTTAAAGAGCTACATAAAAAAGGTTTAATGTATGAAGATTATCGTGTTGTTCCTTATTCCTGGAAATGCCAAACCCCTCTTTCTAACTTTGAAACTAAAATGGATAACTCTTATCGTCAAAAAGAAAGTAAAGCGGTAACCATTAAGTTTGAATTAAAAGAAGCTCTAAAAGGATTAAAAAACAAAATATATTTATTGGCATGGAGCACAACTCCATGGACATTGCCATCAAATCTAGCTTTAGCTATTAATAAAAATATAGAATATGTTGCAATTAACCACAAAAACGAAACCTTAATTCTAGCTAAAAACGCTATTAATAAGTATAAAAAAGAATTTGGTGAAGAAGTTAATATTATTTCTAATCTAAAAGGATCTGACCTTCTTGGTTTAAAATACACCCCACTCTTCCCTTATCTAGAAAAGAATGAAAAAGTGAAAGAATCTAAAAACTGTTTTACAATTCTTCATGGAGATTTTGTAAATACTGAAGAAGGAACTGGAATTGTTCATATTGCCCCTGGCTTTGGTGAAGATGATCAAATATTATCAAAAAATAATAATATTCCAACCCTTTGCCCTGTTGATGCAGCTGGTAAGTTTACTAATGAAATGTTTGATATCAAAGATTTATCAATTAAAGGTAAACAAGTTTTTGAAACTAATGATGACATCATAAAATATCTTAAAATTACTAATAATTGGCTAAAAACCCAGCAATATTTACATAATTATCCACATTGCTGGAGAACCGACACACCTCTTATTTATAAAGCTGTATCATCTTGGTATGTTAAAGTCACAGACATTAAAGATGACATGATTAAAGCCAATCAAGAAATTAATTGGATCCCTGGTCATATTAAAGATGGTCAATTTGGAAAATGGCTTGAAGGTGCTAGAGATTGGTCAATTAGTAGAAATCGTTTTTGGGGATGTCCAGTTCCAGTATGGAAAAGTGATGATCCATCATATCCTAGAATTGATGTTTATGGTTCTCTTGACGATATTCAAAAAGATTTTGGAGTTAGACCAGATAATTTACATCGCCCTTATATTGACAACCTTACTCGCCCTAATCCAGATGACCCAACTGGAAAATCAAAAATGATTCGAGTAAAAGATGTACTTGATTGCTGGTTTGAAAGTGGTTCTATGCCTTATGCTCAAGCTCATTATCCATTTGAAAATAAACAATGGTTTGAAGATAATTTTCCTGCAGATTTTATTACCGAATATGCTGCCCAAACTCGTGGCTGGTTTTATACTTTAGTTGTTTTATCCACAGCCTTATTTAAAAAACCACCATTTAAAAATGTAATTTGTCATGGCACAATATTAGATGAAAAATCACAAAAACTTTCTAAAAGATTAAAAAACTATGCCGATCCTTTAGATATTTTTAAAAATTTAGGAAGTGATGCAATGCGTTTTTATATGTCTTCAACTCCCGTTATGAAAGGTCAAGAACTTAGAATTGACAAAGAAGGAAAAGCCATTAAAGACACTTTAAGATTATCCATTAAGCCTCTTATTAATGCCTATAACTTCTTTTGTCTTTATGCTAATAGTGATGGCATTAAAGCTAATAGAATTAGCAATACAAAAAACTTAAAAAACACTATGGATCTTTACATTTTAGCCAAACTAAAAGAAGCAGTTAAAAATATAGATGATGGGTTAGAGAATTACGATACCGTTAAGCCTTGTGAAGAATTTAATAAATTCTTTGAAACTTTAAATAATTGGTACATTAGAAGAAATAGAAATCGCTTCTGGAAAAGTGAGATTGACACAGATAAACAAGAAGCTTACGATGTTTTATACACTATTTTGCTCACAATATGCGAAGCTTTTAGCCCTATTTTACCATTTACAACCGAAAAAGTCTGGAAAGATCTTAAATAAAACTCTTAAAGAACAGGATAATATTTCTTATTGTAGCACTGCTTGTCATGCTGAATTTAGAACTTCTTAGAAATCTTTGATTTCTTAGAAGTTCTTATATGAAGTATCTCACCCCAAGAAACATTAGCCAAAATCAACCCCTCCACTCGTTTCGTGAGATCCTTCATGCAAGAACCTCTAAGTTATCAAAGATAACTAAGAGGTTCTAAATTCAGGATGACGTGTTACTTATATTGTATTACAATAGCTTGACATCCTTAAGCCAAAATTAACTCCCTCACTCGTTTCGTGAGATCCTTTATGCAAGAATCTCTTAGTTATCTTTGATAACTAAGAGATTCTAAATTCTTCGATAACAATTATTTATAACGTAATGGTTTATATTCCAGGAATAAATGGAATATCGATACAAGCAGATAGAGAAATTAAAGCTAGAAATAATGATGTTTTTAATAATAGTTTCATAAGTAATATGATTTTAAGTTAATAAATAAAATTATATTTTTAATAACAAACTTACCTAAGTCAACTAATCTTTATTAAATAATTTTACTTAAATATAATATAATTCACAACTACCATGAAGAAGACAAATAACCACTCTCTGCTGACTTAGATTTAAAAGAAGGAACACTAGATCTACATACATCTTTACCTTTACTCAATTTATATTTCTTATCAAGAAAACTACTTCGATCCCTCTCAAAAATTGCAGTTTTATAAGGGCTTAATTTTCCCTCAGGAACTATATCTGGCACTAAATGATCACCTTGTTTTTTAACCCCATACCATCTAATATAACTTACAGCATGCTTTAAAGAGTTATTTTCATCCAAAGGATTTTTTAAATCTTTTAAATCTGATATATTTACTCTTATTTCACTTTCACTACCCTTGCCTAATTCCATTCTATCAGCAGGTCCACCTGATACAACACTTTGAATAGTAAAAACCCATTGCTGATTATAACCATCATAAGCAATGGTAGCCTTTGCTCCAATACCGCTATATCTACGTCGTGATGGATTTAAAAATTCAGCAAACTCTCCAGGATTGCTAGCTCTTAATGAGCTATTTAACTCTCTATTAATACTCTTCTTTTTAGCAACAAAATTCTCTTCTTGTTTTCTAAATGTTCTTAACTCTTCTTCATTATCTGAATTATCATGTAGCGCATCAAATGCCTCCTCTTCATATTCAGTACCATTAAATGCATCAAATACTTTTGAAGATATTAAGCTAGTAGATGTTGATGGGCTATCATCACCACTATCAGATCTATCACTATCTGACTCACTACTAGATGATTCATATTTTGACTCACTCTTAGGCGGCAAAGGGTCTAGTAATTCTAGTTTTGTAAACCCAGCTCCATCATTAGCAACGGTAAGAAAATGCTCAAAACCTCTATCAAAAACCTTCCATTTCTTATCATCTGGATTAATAAACATTCTATTTTTTTTATAATAGCTATGAATTTTTGTAGCATCTTCTACAGATATTTGACAATTATCTCCTAACTTTTCTAAGATTCTGGTTAAACAAACAGAAAAAGACCCCCAATCCCCAGAAGGATAACAATAATAAGATCCATCTTTTCTTTTTTTAACAGTAATATTATCATCTCTATTTAATTCCTTTAAATAACTCGACAAACCACTTGCTTTGCCAATAGTAAATACTGGGCTTAACAGTTTAGATCTTCCAGATTGCATTAATTTAATACCTATCTCAGGAAAATTCTTTTTATATTTCTTTCTTGCATTTTGTGCTTCTTTTAAAAGACTATTGCATTCTAAGCCTTGTTTTGTGCAATATTTTTTTAATAAATCTAGCTCACTTTCTGCTAATTTTTTTGCTGTAGATCTATTACTTGCAAAAAAACCTCCTTCCTTAGAATAAGACAACTTAGCAAGCAATTTATATAATTCTCTTTTTCTGTGATTAGATAAGTCAACTAATACCGGATCATTTAATATTTGCTGGCATCCTTTTTGTGAATGATCTTTTTCTTCTTCATCATCACCTGCAGCCATTAATACATATTGATTCAGTTCTGATATAGTTTTGGCTTCAGCAACTAAAATTCCTATTCTCTCTAATGTTGGACGAATACATCCTATCTCTATTTGCACACCACTTCTTCTTATTTCTTTAGTTAGTCTATGACGCTCTTGAGCATCCAAACTTTTCTCTGTTCTGCCATACAAAAAAATTGCCTCTTGAAACTTTCTGACCAAACTTCCTGATAGTGAACTATTTCTTACCCTAGATTTTTCTTTAAAAAAATCTTTTAACTTCTTCTTCTCTTTTTTACTAAATAAACCCTTACCTTTACTATTTTTTGCATTAATAAGTTCATTAATTATGGTTTTTTTATCTTTTTTTGTCTTTTTTCCAGCCTTACCATCAACTTCTAATGAAAACGAAGATCTTCTAACTATCTCTATTGCACTATAAGACTGACAAGAATTTCCACTCATTCCAGTACTAATCTTCTTATTGCCATGATTTATATCCCAATGACCACTTGATGCATCGCCTTTATTTTGTATATAAAGATAATCTGGAACAGCACTATCACCAACAATAGCTAGATTTCTAAGTTCTTCATCTACACCTTTTTTTGACGTAAATTTACGAGTTTCTGGATCTTTTGATACAATGACAACAAAATGACTTCCTTTTGCAACATGAGCTTTTATTTGAGCAAGTCTTTCACGATTTTGTTTTTTAGATACTTCAGCAAGAGATTCTTCTCTATGAATAAGATATTTTGCTAACTCACTAACCTCTAGACCTTCTATACCAGCATCAGACTTAGAATCATTTTCGCTCTCAGAAGAAGAACCTTCTAGCCCATCTTCTTCCTTCTTCTTTTTTGATTTATCTCCTTTCTCTTCTATTTGCATCAGTTGGTGGTTTTTTAAATGTCTTAGGGGTAACTTTTTTTAATGCAAGTGCTATGTTGGCTTTATTAGAATGTTCACATAAGAGATTTATTACATCCATATTGCATTTATCATGCTCATAGTCACAAGCTTCTACAATTGCTGGTACTTTTCTAGGGTTGCAACCAATATCAACATCAGCACCACATTTTGTGATAAGATACTTCATAACTGGCAATAATGCCTCTACATCTCCTCCACCATCATAAATTTTTTTAAAAACACTAAATAATGGCGTGTATTGATTAGGTGTGGCATCTGTTAAATCAACACTGCTAATAAAAGACTTATTAACTAAATATTGTATCAACTTCATATTTCCAGAAGTACATGCAAGATGGAAAAATTTACTTCTGGATGCCTCTTTATTAAAAGCATCTTGCCAATTATCCTTATCCACCTTTTTAGCCTGTGCAATTATAGCATCAAGTAAAGTAAATATATTGTCGGTATTTTTTTCATTACAAGATTTTACTAATAAGGACAAGACTAATTCCTCATCTTCCAAGCCAATTAACTCTTTTATGGACTTTGCTTTTTTTATTGCTGCTAGAAAATTACGCTCTACACCTTTTATATCATCATCATATTTTACACCATCAATGAGGATACCATCATCACCATCAACATCAAATACAATACCCTCTTCTCCTCCTTGTAAGCGATAAAGCTTATTTAATGTATCAGCAAAGTTAAATAAAGGCATTCTTGGTTACTTAATTAATAAAAAATAATCGAACTGCTATTATAGCATATATAACAAGGCTTGTCTAGTGTTTATTTATAATTTTTTATTATAAAGATTATTACTATTTAATATTAACCCCTCCATTTGTGACGTGAAATCCTTGGAATTACTACCATTCAGGATGACAATATTAGCAATAAAAGTTAGGATGATAAATCCTTTGACCTTTCAAAGGCAGCTTTTATTGCTTTTAAGGTTAAATCTTGCAAAGAACCATCAAAAACATCTAGAGCAGCTTGTGTAGTACCTCCTTTGCTTGTTACGTTGCTTATTAATTGATCTATATTATCTTCTTTTAATAGCATTTTAGAAGCGCCAAGTAAAGTTTGTTTAGTAAGTTTTTTAGATTCTTCCTCATCTAAGCCCAATTCTTTTGCTGCATCAATAATGCTTTTAGCAAATAAAAATAGATATGCTGGGCCACTTCCAGAAATTGCTGTTGCTTGATTTATTAAATCTTCATTTGATAATTTTAAATTTTGACCAAATAAATCAATAATTGCCTTTTCTTCATTATTTTTAATATTTTTATTAGCAAAATAAGCGCTAATACCCTCACCTATTAAAATTGGTAAATTTGGCATTAAACGAATTATTTTTTTATCTTTTCCAAAAATATCTTCAAAAACTTTAATTTTTTTACCAGCTAAAATTGAAATAAAAATTGTATTTTGGTTATATGGTTGCAGGCTTTTAAGTTCTCTTAAAATATCTTCACATTCTTGTGGTTTGATGGCAAAAATAATAACATCTGCCTTATAGTCTTTATTTATATTAGAAATTGAAGTAATATCAGCCAAATTACTTCTAGGATCAATTACTAGAATATCTTTTTTAGAAATATTATTATTTAAAAAATTCTGCCTTATGGCACTACCCATTTTGCCGCATCCTAAAAATAGAATTCTTTTTTTCATTGTTTTGCTTGTAAAAAATTAAAAAAGTATTAGATTTATATTATTCAAGCTACTTAACAAATTATCAATTTAAAAGAACAAAAAATGGCAAAAGAAATTACAGATACAAATTTTGAAAAAGATGTTATCCAGTCAAAAAATATTACATTGGTTGATTTTTGGGCTCCTTGGTGTGGCCCTTGTAAACAATTAAGCCCTTTAATTGATGAACTATCTAAGGATATGTCAGGCAAAGTTGAGGTTTTTAAATGCAATATTGACGACAACCCGGAAGTTCCTTCAAAATATGGAGTTAGAGGCATTCCAACTTTAATGATTTTTAAAAATGGCGAATTAGTTGACAGCAAAGTTGGCTCTGTACAAAAAAGCGCCTTATATGAATGGGTTCAGGGAAATCTATAACATTATAATTTTCAAAGTGTGAAAAGTGAGATTTTAGATAAAATTATTTCAGATTTTCATAATAATCTTCTTTATCCTAATATTGGTCTTGAATTAGAGTTTTATCTTACCAAAAACTCTAATCAGATTAATGACCATAGCTTAGTTGAGACATTTATCAAAAAACTAAAAGATAAGGTCAAAAGACAAAAAATAAATCTCTTAGACATTCAAAAAGAGCAAGGCGAAGGTCAAATTGAAATCAAAACACTGCCAACACAAAATATTAATCTATTATGCCTTGAGCTAGAATTGATAAAAACAATATCTAAGGATTTAGCAAAAAAATATGATTTAGAAATTAATTTAGATCCTACCCCATTTAAAGATGATTGTTCTAATGCTCTTCAAATTAATTTAACTTTATTAAATGAATATAATAAAAATTTATTTGATAAAAATAATAATAAAGAAAGTAGGATTCTTTTAAATATAATATCCAAATTACTATCTCTTACAAATAAAAATATAGACTATTTCACTGATTCAAAAGCAAATTACTCACGTTTTAATTTAAAAAGGAATAAGGAGCTGTTTAGCAAAGGTAAATATACCTCACCTGTTAATTTGAGCTGGGGATATGATAATAGAAGCTGTGCTATTAGGGTGGTTGGAAAAAATATTAACAGAAGATTAGAATATAGAATAGCTGATGCTGATATTAACGTAAAAAAAGCAATTGGTAAATTTTTAGAAATGGTGAAATATGATATTGATAATGATTTAAAAGCCCCAAAGGAAATATATGGTAATGCTTTTGATGAACAGTATGATTATCTTGCAAGGATAGGCAATTAATATTAACTCCTCCACTCATGACAAGATCTTTTATATAGGAACTGTCATGCTGAACTTAGAGAATCTTGAGCTTCATTAAGAAGCTCTAGAGTCTCTTATGTGAAGTATCTCACCCCAAGCAACGTTGGTGTTAATATTAAATCCCCCACTCGTGACGTAAGATCCTTCATACAAGACTTTCTAAGTTATCAAAGATAACTAAGAGAGTCTAGATTCAGGATGACAGTTACAGTAGTAACAGAGTTACTACCTATTTAATACTCTTTAGGTCGCTAGACTTAAGATGTAGATCTCTTTGTGGGAATGGAATTGTGATTTTATTATCTTTAAATTTATTCCAAATACCAAATAAAATATCGCTTCTTTTGGCATGTTGTACTAAATTTACATTACTAACCCATACATAAAGAATAAAATTGACCGAACTATCACCAAATTCATGTAAAAAACAAACAGGTTTATAGATAATGTCTTCATCAACATTTTCAGTGGCAGCTTCTAAGATCAATTTTTTTACTAACTCTAAATCAGAACCATAATCAACACCAATATCAATTTTTATCCTTACTTCTTTGTCACTAAATGTCCAATTTGTAACTCTGTTGGTGATGAAGTCCTCATTTGGCATCATAATTTCTTTATTATCAAAAGTTCTAACCAAAGTATATCTAATGCCCATTCTTTTAACAAAGCCAATATCGCCTGGATCAGTTGAAAGCTCTACCACATCACCCTCTTTTATTGATCTTTCAAAAAGCAATATCAATCCGGAAATAAAGTTAGAAGTAATTTTTTGCAAACCAAAACCAAAACCGATACCAACTGCCGAACCTACAACTGCAATAGCAGTAATATCAAAGCCAACTAATTTTAAAATAATTAAGAATAAGAAGAAATAAAGAGCAATATCAATAATTACTGTAGTGATATTTTTAGCGCTAATATTTAAAGAGCTAAAATTAGAAACCGTCTTTCTAGAAATTTGTGAAATTAAATTAACAACCCACAAACTAACAATTAAAGCAATAATGGCCTTAACTATTAATAAAGATGATAATTTAAAATTTCCTAGCTCAATTGACAATTTACCTAAAGCATCAGCAATAACATCTGTTAAATGAAAAATATCTAATATTAAAATAAGACCAACAATAATTACTATCATCTTTGGTGACTTACTGCCAGAAATGGCAGTTATTATTCTTAAAGCAAACCAAATAATGCTAAATTGAGATGCTGGAATTATTAAAGTTCCAGGTAATTCTAAAGTTGTTAAAATAATAAAAAGTATAGCTAAAGAAAAAGTTAAATATAAAGGATATGAAACATAACGATAATTTCTAATAAATTTTTGACGAACAGTTGCATCTTTAATAAAAGATATTTGCTCTGAATTGCGCAAAAACCTTTTATCAAAAAACTTCTTAAAAGTATAACTAAAAGTAAAAGCACCAATAATTAAGCCTAACTCAATAAGAAATTTAACATTTATTTCTGACAATTGGTTTAAAAAATCATTCATAGCCATATTATTTTAATTTATCTTTTAATATCTTATTAACCACTCCAGGATTAGCTTGACCTTTTGATTCTTTCATTACTTGACCAACAAAAAAACCAAATAATTTATCTTTTCCTGACTTATATTGTTCAACTTTATCACTATTGTCATTAAGAACATTATCTATCATTTTTTCTATAGCTCCATCATCACTAACTTGTTTTAAGCCTTTTTTCTCAACAATATTACCTGCTTTATCACCAGTTTCAAACATTGCATCCAAAACCTCTTTGGCAATTTTACCAGAAATATCACCATTTTTTATTAAATCTAACAATTCTATTAAATCATTCGCTAAAATTGTTAAATTTTTAAAATCAATTCCCAATTTATTCATTCTACCAAATAACTCAACCGTTAACCAAGTTACACATAATTTTGGATCATGTTTTTGAACTAATTGCTCAAAATAAGAAGAAATTTGGATATCGGATGTTAATACACCAGCATCATAAGCAGATATGTCAAATTCCTTAATGTAGCGCTCTTTTTTGGCATCAGGTAATTCTGGCAAAGTAGATTTTATTTCATCAACCAACTCTTGAGAAATAACTAAAGTTGGCAAATCTGGATCTGGGAAGTAACGGTAATCCATAGCATCTTCTTTACTTCTCATGGTTCTAGTCTCACCATTAATAGCATCAAATAATCTAGTTTCTTGAGAAATTTCACCACCATTTTCTAATATTTCAACTTGTCTTTTTGCTTCAAATTGAATGGCTTTTGAAATATTATTAATAGAATTAAGATTTTTAATTTCGCATCTAGTTCCAAGTTCTTTTGTGCCTTTTATTCTAACTGACACATTAGCATCACATCTTAAATTTCCCTTCTCCATATCACCATCACAAGTGCCAATTGCCCTAAGAACTGATCTAATTTTTTTTACATAATTACAAGCCTCAAATGGGCTAGAGATATCAGGATCAGAAACAATTTCCATTAAGCCAACTCCACTTCTGTTTAAATCTACCAAGCTTAAACTTGGATGCTGATCGTGAATTAATTTTCCGGCATCTTGTTCCATATGAATTCTTGTAACGCCAATATTTTTTTTTGACTCATCCTCTAATTCAATTTCAACTTGACCTTCTCCTACTATTGGATCTAAAAATTGAGAAATTTGATAACCTTGTGGCAAATCAGGATAAAAATAATTTTTACGATCAAAAATTGACTTAAGATTAATTTTAGCGCTGATGGCCAAGCCAGTTTTAACAGTTTGCTTAACAGCAAATTCATTAATTGTTGGCAGCATTCCAGGCATTGCAGCATCAACAAAAGAAGTTTGGCTATTTTGAGGTTGGCCAAATTTAGTAGAACTTCTAGAGAATAATTTTGATTTAGAAGAAATTTGAGCATGAATCTCACAGCCTATAACTAACTCATATTCATTATTTTTTCCTTGAACAAAATATGTCATAATAAACTTTTAGCTTTTATTCATTTTCGTTTAAAGACTCTCCAGTTTCAACATCATCAATTTCATCTTCTCCACTTTGAGCTATTCTAGCCACTGAAACTACTTTTTCATCGCTAGTTTTAGTGTTGATTAAAGTTACTCCTTGAGTATTTCTACCAGTAACTCTAACAGCACTAACGTCTGTTCTAATTAGAGTTCCTTGGTTAGTAATAATCATAACCTGATCACCACCATCAATAGGAAAACTAGCTACAACTTCACCATTACGAGCTGAGGTAATGATATTAGTAATACCCATACCTCCACGATTAGTTATGCGATATTCATAGGCTGAACTTCTTTTACCAAAACCATTTTCAGTTATAGTAAGGATAAATTCTTCATTTAGAGCTAATTCTTGAATTTTATCTTGTTCTAACTCTGTCCCTTTAATTACAGGAACTTCTTTAGGAGTTGACTCAAGTAAGTCTTTAGGTGCATTATTAGCTAAATTTTGATTAAATAATAAAGCATCTTTTAATTCTATTCTCTTATCAGATGGAATTTTTAGATATTGCTCTTTAGTTAAAGCATCTGCACTAACATCTTTAAGTACAGACATAGCAATAACAAAATTATTTGAATCCAACTTAATACCTCTAACACCTTCTGAAGAACGACTAGCAAAAACTCTTAATTTTTCAACTGGAAATCTAATGCATTTACCATTTTTAGTTGAAAGCATAACAAAATCCTTCTCTTCACATAAGTTAACACCTATTAAAGAATTACTCTCATCTAATTTCATAGCAATTTTACCATTAGACTGAATATTAGCAAAATCATGCATGGAGTTTCTTCTAATTGTTCCATTTGAAGTTGCAAAAACAATATTTAAATCTTTCCAACTATCTTCATTTTCAGGAAGAGATAAAATTGTACTAATCTTTTCATCCTGTTCAATTGGAAGTAAGTTAACCAATGCCCTACCCTTAGCTTGTGGGTTACCAAGCGGTAATTTATAAGTTTTCATTTTATAAACTTTACCACGATCAGAAAAGAACAATATTGGAGTATGAGTATTTGCAACAAAAATATCAGTTGCAACATCTTCATCTCTAACTGACATACCACTTCTACCTTTACCACCTCTTTTTTGAGCTTTATAAGTAGATAATGGCACTCTTTTAATGTAACCATTCATAGTAGCAACCACTACCATATCTTCTTTTGGAATAAGATCTTCAATGTTAGTTTCAAATTCGCTCTCTTCTATAGTTGAACGTCTTGGAGTTGAAAATTGTTCCTTAACTTCTTGCAATTCCTTAACTACAACTTCCATTAATTTAACTTTATCACCTAATATTTCTAAATAACGTGAAATTTCAGCAGCTAATTCTTTTAATTCACCATTAATTTTTTCCATCTCTAAGCCCGTTAACTTAGCTAACCTCATATCAAGAATAGCTTTAGCCTGAACCTCTGTAAAGTAGAATTGACCATCCTTGATGACATTACCTTTATCTTGCACTAGGTTAATAATAGTCTCTACATCTTTAGCGGGCCAACTACGTCCTAATAATTGCTCTTTAGCAGTTGCAACATCAGGAGATTTTCTAATTAAAGCTACAATTTCATCAATATTAGCAACCGCAACAGCCAAACCAATTAAAAGATGAGTTTTGTCTCTAGCTTTGTTTAACAAGAAATTAATTCTTCTAGTAACAACGCTTTCTCTAAACTCAGAAAAAGCTTTAATAACATCCAAAAGATTCATCAACTCTGGCTTACCATGGTTTAAAGCCAGCATATTAACACCAAAACTAGTTTGAAGTGGAGTATAGCTATAAAGTTGACTAATAATAACTTCATCCATTGCACCTTTTTTAAGCTCAATTACAACCCTAATACCATCACGATCAGATTCATCTCTTAAATCAGAGATTCCTTCAATTTTCTTTTCCTTAACTAATTCAGCAATTTTTTCTACTAATTTAGCTTTATTAACCTGATATGGAACTTCGCTAATAATGATTGTTGATTTGCCACCAGCTTTTTCTTCTACCTTATGGCGACCACGCATGATAATTGAACCTCGTCCTGTTTTAGCTGCATTATTATAACCATTCCTACCAAGAATTAAACCACCAGTTGGAAAGTCTGGCCCTGGAATAACTTCTATTAACTCTTCAATAGTTATATTATTATTAGCAATATAAGCCAAAACCCCATCAATAACTTCACCCAAATTATGAGGAGGGACATTTGTGGCCATACCAACCGCAATACCGCTAGTACCATTAACTAGTAAATTAGGAAATCTAGCTGGCATTACTCTTGGCTCTAACTCACTACCATCATAGTTTGGCATGAAGTCAACTGTGTCTTTGTCAAGATCTTCCAACATAGTATGAGTAACCTTTTGCAAACGCGATTCTGTATAACGCATTGCTGCAGGAGGATCATCATCAATAGAACCAAAGTTACCTTGGCCATCAATTAAAGGTAAACGCAGAGAAAAATCTTGCGCCATTCTAACTAAAGAATCGTAAATAGCACTATCACCATGAGGATGATATTTACCCATTACCTCACCAACAATACGAGCAGATTTTTTAAAAGGTTTGTTGTAGTCATAATTACCTTCATGCATTGCATAAAGGATTCTTCTATGAACAGGTTTTAAACCATCGCAAACATCTGGAATTGCACGAGAAACAATTACACTCATGGCATAATCTAAATAAGATTTTCTCATCTCCGTTTCTATTGCTACAGGAACGATTTCTTTACTTAAAGATTGGCTGGTAGTCATTTAAATTTTAAGAATATTAGAATTGTCAGTTAAGACGCCCATTTTATAGATATATTTATCAAGTGCAAGAGTTTTATTTAGACACTATTAACTAAAATAACTATTTTTAGATTTTGACATATTTTTAGGTTCTGTTGAGATTTCATTTTAACCATTGCAAAGTTGATACAAAATGTAGAAATGTCATGAACCTACTGGCATATTTCTTAAACCTTGAGAATAGCCTTCTGTAATGTTTTAGGAAGCCAAATAAACATTCTATTTTGTGCCTTTCTTTGTATAATTCTGCATCTAAATTTCTTTTTATGATTCTATTTTTCTTGCTTGGAATTATTGCTCTGGCTCCATTGGATAGAATATGATTAATAATGTAATCAGCATCATAACCTTTATCAGCAAGCAAAGCCTCATATTCAAGTACTTGGCCTGGACTCAATATATAATGAAGTAGACTGCCAAGAGCATCACATACTCCATGTATTTTTGTAGTTAATCCACCTTTTGATCTTCCTAATGCTTGATGCTCTTGAGTACCGTTTTTTTTAAAGCTCCTGAAGAACAAGCATGAGCCCTTAATATTGTTGAATCAATCATGATATATTCCATATCAGGGTCATCAGCAAAATAATAAAACATCTTATACCATATTCCTTTCTCTGCCCAGTCAACAAACCTTTTGTAAACAGTATTCCAATCTCCATATTCTGGAGATAAAAACCGCCATTGAGAACCACTCCTTGCTATCCATAACACAGCCTCAACAAAACGTCTGGTGCCTACTTCGTTCCTAGTATAAATGACCTTGAATTCTTTTAAATAGTTGTAAATCTTGTCCCACTGATATGAATTTAATCTCTTTTTATAGCTCATATTTTATGAATTAATGTTGATAAAACATCAATTCTAATTTATTAATTTGAAATCTCAACAGAACCTAGTTTTATCAAATTTCCAAGTGAGTTTTCTAATTTCTTCAAATAATTCTAAGTCTTTTGAAGAAAGCTTCATTTTTTAAAGTATTACTTTTCAAACTAATTAACCTTTAACTGCTTCTCTCTAGCATCTCTCATTTTAACAAAATCGTCACCAGCATGATAAGATGACCTAGTTAAAGGCGAAGAAGAAACCATTAAAAAACCTTTATTATAAGCAGCTTTTTCATAAAATTTAAATTCTTCTGGTGTGACATAACGATCTACCGGAGCATGTCTTACTGTTGGGCGTAGATATTGACCAATTGTTAGAAAATCGACATTAGCTGTTCTAAGGTCGTCCATAACTTGCAATACTTCTTCTTTTTTTTCACCAAGACCAACCATTAATCCAGATTTAGTAAAAATCATTGGATCAACTTCCTTAACTTGCTTTAACAAAGATAGAGAATGGAAATAACGCGCACCTGGACGAATTGTATGATAAAGACCAGGAACTGTTTCAATATTATGATTAAAAACATCTGGTTTAGCTTTTGCTACCTTCTCAATGGCACCATCTTTTTTTAAGAAATCTGGAGTTAAAATTTCAATAGTGGTTTTTGGTGAGGTTTGTCTAATTTTGGTAATACATTGTACAAAATGATCGGCCCCACCATCCTCTAGATCATCACGATCAACTGAGGTAATAACTAAATGTTCTAACCCAAGATGTCTTAGTGCTTCTGCCATATTTTCTGGCTCATGAGGATCTAGCAAATCTGGCCTTCCAGTTTCAATATTGCAAAATGAACAAGCACGAGTGCAAATTGAACCAAGAATCATGACCGTGGCATGTTTTTGACTCCAACATTCACCAATATTAGGGCAAGCTGCCTCTTCACAAACAGTATTTAGCTTATATTTACGCATTAATTCTTTAGTCTCATCAAAAACTTTGGATATAGGAGCTTTGACTCTTATCCAATCTGGTTTTCTGAGCATTTTTTCTTTTGGGCTTTTTTGAGCAAAACCCATTAGGTCTTTATTGTCCATTAGTGTTTAATTAAAAATAATTTATATTTAAATAATATTAGCTAATATTTCTTTACGTGAGATACTTCACATAATAATAACTAAGGCCTGAAGGCCTAAGTTATTCTAAGTTCAGCATGACATGACAATTAAATGATTTCTCCAGTGACTGTATAATTAACTATGGTTGCAATATTACCAGCATGATCCGCCAATCTTTCAATACCTTTAGCTACAAAAATCATATTTATTAACTCTCTAGAATCTTCACTTAAAGTCTGATTCTTAAATTTATTAAGCATTTCACGATATATACCATCAATCTCATCATCTTTAGCTAAAACTAATTGAGATGCTTCTAGATCATTATGAGTTAATGAGTATACTGCATTTTTAATCATGTCTTTAGAGATTGCTGTCATTGTTAAGAAGTTTTTCTCATATTTTTTTGACACATTATATTTAGAAATTTTTTCAACTACACCTTTAGCATAATCACCAATTCTTTCTAAATTAGAAGAAACTTTCACTGCTGAAACTGCTAACCTTAAATCATAAGCTTTAGGTTGCCTTAAAGCAATAAATGCTGCTATTTCATTGCCAATATCATAATCATACTGATTAATTTTATCATCATGAGATTTGATTTTATTAGCCAAATCTTTCTTTGTTTTTATAACTTCTTCAATAATATTAACAGATTCTAGGGTTAAGTTTGACATTTCTAGCATAAGATTAGAAATATTACCTAAACTCTCATCAAAAGACTTAACTGTATGTTGTTTTAAATTTCTTTGCATAAACTATTTACCTATTGCTTTTTTTAAAAAAATCACTAGTTTAGTTTAGCTTTTAGAAGTACAAAAATCAAGCCTTAATTAAATAAATAACTCCAAAAATGAACAAAGTATTAGTAATTGGAAATGGTGGACGTGAACATGCCATTATTCACAAAATAAAACAATCAAAATTAGTTAGTGAAATTTTTTGCATATCTGGCAATGGTGGTATATCAGAAATTGCTCATTGCATTGATAATATTAAAGCTAATGATCATGCAAAAATTATTCAATTTTGTCAAAAAAAAGAAATTAACTTGGTAATTATTGGGCCTGAACAACCATTAATTGAAGGCTTAAGTAACGATTTAAAAAATGCTGGAATTAATGTTTTTGGGCCATCAAAATTAGCTGCCAGACTAGAAGGATCCAAAATTTTTACCAAAAAACTTTGTGACCAATTTCAAATACCAACCGCAAAATATGAATCTTTTAATAATGAAACAGAGGCGTTTGAATATTTAAATAAAGTTGATATGCCTATTGTAATTAAGGCTGATGGAATTGCTGCAGGAAAAGGTGTAATTATTGCTCAAAATAAAAATGAAGCTAAATTAGCAATTAAAGAAATTTTAGGTGGAAAATTTGGCAATGCTGGAAAAGAAATAGTTATTGAAGAATTTTTAGATGGCCCAGAAATTAGTTTCTTTGCAATTTGCGATGGCAAAACAGCCAAATTCTTTGGTCATGCCGGAGATCATAAAAAAGTTGGTGAAAATGAAACTGGCCTAAATACTGGAGGAATGGGAACCTATTCACCCTCTCCTTTTGTAACAAAAGAGTTGCATGAAGAAATTATGAATAAAATTATTAATCCAACACTAAAAGGCATGACTACATTAGGATCTCCTTTTAGTGGTATTTTATTTGCTGGATTAATTTTAACTAAAAATGGTCCAAAATTATTAGAATTTAATACCAGACTTGGTGACCCTGAAACTCAAACCATTTTACTTAGACTTGAATCTGACTTATTTAAATTAATGTTTGATGCCAGCCAAGGAGAGCTAAATGAAGAAGTTAAATTTAGTAATAAAAAAGCTGTTTGCGTTGTTATGGCAGCCAAAGGCTACCCTGGAACTTACCAAAAAGGAACTGAAATTAAAAACTTAAAAGAATCTCAGAATATAAATGATAATATTGTTATTTTTCATGCAGGCACAAAAAAAGAAGATAACAAAATATTAGCAGTTGGTGGCAGAGTTTTAGGTATTAGCTGTATTGCTGATGATTTTGCTACAGCTCGAGAAAATAGCTATCAAGCAGTTAAGAAAATTGACTGGCATGATGGATTTTGTCGTAATGATATTGCATTAAAAGTTATTTAATTACAAAACTTACATAAATGAGCAAAATATTACCAAAAACATTAAGTAAATTTATATTTCACTTTATTGGGAAACAAAAAAAGCTTTTTATTGCTTTGGTAATTTGTCATTTTGCCTGGACAATAGATCAAACAATATTTCCTTATATTTTTAAAATTTTCTTAGACATATTAATCAATTTTGATGGCGATAAAAGTACTATTTGGAGTAAAATTGGAATTGTCATCGCAATTGGCGCTTTTATTTGGATTTTAACTGATTTAATGTTTCGCGCCTGTGAATACCTGTTTATTAAAACATACCCCACCTTTGAATCTAATATTAGAATGGCCATAATTGATTATGTACAAAATCACTCAATTACCTATTTTTCTGGTAATTTTGCTGGTTCAATTGCAAATAAAATCAATGATATGGCTAAAAGCGCTTCAATGATTGTTCAAGTAACTATCTACTGCTTTATTCCGACAATATTAGCCATGATTATTGGTACAATAATTTTTATTAGCTTACATCCTTTTTTTGCTGCCATACTACTAATTTGGACCACTATACATATTGGAATCTCTTTATTATATGCCAAAAAATGTGATGAACTTTCCCATGTTCACTCAAAAAGCTCCAGCAAACTAACTGGCATAATAGTTGATTCTCTTTCTAATATTGTTACCATGAAACTTTTTGTACGTAAAAAGTTTGAACTCAAATATTTAGGAAAGTTTCAAAATGATGAAAAGAAAAAGCATGAAAATATTTCCTACCTTCTATTTAAAATTCGTGCAATTCAAGGTTTTACATGCTTTGCTATTATGGGAGTTGCAAATATTTACTTAATGATTAATAAATGGCAGCATGACGTCATATCTTCAAGTGAATTGGTTTATATTTTTTATACCTCATCTGGGTTAACTTTAATGAGTTGGATTAGCTCCTCGGAGATTCCAGTATTTTTTAGAAACATCGGAATTTGCAAACAAGCCTTAGAATTAATCCGAACTCCTCATGGTGTAAAAGATAAAAAAGGAGCAATAAAAATGAAGGCCACCAAAGGTGAAATTAGATTTAAAAATGTTAATTTTAATTACCAAGAAGGTAGCACAGTATTTTCTAATAAAAATATTGTCATAAATCCCAAAGAAAAAATAGGATTAGTTGGCATTTCTGGAAGTGGAAAAACTACTTTTATTAGCTTAATTAATCGTTTCTTTGATTTATCTTCTGGTACAATCGAAATTGATGGACAAGATATTAGTAAAGTTACTAAAGATTCTTTGCGTAATCAAATTTCCAACATAGTTCAAGAACCGATTTTATTTCATCGCAGCATTTTTGAAAATATTGCCTATGGCAAAGAAAAAGCTAGCAAAGAAGAGGTTATAAAGGCATCAAAAAGAGCCAATTGTCATGAATTTATAACTAAATTACAAAATGGATATGATACAATAGTAGGGCAAAGAGGGTCTAAATTATCTGGTGGTCAAAGACAAAGGATAGCAATTGCCAGAGCAATTTTAAAAGATTCACCAATATTAATTTTAGATGAAGCCACCTCAGCTCTTGACTCAATTACAGAAAAATATATCCAAGAAAGCTTAAATACCCTTATGGCAAATCGAACTTGTATTGTTATTGCACATAGGTTGTCTACTCTTAACTCAATGGATAGAATTTTAGTATTTGATAAAGGTAAAATAATTGAAGATGGTAGCCATAATGAATTAATTGCCAAAAATGGACATTACTGCAAAATTTGGACTTTACAAAATAAGATATGGAAGTTTTGATTTACTTAGTACCAATAGCAATTGGATTAGGCTTAGTAGGACTAATTTCATTTTTATGGACTATAAAAAATAAACAGTATGAAGATCTGGATGGCACTGCTAATAGAATCCTATTTGATGACGATGATGCAAAGTCTTGATAAGACTGTTTATTATGAGAGCATTATTAATTAAATATATCTAATATAAAATATCTTCTATTTTAACCTCAAATTAGAAGATAAGAATGAATAATTGCCCAAAATGTCAACAGTCGAATACAAGAAAAGCTGGAAGAGTTAAAGAAAAACAACGCTACAAATGTAGAGATTGTAACTATTATTACAGTGTACTAATCTAAGTCTGGATCTGGAAATAAAACTCAAAAACGTCAAGCATTAGAACTCTATCTAGAAGGGTTAGGGTTTAGATCAATAGGAAGATTTCTTAATTTTAGCCATGTCACAATTCATAATTGGATTAAACAATATGGTGAAAATCTACATTTAGTACAGAATAGTCATAAAATTTGCCTTACTGAAATAGATGAAATGCACAGCTATATTGGCTCAAAAAAAACGCTTGCTGGATCTGGATTGCTGTTGATAGATATGCAAAAGAATTTATCAACTTCACTATTGGCGATAGATCAACAAAAACAGGGAAAAAAACTTTGGGAAGGAGTAAAGGATAGGTCCAAGGGCTTTATTGCAACAGATTACTGGGGTCCATATAAAAAGTTTGTTCCAAAAAATAAACATATTCAATCCAAGGCTCATACTTATACAGTGGAAGGTTACAATAGTTTGTTTAGGCATTTTCTGGCTAGAATGAGAAGAAAGAGCAAATGCTATAGTAAGTCAATAGAAATGCTTGAATATTCAGTAAAACTGCTTATTCTGAAAAGGAATGGGATGTTAGATATACTTAATTAACAATGCCATTATGAGTTGTAAGAAAATTCAGATAAAAAATAAATGATGCTAAAATACCATATAATACTTATAAATTTAATAGTTCTAATATTATTTACTAACTCCTGCAACCAAAAAGCATCACAGAACTTAAAATTTCAAACTATTAGAACATACTCTTCGCCATCTGCTTATCATGGAAAGCCCGTTTCTAGAATATATAACAATCCTTATAACTTTCAAGATCACTATTTTGATAATGATAATTCTTATATTCCACCTAGAAACTATGGAATTAATAGGGATAATTACTACACAAAACGTAGAAATAGAAGATATTAATATAAATAAAACTTATAAAAATAATAATTATTAAATCATATTTTTTGCAAAGTAAGTTATGATAAATTTAATATTGCTATTAATATTATTAATTTCCTCTTGTGGCTATAAGACACAACAGCAAAACTTAACATTTCCAACTATTAAAACTTACACTTCTCCATCTGCCTATCATGGAAAACCTGTCTCTAGACTTTATACCAACCCTTATAACGGCATAGATCGCTATTTTGATAATGATCAATATTATGTACCACCAAGAAACTATGGAATTAATCAAGATAATTATTACCCAAGATATAAAAATTACCGCTTAAAAAATAATTATTATCGACGTTATAAAAAATATCGCCTGCACCATAGATAAATTAGCTAAAATTAAAAAAAGGAAATGGTGGGTGGTAAGGAATTCGAATCCCCGACCTCTACGATGTCAACGTAGCGCTCTAACCAACTGAGCTAACCACCCAAAATCAAGGGCTGGAATTTTAAAATTAATTAATGTAAAAATCATTATCTTTTTTAACTTAATACTAATATTTATTTTTAGATAAATAATAGTATAATTTACTTAAAACATGAAAAAAGCAGTAATTTTATTAAGCGGTGGATTAGATTCTATAACAGTTAGCGCAATTGCCAAAAAAGAATATGATCTTTATGCCTTAAGCTTTCTTTATGGTCAAAGGCATAATGTTGAACTTGAATTTGCAAAAAAAATAGTCAAAGAACATAGCATAAAGGAACATAAAATTGCCAATATTGACCTAGGTATATTTGGTCACTCGGCCTTAGTAGATAAAAGTTTAAAAATACCAAAGAATCAAGACGTAAACAATCAAAAAGACATTCCTATAACCTATGTACCCGCTCGCAATACAATTTTTTTATCTTTTGCCTTAGCTTATGGCGAAGTTATTGGAGCAAGTGATATTTTTATTGGAGCAAATGCTATTGATTACAGTAACTATCCAGATTGTCGCCCAGAATTTATAAAAGCTTTTGAACTGTTAGCAAATAAGGCTACAGCTACAGGTGATAATTTTAAAATTCATGCCCCTTTAATTGAACTAACTAAAGCTCAAATTATTAAAACTGGCTTGGATTTAGGGGTTGATTATTCTATTGCTCATAGCTGCTATGACCCAATTAAACAAGGCTTAGAATTCTATGCTTGCAGCAAGTGTGACTCTTGTCTATTAAGATTACAAGGTTTTGCAGAAAATGGCATAAAAGATCCTTATCCATACCAATAAATTATCTTGTAAGTTTTATACAAAATCATTAAATTAATATTGAAAGTTTATTGCAAGGTAATAACATTAAACTTGTTTCTTCTCTAGTAAAACTTTATTGATAATGTTCACAAAGAAGGCTTTTACAATAACCATTGGAAATGAAAGTTCCCTACTCTCGTTAAACCATGGTACACATGTTAAAAATAAGGTCTTAGTGCCATCTCTTTCAAGAGAAGGTAAAATTCAGCTATTGAAAATTTTTAAGCAAAATAAAGGTGTTCCAGTTTATATACTACTGGATAACGCAGAGCAAACTTATACAAATAAATCTTATCCCTCTATTAACCGCCTTGACCTAAAACAAATAATCAATAGACATCTTCAGCAAGAATTTCAATCTATTTCTAATTCTGAAGAATTAGTATATAATTACATGACCTATAAAAACAAGAAGATGAAAAAATGGGAATGTATGTATGTTTCATCAGTTTATTTTGACGCAATGGATCAATGGATTGATTTTTTATTACAAGAAGTAAGTAATCCATTACTTGGCATTTATATGCTGCCAATAGAAACAGTTAGCTTAATTAAAAAATTACATTTAGCCCAAAACCAAATTGAAAATAAAAAAGCTAAAAAAAATGAAGATGAAAATGAAAATAAAAATGAAAATAAAGACAATGATAATTCTAACAAAATAACTTTATTAATTATTCAAAATAAAGTAAGCGGTATTAGACAAGTTGTATTTTTAAATGAAAAAATTATTTTTACCAGACTTACAAAATATGAATATGAAGACAAAAATTTTATAGTTGATTTTGAGCAAGATATTTTTAGAACAAACGAATATTTAAAAAGAATACTTCCTAATCTAAAAATGGAAGATGTAGAAATAATCAACATCTTACCAAGATTTGTTATAGAAAAAATTAGCCACATAAAAAACCATGAAATTAATTTTACTAATTATACACCAAGAGAAGCAGCAGAAAAAATTGGTTATAACAAATTAATTCCAAAAAATAGTCAATTTGCTGATATTTTAGTATCAAGCGTATTTGTTAATTCAAATAAAATACTTAAGTCAATTACCAAAAAAATAAAATCTCTTTGGATATTAGACACTCTTTCAAAAATATCTGTTGGCATAAGTTTTTCATTATTGCTTGTGGTTATTTTCTACTCAATTTTTATTCAAATTGAGCAATCCGGAAATAGTAAACAAATTAATAGATTAATAAAAACCAAGTTAATGGAAGAACAAAACCTAGTAAAGATAAAAGAACAAGTTATTGGAGAAGAAGCTCCAAAAGACAATGGAGTACTTTTGGGTATAGATGAAATTATTGCATTTGGCAGATTAGATGAGTCTATAGAAAAAAACAAAGCTAAACCTCTGGATTTCTTTAAAATATTAGAATTTATTACAAGTAAAAGTGTGACTGTACATAATTTTAGATTTGTTAATGAATTTACAATACAATCTACGAAAGACAATTTCTCTTTTACTATTATAGGCAAAATTAAAAATGATACTGGTGATGTAGAAAGTTTATTTAAAATTTATGATGACCTGATCTTAACTACCACTAATAAATTTAAAGAATATCGCATTACCAGCTCTGACCTACCCCAAGATCTTGACTTTAGTAAAAAATATTATGAAGTATCTTTTACATTAATAATTAGGAGTCAGAAATGATCCACAAACAAAATGACAAACCACAAAATAAAGATAGATGGTATCTTTATAAAAAGAAATTCAGAAAAGGTTTATATAATATATTACTTTATTTTACTATTGCTGTTATTTTTTCAGGATTTATTTTTGGACTAAACCTTTATCGCCAAACATTACTTAACTTTGACAGTAAGAATATAACAGAACTAAAAGACTATATTAAGGTAGTACGAAAAGAAAGCAAAGAAACCAGGGATAATTTAAATCTTGCTAAAAAATATAATAACAGATGGAACCAGGCCTCTAGTCAGCAAAAAAATGCTGAGGGTATAAACTCTCAATTATTGGGAGATGTGATTAGAAAATTAGCAAAAAAATATGATATTCGAAAATATGACTTTAAAATGTCAGTACCTCGTAAATTTGGCAATGAAGCATCTAAGAAAAAAGTATCCAGCATATTTATTAGTAACTGCCAGGTTTCATTTGCTGCGCCAGATGATGTCAGAGCTATTGAGTTTTTAAGAGATTTAAGAAAGAGTCTAACTGGATATATAGTTATTAACCAATTATCTATCTCTAAAAATAAAACTTATGAATTTAAAGATTTAGTTAAAATTAGTACTGGACAAATATCTGGGATCTTAAATGTAAAAGCAGCTTTTAGTTGGCATGTAATGAAAAGATAAAAATGACATTAAATAATAAAATTTTAATATTTTTAATATCTACCATACTCATAGCTAATACAAGCTATGCACAACCACTAGTTAATGAAACAAGTAGAACCATTGAAGATAATCAACAAAATTTAAACGATACCATAGATCTTGAAAAAATAACACAAGGTGGCAATAAAACTGTAATTTTAGATAAAGAAGATGAAGCAAACAATGTAGCAGATGATAAAGAGGAAGACAAAAAAAATGAAGCAAGTAATGCAGAAGAAGATATTCCAGAAGATAGAAATTCAGAAACCTCAGATAATAATAGAACAAAAACAACTTCTAGAGATGATAAAGAAAGAGAATCTGAAAATAAAGAATCTAATGATAGTCAAGAAACTCAAGAAGTAAAAGTAACTGATGTACCCTTTGAAAAAGACAAAGCTCCACCATCATTAATGCTAACAGACGAAGAAATAATAAGAGTTGAGGAGGCAATAGAAGCATTCCATATTAAAAAACCATTAGAAGAAAAAATAATAGAAACAGAGGTTATTGAAAAAGAAGTTGAAAAAGAAGTAGTAAAGATAAAAGAACAATCAAGAATTTATCTAAATGCAATTCTTTATATTTCTAAAGACAATTGGATAGCATGGATAAATGGAGATAAAATAGTTTTTGAAGATAATTTAGAGGAAAATCCAATTTACATAAAATCAATAAGTAATAATAAAGCTAACATTAATTGGAGTATGGGTCTTAGTAAATGGAGAGTTTTAACTGGAAAACAAGACATTGATGAAGAAATTTACAATCTAAACAAAGAAACTAATCAAATTGAGCTAAACTTTACCCTAAGAACCAATCAAACTTATAACCTTGTTAGTAACAAAATAACAGAAGGCAAAGTTAAGTAAATTAAAATAAGCAATGCAACATAAATCACTATTTGTATTCGATATAGAAACTATCCCAGATGAAGAAGCAGCAATAAATTTAATAGGAATAGATAAATCTGCCAATAAACAAGAAAAAAGGGAAGCTTTAAAAAAATACCATCTTGAGATAACAGATGGCAAAAATGATTTTCTTAGACAGCCTTTCCATAAAATTGTAGCCATTAGCTTCTTAGAAGCTGATATTGCAAGAGAAAACAATCAAGAACAATATCATTTAACTAACATTAAGTCTGGTGGAACAGTAAATTCAACCGAAGAAGAATTAGTAAAAGGATTTTTCTCTTATTTAAAAAAGAAAACCCCAAGATTTGTTACCTTTAACGGAAGAACATTTGATTTACCAGTTCTAAAATATCGCGCTATGAAACATAAAATAAGTGCCCCATGGCTTTATAAAATTGGAGATAAGTGGAATAATTATAGCCAAAGATATTCTTTAGACTGGCACTGTGACTTATTAGAGGCATTTTCTGATTTTGGTGCATCGACAAGAATTAAAATGAATGAAATTTGCTCAATATTAGATCTACCAGGAAAAGGTGGTATTGATGGATCAAAAGTAATGGATTATTATGACTCAGGAAAGGTAGAAGACATCAGAAACTATTGCGAAAGCGATGTTATTAATACCTATTTACTCTATCTAAACTATCAACATTTTACTGGAACTATAAACTCACACAGCTTTATAGAAGCAAAAGAAGATCTAGTAAATTACATTAAAATGAATGAAACAGAAAAATTCTACCTAAAAGAATTTATTTAAGAGAAACACAAAAGTAATCTATCAAACTACTTAATCAAGCCAACTTCTCTATAATAACGAATTGCACCAGAATGCAATGGAGCTGAATTTCCTTCTTTTATAGACTCACTTCTTTTTAATGAAGTAAATACTGGATGAAGAGTTTTAAAGTTATCAAAATTATTAAATAAGGCCTTAGTTACATTATAAACTGTATCAGACTTAGTACCTTTGGCAGTAACCAAAGTTGCCTTAATACCAAAAGTTTCTACATCATGCGAGTTGTTGCTATACATTCCACCAGGAATAATGGCTCTAACATAAAATGGATTAACCTTAATTAATCTTTTAATTGTAGGCCTATCAATACTTAAAATTTTAACACTACAATCTGGGTCCTGGAACTGAGTTGCTTCTTGCAAAACTCCATTTGGATTTCCAGAAACGTAGATCATAGCATCTATTTCACCAGAGCATAAAGCTTTTGGCTGTTCAGATGGACTTAAATGTGTAACCAGAGAAAAATCCTTTTTATTCCACCCTTTAACAGAAGATAAAACTTCCATTGTAGCATACATTCCAGACCCTGTTGGACCAAAATTAACTTTTTTACCAATTAAATCGTCAATTTTTCTAATGCCAGAAGCTTTATTAACTGCAATAGCAAAAGTTTCAGTATAAAGAGAAGCAACTACTCTTAAATCTTTGTAAGGAGGCTGATCACCAAAAAAACCTGTTCCTTTTAAAGCATGATATTGCCAATCAGACTGAACAACACCAAAATCAACATCTCCATTTCTAATAGCATTTAGGTTAGCAACCGAACCACCTGTTGATTCAACAGAGCATCTAATACCGTGATGTTTTCTTCCTCTATTAACTAACCGACAAATTGCACCTCCAGTTGGGTAATAAACACCTGTAATAGCACCAGTAGCAATGCTGATATATTTTATTGCGGCAAATGAGTTATAAGCAAAAAGAAGCTGTGATAGAATGGTAACAGCAATTATTCTCTTGAAATTCATCATCTAATCTAAATGTTAGTTAATATTTTATGTTACAATTCCTTAAGATATTAATTATCTAATATTCTTTTTACAAGCTTTTTATTAAAATAACCCCAGGGGCCTATTATATAAAGCTTTATAACAATCCAGACCTACCAGATGAGCCTCCATCAGGATGAACATGTGAAGCATCTTTACCAGATAAAAAATGACTAGATTTTTTAAAAGCAGGTGAAGAAGATGGTATTTTGCTCATTCCAAGCCCAAAATCACTTAATTGATAAACACCTTTGGGAGATTTATCAAATTTTGCTGGAATAATTGATCTAGATAATGTTTTTTTATGCCCACCTTCATTATACACAGTAATAGCTTCATCACCTTTTTTAATACCATTATTTCTCATATAATCAAAAGCATATTTTTCATGATCTTTTGTGCCACTTGGTATAACTACTCTAATAATGTCTCCCGCTTCTAATCCCATTTTAGCTGCTGGACTATTATCTAATACCCCTCGTCCTGTTAATTTAATTAAAACAGTATTAATACCACCATTTTTAACACGTTTAACGTTCTCTTGATCACTAATAATTCCAATAAAACCACCCTCTTTTGGAGACCTATACTTCTTGCTAGTAAATTTATATTTACTAGTTTTATGGTTGATCTCCTTACAGTGATTTTGTATAAATTTTTGAGCTTTTTTAATTTGTAATTTTATAGAGTCATGATCAAAGCTTTCTCCTGTAGAATATTCTATTACAGCCATTCTCTCTCTAAAATCCTTATCACCACCTAAATATCCATTAGCTACGGCAAAGCATGCTCTTGAAAGAGTATTTCTTTTTCCTAAAACATACGTCATTCCTTTTGCCTCTGGATCATCTGAATCTCTATCTGTATCATCTGAATCTCTGTCTGAATCATCAATAGCTTTACCACTTAATGCTGCAGACATTAATTTTGATTGTTCTTTACCATAACAACAAACTTCTATTCCTTCCCCAAAATTAATTTCTTCTATTCCTAACTCTTCTAAAACATCTTTATAGGCCTTGCGAAAAACTTGATTGAACATTTTACAATATGCTGCATCAAATTTTATGCCAAAATATCCAGTTGAGATAAGTGGTATTCTTAAACCTGGAATATCTTCTTCTAAATCTTTAGTATTTTCATAAAATACTTTTAGGATATTTTTAAAACAATCATAAAATATCTTGTTTGCTTTTGATCCTCCATGAGGGCCAACTGTATGTATTACACCTGCTACTGGAAAACTTCCTTTATTTCCATTTTCTTTGTAAGTATCATTCCATATAGCTCTTCCAGGAGCCATTGGATTAGGTAATCTTTTATCCTTTTTCTTACTCAATGATGCAACATATTTGACACTAACAGAAGGAAGGTTATATTTTCCAATTAAGTCATATATTGCTCCAGATGCAGTAGCTCCGATCATCTGTCCTTTACTGCCTGCCTTATTACCAAAACTAGTATCGGCAGGATCAACAATTATGAATTTTTTTCTAGTATCCCTATCAGCCTTACTAAGACTCTCACCTCCTTTTGTTTTACCAATTACCCCATATACTTTTGCCGTCATTTTAAGAGCATCACTTCCTACTTCTGCTTCTTTTGCTTCCTTTTTCTTACCTTTTTTCTTAAAAGAATCAAGTTTACCAATTAACACTTTTTTACCTTGATATTCTCCTTCATCATCAAGTGTAAGCTTGTTAAGTTCTTCAAGAAAAGATGCATTAAGATCTTTAGCAGCGGTCATTTTACGTTTACGCAATACCTCCAAACTAACAGAAAGCCTTGGAACTAAAGCTTCATCTGACGTGCTATTCCAAATTGCAACAGTTTTGGCTGGTATAGTGCTAAGGTCTACATGTTGAGCTATAGCTGTATTTAATCTATGCACTAATTCTACTTTTCTTGGATGATTAGAAAGGCCTAAAGATTTAATTACTCTGGTTATTCTTGCATAATTATGATTATAGCCTTCTTTTAATACTATTGTCTTCTTCTTTACCTTATCTTTTTTCGTTACATATGTACCTTTTATCTTTCCACTTTGTGTCTCTGCTACCTGTTCTAAATTAGCAATAAACTTATTTACACCAAGTTCAAAATTATTATCAATTGCAGTTGTAAAAACCGCTTTTTTCTTTCTATGTGTATCTAAAAAATCTTTCCAATTAGTATTATCATCCCCAAAAAGTGGATATGCATCAGTTCCTATATGTTTACTTTCCTCTGATGAAGGAAAAACTATTTGTATATATCTATGATTATTCTCAGGATTAATACCTTTACCATCTAAATCTTTACCAATAGAATCTAGAGTTTGATTATATTTTTTAGCAAGATACTTTTTTTGATCAGACGAAGAACTATAAGGCTTTTCACTAGCTGGAACTACCTGATCACATAAGTCTTTATAGCTTATCTCTCCACAATAATATCTAGCTAACTGAATAGCGGTAACATCATGACAAGAAGGTTTTTTAGATTTCTCGCTAACTACTATAATTTGAGCAACAATTGTATTGTTTAACTCTACACCATCTTCTATTTTAGCACTTGCACCTTTTGCACCATCTTTTTCTTCTTCATCACCTCCATCATCTAATTCTTCATCATCAAGACCAGCAGCCATATCTTCTTCTATTTTTTTAAGCATTTCAGGATCAAGATCACCAAGTTCAGAATCTGAAAGCTTACTACTTTCAGAAGGAGTATCTGAATCGTCACTATCTGTATCATCACCTAAATCATCAACTTTCTTTTTTACTTTCTTTTTTCCTTTCTCTTCTTTTGCTTTTGCAATGCAATCATTACCAAAATTAGCAAGTGTGTAACCTTCTCTGTCTCCTTTATAATTTTCTTCCCATTGTTCTATATTTATATATTCAATATCCTGGTATTTATCCACATTATTTCTAATAAACTCACAAAAATTTGTTATGCCAGCTCTATCAGCATAATCATTAAGCATAGCAACTGCCTTTAAGGATATATTAGAATATATAGCGTTATATAAATTATTAACTATCTTCTCCCTATTTGGATGTTTAAAAGCTCCCAATGAGCCTATAAGGTAAAGTGTAAGTACAATATCTTTATTTTTTAATTCTTTAGAATCTTTTCTATCTTTAATATAAGCAACTAGCCCTTCTGCAGCAACTTCAAAGTTATCATAAATTGCCTGTACAAATGGCTGTTCTTTATTATTTTCTAAAAATTCACCCCAAGTTTTTTCTGCCGCTTCATCTTGAAAATATGGAGGTTTCATTCCCAAGCCATCTTCGTTTTTTTCTATTGTTGGAAAAAGTAATTTTATAAAATTAAAATTATCTTGAAGAGAAATTGCATCATCATCTCCATTATCAATAGCATCTATTGCATCAACATATGATTTATCGTGATATGCTTGATGCTCATCTGTAAATTGCAAACCTAAAGTGCCTTCATCTACACCAAATACTGATTCACAAAATTTCTCATAACTTATTTCTCCACAATAATATTTAGCAAGTTGAACATTAGAAATTTTTTGTGATTTATAGTTCTTTTCAGGATCTAATTTTCCAAAATTAGTAGCAGATCTGACAATTTTAGCAACTATAGTATCTGCATTATCTAGGCCATCTGGTACTTTTTCTTTTTTTAATTTTGCTGGTGCTGATTCTTCTTTTTCATTATCTACCTCTTCTTCTGTATCATCCATATCATCGTCATCCATTTCTGCTTTTTTCTTTTTTATATTTTCTTTTTCTTCTTCATCATCGCTTAGATCCGATCCTTCGTCTGCGCTATCTGAAGAAGGTGATGAAGATGATTTAAATTTAGATTTAGATTTTTCTTCTACTGTCATAAAATTTGCAGCTGCATCATTAAAAACAATTCCTCCATCCTCACTAACATGTTTTAAACCGTCACTATCAATTCCAGAGCCAACTACAACTACCTTTTTTGGTTTTTTTGATTTTTTTAAGTAACCAGTAGTTCTTGCAAGTTCTTTGGTAACAGCTTGAGAGTCATCCTCTAAATCAACATTGGAAAATACTACTTCTTGTCCATTATACTCAACAATAGTGGTTAAAACTTTTTCTTTTTTAGATTTTGCGCTTTCTGTTTTAACTTTTGTAAAAACAACTCCATCAAAAATACTAAAATTACCTTTTTTATTATGTTTACTTTGAGCATTATCTCCAAAAATTTCCTCTAATTTCTTATAAAAATTTACCTTAACCTTAGATTTATCACTATAAGGAGGGCAGCCTTGTAGAAATATTGCTTTTATCCTTCTCTTTTGTTTACCAGTACCAGCTATCATCTTAACTTGTTTTATAACATATACAGCAGCTATTAATCTCGCTTCATATTCATCATCTGTTTCACCTGTTCTTTTAGGTGTAATATTAAAATTGAGGACATAGGTTCCTTTACTTTTACCTTTGCTTTTGTTATCAATCTTATAAAGAGCTGGAGAATTATCACTTACCTTAGTTTTAGGAGCCTTTTTAGCAGCATTATTACGTCTAGCCTTTTTCAAAATTCCATCCACGTTCAGCTCTAAAAGTTCTTTAATTTCTGGATCAAGATTTGTTTGTTGAGGCATTAAATATTAATTTATGTTTAGTAATTATTTTTAATAACGTAAATAAGTTTATGCTAAACACTTACAGGCATTTAATCATAACATATTTTATGGTTATTGTAAAGGATAAACTAACTTTGAAGCAATTTTTTAGTGATTTAAAAGGAATTATTTAAAAAAACCTGACATTTTTTTAAAGAAACTTTCTGATTTGGGATTGGATTTTTCGGCAATTAAACCGTCTAGATCACTAAGTAGAGATTTTTCTTTGGAGCCTAATTTAACTGGGGTTTCAACAAAAATATCAATGTACATGTCGCCTCTTCTTCCACCTGAGTTGATAACTGTCATACCTTTTGATTTTAACCTGAAGCGATCATTTGTTTGTGAACCTTCAATTATTTTTAAACGAGCCTTTGTGCCATCAATTGCTGGTATTTCAACATGACCACCTAATGCTGCTGTTGTCATTTTAATGGGCACGGATGCATAAATATCATTACCTTTTCGTGAAAATAGTTGGTGATTTTTAACACCAACAAAAACATAAAGATCTCCCGAAGGGCCTCCTCTAACACCAGACTCGCCCTCGCCTGATAGACGAATTCTGTTGCCGTCTTCAACGCCAGCAGGAATTTTTACAGACAAGCTGCGATCTTTTTGTACTCTTCCTTGTCCTTTGCAAGATGTACAAGGGTTTTTAATGACTTGACCAGTGCCATTACAAGAGCCACATGTTCTTTCAACAATAAAAAAGCCTTGCTGCGCCCTAACCTTACCACTACCTCCACAACCAGAACAAGAAGTAGGTTTGGCACCATTTTTAGCACCACTACCTTTACAAGAAGTACAAGAGCTGGCAATAGAAAATTTGATTTTCTTTTCAATACCTTTAAAAGCATCTTCTAGAGTTATTTCAAGGTTGTATCTAATGTCTGAACCACGAGTTGCAGCACTTCGTTTTTGACCTCTGGAGCCGCCCATATCACCAAAAATATCACTGAAATTATTAAAAATATCTCCAAAATCACTAAAACCACCCTGGCCACCACCAAAGCCGCCGCCTTGCCCACCTTGCTCAAAGGCGCTGTGACCATATTGATCGTAAGCTGCTTTCTTTTGATCGTCTTTTAAAACCTCATAAGCTTCAGTTGCTTGTTTAAAGCTTTTTTCTGCTGCTTTATCTCCAGGATTTCTGTCTGGATGGTATTTCATTGCTAATTTACGATAAGCTTTTTTAATCTCGTCTTGGCTAGCTGAATTAGAAACACCTAAGGTTTCGTAGTAATCTTTTTTACTCATTTAGTATTTAAATTAATTTTATACTCCTTTGGTTGAGATCCTGTCACATAAGAATAAGTAAGGCCTAAAGGCCTAACTTATTCTAAGTTCAGGATGACAAGTAATATCAGGATGACGGTGCTATTGATTATTACAAGCCAGTTGCGTTTTTAGACAGGTATGAAGCAACACCTTTGGCGTCAGCTTTCATGCCATCTTTGCCTTTATTCCAGCCAGCTGGACAAACTTCACCATTTTCTTGGTGAAATATTAAGGCATCAACCATTCTTAAAGCTTCGTCGATACTTCTTCCAAGAGGTAGATCATTAACAATTTGATGGCGCACATTGCCATCTTGATCAATAAGGAAAGTTCCTCTAAAGGCAACAGATTCGTTAGTTAAAACATCGTAATCACGAGCAATTTGTTTTGTTAAATCAGCAACCAATGGATATTGAATTTGGCCAATTCCACCATCGTTAATAGCTGTATTTTTCCAAGCAATATGAGAAAAATGTGAGTCAACAGAAACACCTATAACTTCAACACCACGATCTTTAAATTCTTTTAATCTGTTATCAAAAGCAATAATTTCTGATGGGCATACAAAAGTAAAATCTAGAGGGTAGAAAAATAAAACTCCGATTTTTCCTTTTAAATGAGCAGATAAATTAAAATTTTCATTAATTTCATTATTAGCCATTACTGCAGCAGCAGTAAAGTCTGGCGCTTGTTTTCCAACTAAAACTGACATATTTTTATTTTTTAGATTAATATTAAATTATAAGATTGATAATTATGTAAGGATTTATTAGTAAAAATCAAGATTATCTTTGATAAAAAATTTGGTGGAAATATAAAGTTTTTGCACTAAAACTTATTATTTTATACAAAATAACTTCAAACAAGCATGAAAACTGTCTTTTCTGGTATACAGCCTTCTGGAAACCTTCATATTGGCAATTACTTTGGCTCAATTGCTAATTGGATCCCTTTACAAGATGGTCATAAATGTATTTTTGGCATTATGGATTTACATGCAATTACTTTAAAGCAAGATCCTAAATCATTAAAAAAGAATATTATTGATTGTGCCATTACTTATTTAGCCTGTGGTATTGACCCAAAAAAATCTATTATTTTTGCTCAAAGTCAAGTTAAAGAACATAGTGAATTAGCCTGGATCTTATCTTGCTTTACACCCCTTGGCTGGTTAAATCGCATGACTCAATATAAAGAAAAATCTTTATTAGCTACATCACAAAATCTTGGCCTTTATGCCTACCCTGCACTAATGGCTGCAGATATCTTGCTTTACAAAACTAATATAGTTCCTACGGGAGATGATCAAAAACAACATTTAGAACTAACTAGAGATATTGCCTTTGGAATTAATAGTCATTTTAAGAAAGATTTTTTAACAATACCAGAATCTCTAATAATTGGTGATAATAAAAGAGTGATGTCTTTGACAGATGGAACTTCTAAAATGAGTAAATCTCATGAAAGTGAATATTCTAGAATTAATCTGCACGATACGGCTGAAATAATTATTAAAAAATGCAAAAAAGCAAAAACAGATTCAATTGAAGGGATTGCTTATAACAAAGAAAGGGTTGAATTATTTAATTTAATCAATATTTTTGCTGCTTTAGCAAATGAAAAACCAGACAATATAGCTAAAAAATATAAAAATAGTGGCTTTGGTGATTTTAAAAAGGATTTTGCCGATAGCTTAGTAAATAAAATAGAGCCAATACAAAAACAAATAAAAGAATTAAATAATAACCTGGATTATGTTGATCAAGTCTTAAAAGAAGGCAAAGAGAAGGCGCAAAAAATAGCCACTGATAATCTTCAAGAGATAAAAGAAGTCATAGGTCTAGCTTAAAATAAATATATGAAAAATCACACTAATTTAAACAATAATAATAGCCCTTTATTAGAAGATGAAATAAATCGTCTAAAAAAAGAAATGAATGGCGTTATTTTAGCCCATTTTTATCAAGATGAAGAAATTCAGGACATTGCTGATTTTATTGGTGACTCTCTTGATTTATCTAAAACGGCTGCCACTACTAATGCTGATGTAATTATTTTTTGTGGAGTTAGATTTATGGCTCAAGTAGCAAAAATTTTAAACCCTACAAAAAAAGTTATTATTCCGGATATGAATGCTGGGTGTAGCTTGGAGGAATCTTGTCCACCAGCTGCTTTTAAAAAATTTAGAGAGGAAAATCCAGATCATTTAGCTTTAACTTATATTAACTGCTCAGCTGAAATTAAAGCTTTATCAGACATTATTGTCACTTCAACAAATGCTAAAAAGATAATTGATCAAATTCCTAAAGAGCAACCAATTATTTTTGCACCAGATCAACATTTAGGAAGATATTTAAGCAAAGAATCTGGTCGTGATATGTTACTTTGGCAAGGAAGTTGTATTGTTCATGAGCAATTTAGTGAAAAAGAATTAGTTAAATTAACCGTTAACCATCCAAATGCCAAAATAATTGCTCATCCGGAATGTCCTGAACATTTACTTAAATATGCTCATCATATTGGTTCTACCTCGTCATTAATTAACTTTACTGTAAAAAACCAAGGTGAAGAATTTATTGTTTTAACTGAACCTAATATTATTCATCAGATGAAACAAAAAAACCCAACTGGAATTTTTTATGATTGCAAATTTATTGATAAATCAGGGTGTAGCCTTTGTAATACTTGTCCTTATATGCAATTAAATACCATGGAAAAACTTCATGAGGTAATGAAAAATTATGATGTAAAAGGTAAAAATAATGAAATTATACTGGAAAAAGAATTAATAACAAAAGCTGAAGGCTCCTTAGTTAAGATGTTAGAAATGTCCTAAGTTTAATAATATGTATGTTGTTAGAAATTTAAATAATATTAAAGAAGAGTTACAAAATTCCTGTCTTACTTTAGGAAACTTTGATGGGTTGCATTTGGGTCATCAGAAAATTCTTAAATTTACCAAAGAATTAGCCAAAAAAGATAATTTAAAATCAGCATTATTAACCTTTGAACCCCATCCTAGGCACTTTTTTAATCCAGACTCTAATAAAAATGTTAGAATTCATTCTTTAACTCAAAAGTTAGAGATATTAAGAGCAGAAAAATTGGTAGATTTAGTATTTTTAATTCATTTTAACCAAAATTTAGCCAATTTAAGTGCATCAGACTTTGTTAGAAATATTTTAAATAATAAATTAAAAGTAAAAAATTTAATTGTCGGTTATGATTTTAGCTTTGGTAAAAATCGCTTGGGTAATTCTGAGTTGCTAAAAGAATTAGCGCCAGAAAATAACTATGAGATGCATCAAATAGATGTTAATAAAGATAAGAATGAACAAATTTACTCTTCGACAAATATTAGAAATTTAATAGAAAATGGTAAAGTTAAAGAAGCGGCAATAATGCTTGGTCGTAATTTAAGTATTAAAGGAACGGTTATTGAGGGAGAGCAAAATGGTCGTAAAATTGGCTTTAAAACTGCTAATATCTTACCTAAAACTCATATTATTAAACCAAAGTTTGGAGTTTATAAAAGCATTACAAAAATAGATGGCATAAGCCATAATTCTATTACAAATTTTGGTATTAAGCCAACATTTTTAGGTAAGAAAGAACTTTTTGAAAATCATATTTTTAATTTTGATCAGGATATTTATTCAAAAAGAATTAAAATAGAATTACTGGATTTTATTAGACCGGAAATGAAGTTTAATGGTATTGAAGAGTTAAAAGAGCAAATAAAAAGGGATATTGAATTCTGTTATTAATGGGGGAAATGGGGTTAATATTTGTTAACGTTGCTGGGGTTGAGATACTTCACGTAAGAAACTGTAAGGATTACGTGGTAATCCTAACATTTTCTAAGTTCAGCATGACAGGTAACTGGTACTACATGACTGGTAACTGTAAACGGCCAGGGCTTTATAACACCGCCTCGTGACGAGATGGGATCAATGTTTACTTTGATCCCTTGTTGAAGTGGCGAAGCCAGGATGCAACAAAAGCAATGTTAATATAATACAAGTCATGATAAAATAAAAAAAAATGCCAAGATATAAAATAGAGATAGAATATGATGGCACTAACTATGCTGGGTGGCAAAAGCAGCCTGATCAGGTTACTATTCAAGAAATAATACAAAAAGCTTTATTTAAGTCGTTCAAAGAAACAATAGAAATTTTTGGATCAGGTAGAACTGATGCTGGAGTACATGCTTTTGGCCAAGTTGCTCATTTTGATTTAGAAAAAAATTTAAGTGACTTTGAAATGATGATGTCAATTAATCAAAATATTGGTTATGATAATAATATTGCCATTGTTGGATGTAAAATAGTTGATGATGATTTCAATAGCCGCTTTCACGCTAAAATGCGCTATTACCAGTATAAAATATTAAATCGTAAAGCCAAATTAACTCTAAATAAAAACCGTGTATGGCATATTCCTCAAGATTTGGATTTAGAAAAAATGAAAAAGGCCAGTAAATATCTAATTGGCAAACATGATTTTAGCAGCTTTAGAGATAGTGAGTGTCAAACTAGAAGCCCAATTAGAACTATAAACGATATTAAAATAGAAAAAAATAATGATTTAATAATTTTTGAAGTATCAGCTAAATCTTTTTTACATCATATGGTTAGAAATATTGTGGGAACAATTTATCTAGCAGGAAGAGGTAAAATTAAACCAGAAGAAGTGGAAAATATTATAAAGTTAAAAGATAGAACTAAATCAGGACCTAATGCTCCTGCCTGTGGATTATATTTTCTTAAAGTTGAGTATTAAACAAGAAGGTTTTTATCTTAAAAAATTAGCGATTTATATGTATTAATTTTATGCCTGCATGTAGTGTAATTCATTACAACCATGTGAGTTAAATATTACCTTCTCTAGCCCTTTGTTCGTCAATTAAAGCAGCCCAACTGCTTTTAGCTCTAATTCTTCTAGCATTAATTCTTTCTTTTAACTCTACGGCTCTGCTATGTTTTGCATATTTATCACGCCATTTATTTTTATTTTTAAGTGCTAATGCTTTTTTGCTTTTTTTTCTATCTTCATCTTTTTGCAACATTTTTCTTCTAGCAAGATTAATGGTAATTTCTCTATTTCTATCATGAAGTCTTTTATGATGCATAATAATGTTGTCAACAAACATACGAAAACGTCTTCTAGCTATCTTTTTTCTCTTGGCCTTGGACATATATTTAAGACCAGCAGCGCCAAATAATAAAGAGAACACACCCGACCCTTTAGGTAAAGTGCTAGTTGTGGTTCTACTTAACATTTTTGATACAGCTCCTATAGAAGTGGAGTCGATGTAGCGCATATTTAAATTAAGAATAGGATAAACGCAGTAATAAGTAGCCAACCTAACCTAAAAAGGCCAAATTTTGACTTAATTTTACGTAAATCATTAATAATATTAATAAATTAGCCTGTATTATACAGTATTTCTTGCTTATGAGCAAGGAATAAATTAAAAAACTTTATAATTAAATGCTTACACAATTACTTGCCAATGCAAAAACCAGAAAATATTACATCTAAAATATCATCAATATCAACTCTTCCGGTAATTTTTCCAATATCATAAATAGCCATTCTAAGATCTTCGCTGGCTAATTCGATATCCTTTGTAAGAGAAAATTCTTCTAAATTATTAATTGCAAGCTCTAAAGACTCTTTGTACCTGGCCCTTGTTATTAAAGGATTTGAGCTTGGTAATGCCATTTTTTTTACTTTTTTTTCTAGCTCTTTAATTAATTGATCTAAATTAATTTTTTTAGTTATTGAAACTATAATTGGTTTAAATTTTTCTAAATATAATGGAATTTTAATATCTTTTAAATCCGCCTTATTTATAACTATTAAAGAATCATTATCTAATAATTTTAAATTATCTTGCTTAAAATCAGCAAAATTATTGCCATCTATCACTAAAATTTTTAAATCAGATTCATTGGCCTTTTTCAAAGACCTCTTTATCCCTTCTTTTTCAACTAAGTCACTAGTTTCTCTAATTCCAGCTGTATCAGCAATAATTACCTTTAATCCTGCAATTTCTAGATGTACTTCGACTATATCTCTGGTGGTTCCAGCTATGTCGGTAACAATTGCAGCATCACTTTTGGTTAAATAATTTATTAAACTAGATTTTCCAGCATTGACTTGACCAATAATAGCTAAGGAAAGCCCATTACGTATCTTTAAACCAGCCTTATTATCATCTAAATGGCTTAAAATCTCTAATTTTAAGATATTTACCTTATTTTCTAAATCGTCAATGATGTTTTTTGGCAAATCTTCATCGGGAAAATCAATAAAAGCCTCCAAATTAGCCATAATAGCAATTAAATCTGATCTCCACTTATCATAAATTTGACTTAAGTCGCCATTCATTTGCCTTGTAGCTTGACGATGCTGTTCTTTAGTTTCGCTGTTAATTAAGTCAGAAATAGCTTCAGCTTGAATTAAATCCATTTTACCATTGAAAAAGGCAATTTTACTAAATTCTCCTGGATTAGCTAATCTAACATCGTTAATTTCTCCTAAAATAGTCATAATTTTTTCAATTATGTAGGTAGAACCATGAATGTTTATTTCAACAACATCTTGGCCAGTAAAACTATTTGGAGATTTAAAATAGGTAATTAAAGCTTGATCAATTTCATCTTTGCTCTTTGGATCAAATATCTTACATAAAGTTGCTTTTCTATCTTGTAGCTTTTGTTTTACTCCTAAATATTTTAAAGATTCTAAGCATTTGGGGCCAGAAATTCTGATGATAGCAACAGCACTACTAGAAATAGCTGTAATTGGAGCAAAAATTGTTGTCATAGTTATTAAGGAAAAACAGGAAGTAAATCCAAACCTTCTCTTTCATCAAAGCCAAACATAATATTCATATTTTGTACAGCTTGACCTGAAGACCCTTTGGTTAAATTGTCAATAACACTAATTATTACTAATTGATTTTTAATACGAGATTTAAAAATAGCAATTTTACAAAAATTAGTAGCAAAAACATCTTTTGTGCAAGGATAATTATCGCTTAATTCTACAAAATATTCATCCATAAAACGAGTTTCAAGCAAGTTTTTAGCATTATCCAATGTAAATTTATCTTTTAGGTTAACATAAATTGTTGAGATAATTCCTCGATTCATTGGTACCAAATGTGGTGTAAAACTAATTTTTAGATTATCTTTAGCAGCTTTTTTTAGTTCTTGTTCAATTTCAATTAAGTGACGATGATTGCCTATATTATACGCTTTTACACCTTCATTTACTTCGCTAAATAATAAATTTTCTTTTAAAGAACGCCCTGCTCCACTAATGGCTGATTTAGCATCGATTATAATATTGTCTTTGTCAATTAAGTTGGACTCTAAAAGAGGGATAAGGGGAATAAGAGCACTAGTTGGATAACATCCAGGACAAGCAACTAAACGAGATTTTTTAATATTATTTTTATTAAATTCGCTTAAGCCATAAGTTGCTATTTCCTGTAAATCAGGGGCTATATGCTCATTATTGTACCAATCTTTATAATCTTTAACATCATTAATCCTAAAGTCAGCTGATAAATCAATAATTTTTAAGTGATTTAACTTTTTATCACTTAAAAGATCTTTAATAATTTTTTGACTCGTGGTATGAGGAAGGCAGCAAAAAACTAAATCTACCTTTAAAAAATCAACATCCTGCAAACTTTCTAATTTGGGTAAATTAAAATTTGATAGATGAGAATAAATATCTTTTATTTCTTTACCGGCATTGCTAGATGCCACTAAATTACTGATTGTCGCCTCTTTGTGATTTAATAATATACGAATTAATTCGATACCAGTATAGCCTGAAGCGCCAATTATTGCTATGTTTAACTTAGATTGCGTTGACATATTTACTAGTTAATAGTTTAAATGTTTTATTCTTAGAACTTATGCAAAAAGTGAACTAAAAACTAATTTAGTAAGTCTTAGGGAATAAATATACTAGAATAGCAGTTATTATTTTTTCATAAGCTCTGATTATATATTAATTAGAGCTTATGCAAAATTATCTTCTTTAGTAATTTGTATGTTACTTATTTTTATTAAAAAGGTATAATATTACAGCAATTAAAACACCATGAGCTACACCAGCAAAAAACCATGCAATAGCTAGATCAAGACTAATTGGCATATAAGCGTAAAACCCTAAAAGAACAGTTCCAACTAGAAAACCCAACAACAAACCGCCTTTAAAACAATTATTTAATAACTCTTTTTTATTTAAATTAAGAATAAATTGCTTGAATATAGCCACAATTAACCCAGATGATATTAGGTACATAGCAATATTAAAGAATAGATAGTCTCCCATATCTTGTTTAGAACGCCATAAACTAGCTGTTTGCATATAAGATTTTTCTAACAAAACCCCATGAAATATAGAATCAAAAACAAATAAGGTTATGGCCAAAGCCACTGTTGTAACTATTGGACAAGAACATTTTTTTGTGCTACTACTTTTCTTTTTCATATTACTTTAATTTAATTATTAATAATAAAAATAAGTAAAAATTTAGTTATTTATTGAAAAAATATAATATATACCCAGCTAATATACCAAATATTATACTACTTGCAAACCACACAGAAACTAGATTAAGTGCAATTGGAAGTATTACATAAAAACCTAAAAATATAGTTCCTATCAGCAAGCCAATCAATAATCCTGCCTTTAAAAAGTCAATTAATACTACTTTTTTGTTTGCTTTTACAACAAAATCTCTAAACAACACTACAATAGTTGTGGCCAGTATCAAATAAACAACTATACCCAATGGTAAATGTTTTAATATTCCACCCCTTGTGCGCCATAAATTACTAATTTTAACATATTCATCACTCCACAGAAAAATACCACATAATATTGAATCAATAGTTGCCATAAGTAGACATAATATCAATATTGAAGAGACAAATTTACATCTTTGTCCATTGCAAATACTCCATTTTTTCATAATTTTTTACTTTTTTATTTATTAATTTTTTACAATTAGAACAACTTACAAAAGTGAACTAAAAGCTATATTTATTGGCCCTTTAAAGAGTAATTATGCTAAATAATAACAACTATTTAATACCCTTACGTAAGTTCCTTCGATATTTTCTTGGCTCCAAAAATGGGCCTTGCCAAACACCAATTTTGGCAATCTTAGCTTCATCTTCAAAATTTTGCAAATCTTTATTTATTTTATTAAAAGAATATATTATGGCCATGCCATTTTTTATTAACTCACTATTAATATTTTTTTCTCCTAAAAAACATCTACCTAAAAAACGATCATAAACATCTTTTTTCATATATTTACAAATTAATTCTTTTCCATGAACCAGGTTTTTTAAGAAACTAGCTGATATTTTACCACAAAAATACTCATGATTTTTTTTATCAAAGCATGTTTGATTATATTCAGGGGCATCAATGTCTATTAATCTTACTTCATAAAGATTTGATAACATTATGGAATCTCCATCTAAAACCTTAGCAACCCCTGAAACTTCTTTTTCTAAAATATTATTTTGATTTTCTAAACCTTCTAAAACTGTATCATAACTGGGATGCATGTTAAGAAAAACCCAAACGCCAAAAATAACAATTAAACAAATAAGTGCTATGTTCCTTTTAATTATGGCAAGTAACTTTTTTATTAACAATATTAGCCCAAACTTTTGGCCAATCTTCATATTCATGATCAGCTTTTGTAATTATTTTTATACATGCAACCTTATTACTATCCTTTACATAATTATTAACTTTATTAACAAAAGATTCAATAATCAAATGAGGTACTGTCTTATCTTGAAAGCCTGCAATGTGAATTTGATCAATTTTATACAGCTTATTGGCAAAATTAATTGGATTTAAAGATTGATTTAAAGGAGTGGTTTTATGAATTTTTGTTAAATTATCGTGATCTAAATTAGCTGCAACTGTTTTAATGGAACCTACATCATCTCTTCTAGAGGCAACTAAAACAGCCACTGCTCCACCACCAGAAAACCCAAATAAATTTATTGTTTTAAAGCCATATTTTTGTTTTATGTCCTCAATAGCCTGATTAGTTGATTGAATAACCTTATTGGAAAACCTAGCCCTTGACCAAAATTCTTCATTAGAACAATTTATATCAATTTTAAAATCACTAAACTGACATGGTCTAGCTAAGTAAATAATATTATCTGCTTGATCTTTAAGAGCTAATTTTAACGCAACAGGATTAATTGGTGTTGGATTTCTTGATAATTCATACCTACTTTTCCAAGAAAAACCATCACCTTCAATATATATATTTAGAGTTTTATTTTTTAAATTTGATATTTTCTGATAAGAAGATAGGTAAAAATTGTCAGTTTTGATATTTTTTTTAACAAAGCCACTATCTTTAACTAAGTTATCAGCATATTTAATACGATTTTCAACAACAAGAATAGAATGACATGATGCAGTAAAAAAGAATGTTATTATTAAGAACCTGTTCAAAAGATATTTAATCATCTAATTTTCTAGCCTCGTCAATTAACATTATTGGAATGCCATCTTTAATTTTATAAGCCAGCTTAGAATCTTTACAAATTAATTCTTGATTTTTTTTATCATAAACCAATGGCTTCTTACTCTTAGGACAAACCAAAATTTCTAATAATTTTGGTGAAATTTCTTTATTCATTGATTTTTTTAATAAATTATTTATACATATTTGTACATTATTACAAATATTATTATATCAATTAATAATTAAAATGACAAATAAAATAATTGGCATTTTTGGCGGTGGACAGCTTGGAAGAATGACATGTTTTGAAGCTCATAAATTAGGTTTTAAAACTGCAATATTTTGCCCTCAAAAAGATTCAGTTGCTAGTTTTGTTACTAATAAAACTTTTATTGCAGATTATGACGATAAAAAAGCTTTAGATGAATTTATTCAATATGTAGATATTGCTACTTTAGAATTTGAAAATATTCCGACTGATACCATAGAATATGTTTCAAAGAAAATTCCAACATTTCCCAGTGCTGATATTCTAAAAATCACCCAAAATCGCCTTTTGGAAAAAAACTTTCTAAAAACAAATGATATTAAAGTAACTAATTTTCTAGAAATTAAATCAATTCAAGATTTAAGATCAGGCCTAGAAAACTTTAATTTTAAAGCCATTCTTAAAACTGCAACTTTGGGGTATGATGGTAAAGGACAATTTGTTTTAAATAAAAATAGTGACTTGGAAAAAATATTGAAACAAAATCAAAATAATCCGTTAATTCTAGAAGAATTTGTTAATTTTGAACAAGAAATTTCTATTTTAATTGCCAGAAATAAAATAGGAGAAGTATCCTGTTATGACCCTCTTACTAATATTCATAAAAATGGTATTTTAGATGAGAGCATTTATCCGGCACAAATTAGTAAACAAATTAAGATAAAATCTCAAAAAATAGCCACTAAAATAGCTAAGGAATTAGACTTAGTTGGAATTATTGCAATTGAATTTTTTGTACTTAATAACGGTGAATTATTAGTTAATGAACTAGCTCCAAGGCCACATAATTCTGGTCATTTTTCTATGGATGGATCTATGACCTCTCAATTTGAACAATTAATTAGAGCAATATCTGACTTGCCATTTGGAAATAATAAATTTATTTCTCATGGTAAAATGAAAAATTTAATTGGCAATGATGTTAAAGATATATCTAAGTATTTAAAAAATCCCAATGCCAAACTTCATATTTATAATAAAAAAGAAATTAAAAATGGCAGAAAAATGGGTCATGTTAACTTCTGTCAAGAGTAACTAAAGTAACCTGATCTGATGGCAATAAACAAACAGCACCCTTGCAAGCTTGAGTACGGGTTAAAACTCTAATATTCTTTACATTATTACTCTCCAAAAATATGGTCACAGGAATAGAAAGATCTCCATCATAAACATCAATAACACCTAAAGGAGTATCAACTTTTTTTGAAGCTGGATATTCAATATTTTTTATTTCTACTTTTCCTTGGCTAGAACGCACATCAATTGAAGTTGGAATTAAGAAATCCATTGTTGGAGGATTGGCATTAACATGCCAATCTTTTCCAATGTTAACTTTTACCATTAATTTAAATATTCCATTTCCCTCCTTGGAAATAAATTTTTTAGGCACAAAAACCTTTACATGATTATTATCTTCCTTGCCTAATCCGCTATCTTCTTTTGCAGTATCTTTAATATTAACATTTGTTGTAATTTCAGCATAAATATTATTATAACGCATTAATCCGTGAATCATATGTGTGTAACCTATTGGATTTTTTTCCATAGCAATAGTAAAGCTTTCTAGAATTTCTTTTGCCTGATTTTTCCACTTTTCTTCACTAGTTATTACATACAGATCAAGAAAAGCATGCAACATAACAGCATTTCCAGAAGGAATTCTAGAATCTTGTGCATTTTTAATTCTAACTAATAATTTTTCACTACCATCAGAAAAATAATAACCACCATTCTTATTGTCCCAGAATAGATCTCTAGATTTTATTATTAATGATTCTGCTTCTTCTAAATATTTATCATTTAATGTAGCTTTATAAAGAGATACTAAACCTTGAACCATAAAAGCATAATCTTCAAAAAAGGCGCTTGTATTAACTTCTCCATTTCGCCATATTCTGTATAAATTACCATTATTTTGACGTAAATTAGATAATATAAAATCTGCGGCTCTTTGGGCAGCAGAGATATATTTTTGCTTATTTAAAGCCAAACCAGCATTAGCAAAAGAATTTATCATTAAACCATTCCAAGCCGTAATAACCTTATCATAAAGATCTGGCAACTGACGTTTAAAACGTTTTAATGATAAAATTTTCATAATCTCCCAATTTCTCCACATCTCCTTTTTAGGGAAGTCTTTCCTTAAATATAAAATTTTTCCATCAGTATTTTTATGTCCTTGAATCTCTGGAATGTCTACTAAATCATAATATTTATCAAACCACTCTAATTGATCTTTTCCTAAAGATAACTCTAACTCCTCTCTTGTCCAAGCGTAATATTCTCCCTCTATTTCATTAGTTTCGGCTGCAAAAGCACTATAAAAACCACCTTGTTTGTGAGTCATTAACTCTAAAACATAATCATATGTTTTTTGTGCAACATCTTTATGAATTGGTGAGCCTGATATTTTATAAAGATTTAGGTAAGAAAGACTAAGTAAAGCTTGATTATAAAGCATTTTCTTAAAATCAGGAACATGCCATCTATCATCTACAGAATAACGATGAAAACCCCCACCAACATGGTCATGTATACCTCCCTTAGCCATCTTATCGAGAGTATCTTCTGCTATAATTAAAGCTCTTTCATTGTCTTGAGATTTATAATATGACAACAAAAATAATAATATATTTTCATTTGGAAATTTTGGCGCTTGATAAAATCCACCAAATTTTTCATCATAATGATTAGAAAATTCTGTAAATAAAGACTTAACTAATGGCTTTGATGTAATATCTTGAGCATTAAGATTTCCCTGAAATTTAAAACCTACTAATAGATCACTAATTTTATCAGCCTGCTTTTTTGTTTTTTCTTGCTTTTTATTCCAATCTTCACTGATGCTTTTAATTAAAAACTTAAATTTCTCAGGAGACACGTATGTTTCAGCAAAAAATGGCTTTAAATCAGGAGTAGCAAATACATTATTTGGCCAACCATTTCTACCTTTTATTACCTGCGTTGCTGCCATGTAAATTGCATCAATATCTGGTCTCTCCTCTCTGTCAACTTTAACATTAACAAATGAATCATTCATTAATTTAGCAATCTTTTTGTCTTTAAATACCTGCCTTTCCATAACATGACACCAATAACAAGTAGAATAACCAATTGAAATTAATATTGGCTTATTTGTTTTGCGAGCCTCAATAAAAGCCTCTTCTCCCCATGGGTACCAATCTACCGGATTTTTAGCATGCCTTAAAAGATAAGGGCTAGTAGATCTAATTAAAAGATTAGATCCTTCACGTAAATGCTTTGCAGACTCATTCTTGCCAGGAGGATTTGGAATCATTAAAGTTAATAAAAGAATTATTAAGCAAACAATAACTGTACCAAGAGCCCAACGCACAGGATGTTTGATAAATTCCTTAGCATGTTCATCTTTGATCTTCTCATTATCTATCATAAAAACTTTTAAATAATTAAAGAGCAAATTTTATCATAACATAAAATCCAAAAGAAGTAAATAAAAAATATCTAGTAAATAGATAATTTACCTATTAGAGTTATTCTACTAGAACTAGTTACAATAAAAATGTCAGATTTTAAAAAATTAAATTTAAGCAATAAAATTCTTAATGCCTTAAATAAAAAAGGCTATGTAGATCCAACTCCAATACAAATAGAATCGATTCCACATTTATTAAAAGGAAAAGATTTACTTGGAATTGCACAAACTGGTACCGGCAAAACTGCAGCATTTTCTTTGCCTATCTTAGATAACTTATCCAAAAGCAATAACCAGGTTAGATCTAATAATATTAGAACTTTAATTTTAACACCAACCAGAGAATTAGCCTCGCAAATAGCCGATAATATTAGGCGATACGGTCAAGGTCTAGCCTTAAGACATGAAGTAATATTTGGCGGAGTAAATATTAATAACCAAATCAAAGCCATCAAAAAAGGTTCTGATATTGTTATTGCAACTCCTGGTCGTTTATTAGATTTAATGAATCAAGGCCATATTAGACTGTCTCAAATTGAAATTTTTGTACTTGATGAAGCTGACAGAATGCTAGATATGGGCTTTATTAATGATATTAAAAAAATTATTACTCGATTACCAAAATCAAGACAAACCCTACTCTTCTCAGCAACAATGCCTAAAGACATTGCTAATCTTGCTAATGCAATTTTAAATAATCCAATAAAAGTTGAGATAACCCCACAAGCAACCACTGTACAAAAAATTGATCAAAAGGTTAACATGGTTGAAAAAGGTAATAAACCTTTATTATTAAAATCAATTTTAGAGCAAGAAAATGCTAAATCGGTTTTAGTCTTTAGTAAAACAAAACATGGCGCCAATAAGATTGTTAGAAACTTAGAAAAAGAATCAATTTCAGCTGCTGCAATACATGGCAATAAATCACAATTGGCACGAGAAAAGGCCCTAGACTCTTTTAGAAAAGGTAAAATTAATGTTTTAGTAGCAACTGATATTGCTGCTCGTGGCATTGATGTTGCAAATATCTCTCATGTTATTAACTACGATTTACCACATGACCCTGAAAGTTATGTACACAGAATTGGCCGCACCGCTAGAGCTGGAAAAGAAGGGATTGCCATTACATTTTGCGATAATTTAGAACGCGATCTTTTAAAGGCAGTTGAAAAAACTATTAAATACAAAATACCCAGAGATGAAACCCATCCTTTTCATGGAGTTAAAGCAACTATACAACAAACAAAACCTTTAAATAGAAAAAAGAAACCTAACAAAAATCAACAAAAATCTGATGATGATAAAAAGCCTAAAAGATTTTCTTTTAAGAAGAAAAAGCGCAAATTTGATCCAGATTTTAAAAAAAATAAAACCAAAAAATTTTCAGTTAAGAAAAAACGATGATTAAAGTAAAAAATTTAGCCCTGGCCTTTTCTGGTGAGCAGCTTTTTGAAGATGTTAACGTAACTTTTAATAGAGGTGAAAAAGTTGGATTTATTGGGCGCAATGGTAGCGGAAAAAGTACTTTCTTAAAATTAATTCTAGGAGAAATAGAACCAGATCATGGCGTAATTGAAATACCAACTGGATACAGAATTGGGCATTTACAACAACATATTAAATTTACCCATAACTCTGTTGTGGATGAAGTGTGTAGCGTGCTACCTGAAGAGCGCGAGTATGAAGTGTACAAGGGAGAAGAAATTTTAATGGGTCTTGGGTTTTCTAGCGAAGAAATGCTTAGAAACCCTAGTGAATTTTCTGGAGGCTATCAAGTAAAAATTAATTTGGCTAAATTACTACTTATGGAACCAAATATGCTTTTACTTGACGAACCAACAAACTATCTTGATATTCACTCAGTTCGTTGGTTGAAAAGATTTTTAAAAGATTGGGATTGTGAGTTAATTTTAATTACTCATGACAGAGATTTTATGGATAGCGTCATTACTCATACTTTAAATATTCATCGAGGCATCTTCAAAAAAACTCCAGGATCTACCAAAAATGTCATGGAAAAAATATTAGCTGAAGAAGAAATTTATGAAAAAACTCGTATTAATCAAGACAAACAAAGACAAAAAACTCAAGAATGGATTAATCGTTTTGGCTCTAAGGCCAGCATTGCTAGTAGAGCTCAATCAAAGATAAAAATGCTAGAGAAACAAGGCCAAAAAGAAAAGCTAGCTAATATTGCTACACTTGATTTTAAATTTAATTATGAAGCAGCCAATACTAGAGAAGCATTAATTGAAACTAATAAAGTTACATTTGGCTACGACCAACATGAAATTTTAATTAAGAAATTTTCAGTTAAAGTTGGTTGCGAAGATAAAATTTGTATTATTGGTAAAAATGGTAAAGGTAAGTCAACTTTACTTAAATTAATGACTAAAGATTTAACTCCTTTGGAAGGAAATAATAAAATTTTAAATAAAACCAATATTGGCTATTTTGGACAGATGAATATTGATCGCCTTAATCCAAAATTAAGTATTTACGAAGAAATGCAAAAAACCGCACCCAATGTTAATCAAACAAATGTAAGAAAAGTTTGTGGCAATATGATGTTTTCTGGCAGTTTATCTAACAAAAAAATAGAAGTTTTATCTGGTGGTGAAAAAAGTCGAGTTATGCTTGGTAAAATTTTATTAAAACCATCTAATTTATTGCTACTCGATGAGCCGACAAACCATTTGGATCTTGATTCGTGCGAATCTTTATTAAATGCCATTAAAACCTTTGAAGGAGCAATTGTAATGGTAACTCACAGTGAATATTTCTTAAAAGAAATTGCTAATAGGTTAATAATTTTTGATAATGATGAAGTGTCTGTTTTTGAAGGAGGATATCAAGACTTCCTAAAGAAAGTTGGCTGGAAAGATGAGCAATAAATTTAAAAATAACCTTAAATAATGGTTAAATTTAACAAAAATACCTCTTTTTAAAAACAAGTTAGGCTCAGTGAGCACAATTTGTTTTTAAAAACTGAAAATTATCTAACTCAGCACTATCAAGGATTAACAAGTTTTGGTAATTTTAATATTTTTACTAATTTTAGTAAAATTTATAAAAAATAGGCAAATTCTACATAACCTTCAACTTAATTACTTGAATTTTAATTAGCCAAAATTAGTATCTAGAACCTTCAATACGGACAGATGGCTTAAGGTAAATCCGTCAAAAAAACAATTATTAATTGTTTTTAGGATTTACGGGCATGAATCGTAAGATTCATCCCTTAAGTTACTTATTTGAATATTGAGTAGCTAACTTGCCGTAGGTTTTATTTATTGTTATGGACAGATGGCCGAGTGGTTTAAGGCAGCAGTCTTGAAAACTGCCGTGCGTGCAAGCGTACCGTGAGTTCGAATCTCACTCTGTCCGCCATTACTCAGAGTTACTATGGAGTACTCACAACTACTCTCGTTTACTAAAGATTACTCATCTTTACTAACAAATCCTTTACTCATCTGCCCTCATAATTTCTTATAACTCCTAACTTTGTCTAAAACGGAGGTTAACTTTCTAGGAGAATCTCGCAGCTTCTAATTTAAAATATTGAATTTTTGGAGAATATTATTAAAATTAGCGCCTAATAAAGTTCACTAATCCTTTGTTTTATTGGGTTTACAATGGTGTATCCCAAGCAGAGAATAGAGAATTATTTCAAAGAGCTTTTTATTTAGGATATTAACAGCAAATAAATATGAGTAAGCTATATTCTCAGGGTACAAACTTTAAAATTAAGCTACGAGAACGAAATATTTCAGAGGATCGCTTGATCGAAGATTTAAAAAGAGTTTCAGAAAAATTAGAATCACAAAAAATTACAGCAATACAATATGCAGAGTATGGTCAATTTGGTGTAAATACCATTAGGCGTAAGTTTGGATCATGGAATAATGCACTGGAAATTGCTGATCTTGGCATAAGTAATAGATTAAATATTCCAAACGAAGAGCTTTTTGAAAATTTGACAAATGTATGGCAAGCTATTGGTAGGCAGCCAGTTGGAAGGGAAATATCAGAGTTAAATAATATATCAAAATTCTCCTTAGGTGTTTATGAAAAAAGATTTGGCTCTTGGAATAAAGCTTTAGTTGCATTTTCTCAATATATTGAAGATCCAGAAGAAAGAATTGGTAATGTCGATGAACAACAAACAATGCCCATTAGCTTTGAAAAACGAAGGACTCCAAGAAAAATTAATTGGCGCTTGAGAGCAAAAATCTTGATTAAAGATAATTGTATATGCCGTATGTGTGGAGCTAGCCCAGCCAAAGACTCGTCAGTAACTCTGCATGTCGATCATATAAAGCCTTGGTCAAAAGGAGGAGAAACAGAGACAGAAAATTTACAAACTTTATGCTCAGTCTGTAATATCGGCAAAAGTGACGAAATTTTCTGAATTTAATAAATAATAGTTAAAAAATTTTATGAAAAATAAATTAATCACATTTCAAAACCAAAAAATCCGTAGAATATGGCATGAAAATCAATGGTGGTTTTCTGTTGTCGATGTGGTGGAAGTTTTAACTGAAAGTAAGGATGCCGGTGCATATTGGAGAAAGTTAAAACAAAGGTTAAAAATTGATGAAGGAAGTGAGGTCGTGACAAATTGTCACGCACTGAAATTAGAAGCTTCAGATGGCAAAAAATATGCAACTGATTGCGCCAATACAGAAACTATGTTTCGTATTATTCAATCAATCCCATCGAAAAATGCAGAACCTTTTAAAAGGTGGTTAGCTAAGGTTGGATATGAAAGAATTCAAGAAATTGAAGATCCAGAATTAGCTCAAGAAAGAATGAAAAATATTTATGAACAAAAAGGCTATTCTAAAGATTGGATTGATAAAAGGCTTCGTGGTATTGCAATTAGACAAAATTTAACTGATGAATGGAAAGAACGAGGAATTGAACATGAAAAAGACTTTGCTATTTTGACAGCAGAAATTTCTAGGGCTACTTTTGGCATGACACCATCTGAATATAAAAAACATAAAAGCCTTACTAAGCCTAATCAGAATCTTCGTGATCATATGACAGATTTTGAGTTAATTTTTACTATGCTTGGAGAAAAGGTGACAACTGAAATTTCCAAAAAAGAAAAACCTGATAATTTTAACAAAAATAAACAAGTAGCCAAAAGAGGTGGTAATGTTGCAAAAAATGCTAGGATTGATACTGAAAAAGAGCTTGGAAGATCAGTTATTTCTAAGGATAATTTTTTAGAAAATAGCGATAAAACCTTGATAGAAAATGAAGATGATTAAGATAGTTTTCAATTAATTATTCTTTGGTAAAAAAGTTTGCAATTGGATTCACTCACTCTGAACAAAAGCAAAAGTTCGAAATTTAAAGGACGACCCAAACAGGCTTTAAACCCTTATAAATA